>NZ_JAGETK010000007.1:0-249134 GCF_017573605.1 Salmonella sp. 32070601201500089SM
TTTACGGGCCGTAAGTAACGAAGTTTGATGCAAATGTCAGATCGTATGCGCCTGTTAGGGCGCGGCTGGTAAGAAAGCCTTACAGGCGCATCAGAAAAACCTCCGGCTATGCCGGAGGATATTTATTTACCCTTCGTCTCAATCTTCGGCGCGGATTCCTGAAATTTTGCAACGCGCTGCAAGACATGAACTTTTTTCCGTAACGCGCCGAACAATCTGTATTTGGCGCTCGTTATTTTTCTTCCGCCCGCCATACTGCCGACATGAAAAAACAACAGGGCTATACGCTCATTGAAACGGTGGTCGCGATGTCGCTCATTATCATTCTCAGCGCCACAGGACTTTATGGCTGGCAACGCTGGCAGCAGCAACAGCGCCTGTGGCAAACCGCATGTCAGGTGCGGGATTACCTGCTGCAACTTCGTGAGGACGCTCACTGGCATAACCGCGATCACATTCTTCGCGTGGTCAGCGAAGGCGGTTCATGGTGCTTTGTCAGCTCTGTTGCTACGCAAACATCGTGTACGCCATCTTCCCCCTTTGTGTTTACGCCCGACTGGCGTGATGTCGTCCTTGCCGATATCACGCCGTCGTTAGCCTTCTTTGGCTTGCGCAATACGGCATGGGCAGGGCACATCGTACTGAAAAACGCTGCCGGAGAGTGGCGTCTGGTCGTCTCCTCCTGGGGGCGAATCAGGCTATGCGAGCGTAATGAGGCCGCCACGTGTCAATAACCACGCGGGGGTTCTCGCTACTGGAAGTTGTGCTGGCGATGGCGATAGGTTCCATTTTACTGCTTGGGTCCGCACGATTTTTACCGGCGCTACAGCGTGAGATCTGGCACAACACGCGACAGTTATCGCTGGAAGATGAAATCTGGCAGCGAACCTATACCGTAGCGAAGCATCTTCAACGTGCGGGTTACTGTCATGGCCACTGTATTGGCGAAGGGTTACATCTTGCCGAACAGGGGCAATGCGTCATCGTTCAGTGGGACGGGAATAATAACGGTGTCTGGGATACCATACCGGCGAAAGAGGCCGACCAGACCGGGTTTCGTGTGAAGGATAACGTTCTGGAGACATTACGCGGAGCAACATCTTGCCAGGGTAAGGGATGGGAAAAAATGACCGATCCCAATACGGTACTCATCACGGCGTTTACCGTTGAGCGCCGGGATATAACGGGATTCTCGCCAGTGCTCATGCTGCATCTGCGCGGCGCCAGCAAAGCCGAGCCTCAGACGGCTATTGACGCGCAATACAGCGTAACGGGATTTAATCTGTGAATCGGGAACGTGGCGCTTCTTCGCTAATACTGGCGCTTTTAATACTGATTCTGGGTAGTCTGCTACTGCAAGGCGTAAATCAGCAGCAGGCCAGCTATGCCGCCCGCGTGACGACGCAGAGCATGGCGATACAACGCCAGGCGCTCGTACAGTCGGCGCTGGAATGGGGGCGGGGGCAGCTATGGTCAGGCGTAACCGAAATGGAATGTCGGCGCTATTTCCCTTCAGGAGCGAGGGTCTGTTTGCGGAGATTATCGGGGGATGAGGTGGTGATGGCGGCGCAAGATGACGGCATGACGTTATGGCGTTTGGGCAACGTCATTCAGGGAAGCATTGTCTTTTCTCCCCACGGCTGGAGCGATTTTTGTCCGTTAAAAGAGGTGGCGTTATGTCGCATCCCCTGAATTTACAACGCGGGTTTAGCCTCCCGGAAGTTTTAGTGGCGATGGTTCTAATGGTAATGATCGTCACCGCGCTGTCAGGCTATCAGCGGGTATTAATGCACAGTTTTGCATTACGACACCAGTATCTCCAGATCTGGCGGCAGGCGTGGCAGCAAACGGCGCTGTATCCATTTTCGCCTGCTGACAGCTGGAAGGCCAACCGGATGCAGACAACGCAATCGGGATGTGTCAGCATCAGCGTCACGATGGTTTCACCCTCTGGCAGGCAGGGGCAAATGACGCGCTTGCATTGTCCAAATCGTTAATCGTCAGGAGTAATTATGTTAAGGGTCTACCACTCCAATCGTCTGGATGTGCTGGAAGCGTTGATGGAATTCATCGTCGAACGCGAGCGGCTGGATGATCCCTTTGAACCAGAAATGATTCTGGTACAAAGCACGGGTATGGCGCAGTGGCTGCAGATGACCCTTTCACAAAAGTTTGGTATTGCGGCGAATATCGCTTTTCCGTTACCGGCGAGTTTTATCTGGGAGATGTTTGTTCGCGTGTTGCCGGATATTCCCAAAGAAAGCGCTTTCAGCAAACAAAGCATGAGCTGGAAACTGATGACCTTGCTGCCGCAGTTGCTGGATAAGGATGAGTTTGTACTGCTGCGCCATTATCTGACCGACGACACCGATAAACGCAAACTCTTTCAGCTTTCCGCGCGCGCCGCCGACCTGTTCGATCAGTATCTGGTTTATCGGCCTGACTGGCTTACGCAGTGGGAAGCGGGAAAAACCGTGGAAGGTCTGGGGGAGGCGCAAAACTGGCAGGCGCCGCTGTGGAAAGCATTGGTGGAATATACCGCCGCGCTGGGGCAGCCGCGCTGGCATCGCGCCAATCTCTACCAACGCTTTATTCAAACGCTGGAAAGCGCGACCGCCTGCCCGCCAGGGTTGCCGTCCCGCGTTTTTATTTGCGGTATTTCCGCGTTACCGCCAGTGTATCTCAGAGCATTGCAGGCGTTGGGTAAACATATCGAAATCCATCTCCTTTTTACTAATCCGTGCCGGTATTACTGGGGGGACATTAAAGACCCAGCCTGGCTGGCAAAACTCATGGCTCGCCAGCGTCGTCACAGTTTTGAAGACCGTCATTTACCGTTGTTCCGTGAAAACCAGAATCCGGAAGCCTTGTTTAACAGCGACGGCGAACAGGATATCGGTAATCCGCTACTGGCCTCATGGGGAAAACTGGGACGGGATTATATCTACCTGCTATCTGAACTGGAAAACAGCCAGGAGCTGGATGCGTTTGTTGATATTACGCCAGATAATCTTTTGCATCGGATTCAGGCGGATATCCTTGAACTGGAAAGCCATGCGGTGGCGGGCGTAAATCTTGAGGAGTATTCGCGCAGCGACAATAAGCGTCTGCTCGATCCCGAGGATAACAGCCTCTCTTTTCACGTTTGTCACAGCCCGCAGCGCGAGGTGGAAATACTGCACGATCGCCTGCTGGCGATGCTGGAAGCCGATCCGACGCTAACGCCGCGCGACATTATCGTTATGGTGGCTGATATTGACAGCTATAGCCCGTTTATCCAGGCGGTATTTGGTAGCGCGCCAACGGAGCGCTATCTGCCTTATGCTATTTCCGATCGGCGGGCGCGTCAGTCACATCCGGTGTTACAGGCATTTATCAGCCTACTTTCGTTACCGGACAGCCGCTTCGTCTCCGAGGATGTTCTGGCGTTGTTAGACGTACCGGTATTGGCTGCCCGCTTTACGATCAACGAAGAAGGGCTGCGTTATTTGCGCTTGTGGGTCAATGAGTCAGGCATTCGCTGGGGGATTGACGATGACAACGTGCGCGAGCTGGAGCTTCCTGCCACGGGGCAGCATACATGGCAATTTGGCCTGACGCGTATGCTGCTGGGGTATGCGATGGAAAGCGCTCAGGGCGAGTGGCAGTCGGTTCTGCCTTATGACGAATCCAGCGGTCTGATTGCTGAGCTGGTCGGGCATCTGGCTTCGCTGCTGATGCAGCTTAATATCTGGCGGCGCGGTCTGGCGCAGGAGCGACCGCTGGAAGAGTGGCTGCCCGTTTGTCGCGACATGCTCAATGATTTCTTCCTGCCCGATGCGGACACGGAAGCGGCAATGACATTGATTGAACAGCAGTGGCAGGCCATTATCGCCGAAGGCGTTGCGGCGGAATATGGCGACGCGGTACCGATTTCGCTACTGCGGGATGAACTGGCGCAGCGTCTGGATCAGGAACGTATTAGCCAGCGCTTCCTGGCGGGCCCCATCAATATTTGTACGCTGATGCCGATGCGTTCCATTCCGTTCAGAGTCGTTTGCCTGCTGGGAATGAACGACGGCGTATACCCGCGCCAGCTTGCGCCGTTGGGCTTTGACCTGATGAGCCAAAAACCCATGCGCGGGGATCGAAGCCGTCGCGACGATGACCGCTATCTGTTTCTGGAAGCGTTAATCTCGGCGCAGCAAACGCTGTATATCAGCTACATCGGTCGCTCCATCCAGGATAATAGCGAACGCTTTCCCTCTGTACTGGTGCAAGAATTGGTGGATTACATCGGGCAAAGCCACTATTTGCCGGGCGACGAAACGCTGACCTGTGATGAGAGCGAAGCACGAGTCAAAGCGCATATTACGCGTCTGCATACCCGTATGCCTTTTGATGCGCAAAATTACCAACCCGGCGAACAGCAAAGTTATGCCAGAGAGTGGTTGCCCGCGGCGAGTCAGTCGGGAAAAGCGCATTCTGACTTTGTGCAGCCGCTTCCTTTTACGATGCCGGAAACATTGACTCTGGAAAGTCTGCAGCGTTTTTGGGCCCATCCGGTACGCGCATTTTTTCAGATGCGGCTTCAGGTTAATTTCCGCTCGGAAGAGAGTGAGATTCCTGATGCGGAACCGTTTGAATTAGAGGGATTGACGCGATATCAACTTAACCAACAGTTGCTCAATACGCTGGTTGAAGAGGACGACGCCGAACGCTTGTTCCGCCGTTTCCGGGCTGCGGGAGAGTTGCCTTACGGCGCGTTTGGCGAAATATTCTGGGATGCGCAATGTCAGGAGATGCAGCAACTGGCAAGCCGGGTTATCGCCTGTCGTAAGCCGAGCCAAAGCCTGGAAGTGGATCTGCTTTGCAATGGCGTTCAGCTAACCGGCTGGCTACCGCAGGTACAGGAGGATGGATTATTGCGCTGGCGTCCCGCTTTAATCAGCGTGGCGCAAGGTGTGCAACTTTGGCTGGAACACCTTGTCTATTGTGCCAGCGGCGGGAGTGGCGAAAGTCGCCTGTTTTTGCGCAAAGAGGGAGAGTGGCGATTTCCGCCTCTTGATAAAACGCAGGCAATGGCTTACCTGGCGCAACTGATTGAAGGCTACCGGGAAGGCATGTCTTCTCCGCTATTGGTACTGCCGGAAAGCGGCGGCGCATGGATAAAAGCCTGTTATGACGCTGAAAATGATGTCATGTTAGACGACGATGACACCTTACAGAAGGCCAGAACAAAGTTTCTACAGGCTTATGAAGGCAACATGATGGTGAGCGGCGAAGGCGAAGATATCTGGTATCAACGTCTTTGGCGTCAGCTGGAATCTGAAACGTTGCAGGCTATCATTGCGCAGTCACGGCATTACCTGTTACCGCTGTTTCGTTTTAATCAGTCTCGTTGATTGTATGAAAATCGCGCCATTAAAAGGCTTCGACTATGATGCGCTCTTCGTCACGGACTGATTACTGATAAAAAAATGCTGCCTGGTTCAGCACAATAATATCCCGTTCCGCTCAGGTCGATGGTTTACGTGACCATACAGATGAGTGGGAATGAAAGTTAATGATGAGGTCCGTGAATGCCCCGCAGCACCTGGTTCAAAGCGTTATTGTTATTGGTCGCCCTCTGGGGGCCTGCAGTTCAGGCGGATATCGGTTGGCAACCGCTGCAAGAAACTATCCGTAAAAGCGATAAAGATACCCGGCAGTATCAGGCGATACGTCTTGATAATGACATGGTGGTGTTGCTCGTATCCGATCCGCAGGCTGTAAAGTCGCTTTCAGCGTTAGTGGTACCCGTTGGATCGCTTGAAGATCCTGAGGCTCATCAGGGGCTTGCTCATTATCTTGAGCATATGTGCCTGATGGGGTCAAAAAAATATCCGCAGGCGGATAGCCTTGCCGAATACCTTAAAAGACATGGCGGTAGCCACAACGCCAGCACCGCGCCTTATCGAACAGCCTTCTACCTGGAGGTTGAAAACGACGCGCTTCCAGGCGCCGTAGATCGCCTGGCCGACGCCATTGCCGCGCCATTGCTCAATAAAAAGTATGCCGAACGCGAACGAAACGCGGTGAATGCCGAGCTGACGATGGCGCGCACCCGCGACGGTATGCGTATGGCGCAGGTAAGCGCCGAAACCATTAACCCGGCGCATCCAGGCTCGCACTTTTCTGGCGGCAATCTGGAAACGCTAAGCGATAAGCCGGGAAATCCGGTGCAACAGGCGTTGATCGCTTTTCATGAAAAATACTATTCATCTAATCTGATGAAGGCGGTGATTTACAGTAATAAACCCTTGCCGGAACTGGCGAGTATTGCCGCCGCAACCTATGGTCGCGTGCCGAATAAACAGATTAAAAAACCGGAAATTAACGTACCTGTCATCACCGAGGCGCAGAAGGGCATCATTATTCATTACGTGCCGGCGCTACCGCGTAAAGTGCTGCGCGTGGAGTTTCGTATTGATAACAATAGCGCGCAGTTCCGTAGCAAGACCGATGAACTGGTCTCTTATCTGATTGGCAATCGTAGCCCGGGGACGCTCTCTGACTGGCTGCAAAAACAAGGACTGGTCGAAGGTATTAGCGCGGATTCCGATCCGATTGTTAATGGTAACAGCGGCGTATTTGCCATTTCGGCAACGCTGACTGATAAAGGTTTGGCCAATCGTGATGAAGTCGTCGCAGCTATCTTTAGCTATCTCAATACGTTACGTGAAAAAGGGATAGATAAACGTTACTTTGACGAGCTGGCGCATGTGCTGGATCTCGACTTCCGCTATCCGTCTATTACCCGCGATATGGACTATGTCGAATGGCTGGCGGACACTATGATCCGCGTCCCGGTAGCGCATACGCTGGATGCGGCGAATATCGCCGATCGTTACGATCCTGCCGCTATCAAAAATCGCCTGGCGATGATGACGCCGCAGAATGCGCGCATCTGGTACATCAGTCCCCAGGAACCCCATAATAAGATTGCGTATTTTGTGGATGCGCCTTATCAGGTCGATAAGATTAGCGAACAGACGTTTAAAAACTGGCAGCAAAAAGCACAGGGCATTGCGTTGTCGCTGCCGGAGTTAAACCCCTATATTCCTGATGATTTCACGCTTGTTAAGAATGACAAAAACTACGTGCGGCCAGAACTGATTGTCGATAAAGCGGATTTGCGCGTGGTTTATGCGCCGAGTCGTTATTTCGCCAGCGAGCCAAAAGCTGACGTGAGCGTGGTATTGCGTAACCCGCAGGCGATGGACAGCGCCCGCAATCAGGTACTGTTCGCCCTTAATGATTATCTGGCGGGAATGGCGCTCGATCAGCTCAGTAACCAGGCGGCAGTGGGTGGCATTAGCTTTTCTACTAACGCCAACAATGGTCTGATGGTCACTGCGAACGGTTATACCCAGCGTTTGCCGCAGCTTTTCCTGGCGTTGCTGGAAGGATATTTTAGCTACGACGCCACGGAGGAACAGCTGGCGCAGGCGAAATCCTGGTATACGCAGATGATGGATTCTGCGGAGAAGGGAAAAGCCTACGAACAGGCGATTATGCCGGTGCAGATGATTTCGCAGGTGCCTTATTTTTCCCGTGATGAACGTCGCGCTTTGCTGCCGTCCATTACGTTGAAAGAGGTGATGGCCTATCGTAATGCGTTAAAAACGGGCGCTCGTCCGGAATTTCTGGTTATAGGAAATATGAGCGAAGCCCAGGCGACCTCTCTGGCGCAAGATGTCCAAAAACAGCTCGCGGCGAACGGATCGGCGTGGTGTCGCAACAAAGACGTGGTGGTTGAGAAAAAGCAGTCCGTAATATTTGAAAAAGCGGGCAGTAGCACCGACTCCGCGTTAGCCGCGGTCTTTGTCCCGGTCGGCTACGACGAGTACGTCAGCGCCGCCTACAGCGCGATGTTAGGTCAGATTGTTCAACCGTGGTTTTACAATCAGCTACGAACCGAAGAGCAACTGGGATACGCCGTTTTCGCCTTTCCGATGAGCGTTGGCCGTCAGTGGGGAATGGGATTCCTGCTACAGAGCAACGATAAACAGCCCTCTTACCTGTGGCAACGCTATCAGGCATTTTTCCCTGACGCCGAGGCGAAGCTGAGGGCGATGAAGCCGGAAGAGTTCGCCCAAATTCAGCAGGCGATCATTACGCAAATGCGCCAGGCGCCGCAAACGTTGGGCGAAGAAGCATCCCGTTTAAGCAAGGATTTCGATCGGGGTAATATGCGCTTTGACTCGCGTGATAAAATCATCGCTCAGATAAAATTGCTGACGCCACAAAAGCTTGCCGACTTCTTCCACCTGGCGGTGGTGGAACCACAAGGTATGGCAATATTGTCACAGATTGCCGGTAGCCAGAATGGAAAAGCAGAATACGTGCATCCGACAGGCTGGAAAGTGTGGGATAACGTCAGCGCATTGCAGCAAACGTTACCTCTAATGAGCGAAAAGAATGAATGATGTCGCCGAGACTCTTGATCCTCTACGCTTGCCCCTGACAGGCGAGCGTTTGATTGAAGCATCAGCGGGCACAGGCAAAACGTTTACTATCGCGGCGCTGTATCTGCGGTTATTGCTCGGCCTGGGCGGCAGTGCCGCATTTCCCCGCCCGTTGACCGTTGAAGAACTGCTGGTGGTAACCTTTACGGAGGCCGCCACTGAAGAGCTGCGTGGGCGAATCCGCAGTAATATCCATGAGTTGCGCATCGCCTGTCTGCGGGAAAGCACGGATAATCCGCTTTATGCCCGCTTGCTGGAAGAAATTAGCGACAAAAAGCAGGCCGCACAGTGGTTATTACTGGCGGAACGACAAATGGACGAGGCCGCGGTTTTTACCATCCACGGTTTTTGCCAGCGTATGCTCAGCCTGAACGCTTTCGAATCCGGTATGTTGTTTGAGCAACAGCTTATTGAAGACGAATCTTTGTTGCGTTATCAGGCCTGCGCCGATTTCTGGCGGCGTCATTGCTATCCGCTGCCGCGCGACATCGCGCAGGTGGTGTTTGACGTGTGGAAGGGACCGAAGGCGCTCTTAAAGGATATCGATCGTTATCTGCAGGGCGAAGCGCCGGTCATTAAAGCGCCGCCATCGCAGGAGGAGACGCTGGCATCGCGTCATGAACAGATCCTGGCGCGCATCAACCAGGTGAAGCAGCAGTGGTGTGAGGCGGTTAGCGAGCTGGACGCGCTGATCGAATCATCCGGCATCGATCGCAGAAAATTCAACCGCGGCAATCAGGCGAAATGGATCGAAAAGATCACCTCGTGGGCGCAAGAAGAGACGAAAAACTATCAATTACCCGAGGCGTTGGGAAAATTTTCACAGCGTTTTTTAGCTGAGCGCACCAAAGCTGGCGGCGTGACGCCCCAGCACCCATTGTTTGTCGCCATCGATAACCTGTTGGGCGAACCGCTATCGATTAAAGATCTGGTTCTTACCCGAGCGTTATCAGAGATCCGTGAAACGGTGGCTCAGGAAAAACGCCGGCGCGGCGAGCTGGGGTTTGACGATATGCTCAGCCGTTTAGATACCGCGCTGCGTAGTGAAAGCGGCGAGGCGCTGGCTGCGGCGATTCGTACCCGTTTTCCGGTGGCGATGATCGATGAATTTCAGGATACCGACCCACAACAGTACCGTATTTTTCGCCGTATCTGGCGACATCAACCCGATACGGCGCTATTGCTGATTGGCGATCCTAAACAGGCGATTTATGCGTTTCGTGGCGCGGATATCTTTACCTACATGAAGGCTCGCAGCGAAGTGAGCGCGCACTATACCCTTGACACTAACTGGCGCTCCGCGCCGGGGATGGTGAATAGCGTTAACAAGCTGTTCAGTCAGATGAATGACGCCTTTATGTTCCGCGATATTCCCTTCAGTCCGGTAAAGTTTGCGCCCAGAAACCAGTCGCTGCAATTTAAAGTGAATGACGCGCCTCAACCGGCGATGACCCTGTGGCTAATGGAGGGGGAAAGCTGCGGTTCGGGCGATTATCAAAGTTATATGGCGCAGGTGTGCGCCACGCAAATTCGCGACTGGCTGCGTGCCGGGCAAACGGGCGACGCGCTGCTGACGAACGGCGATTCGTCGCGGCCCGTTCGCGCCTCGGATATTAGCGTGCTGGTGCGCAGCAGGCGGGAAGCCGCGCTGATACGGGATGCGCTGACCTTACTGGCGATCCCCTCCGTCTATCTTTCTAACCGCGACAGCGTATTCGAAACGCTCGAAGCGCAGGAGATGCTGTGGGTGTTGCAGGCGGTGATGGCGCCCGAACGTGAGAATACGCTGCGTAGCGCTCTGGCGACATCAATGATGGGCCTTACCGCGCTGGATATCGAAACGCTTAACAATGATGAAAATGCGTGGGATGCGGTTGTTGAAGAGTTTGATGGCTACCGACAGATTTGGCATAAACGCGGCGTGATGCCTATGCTGCGCGCGCTAATGTCGGCGCGCAATATTGCTGAAAACCTGCTGGCGACGGCGGGAGGCGAACGTCGGCTGACGGATATTTTGCATATTAGCGAGCTGTTACAGGAAGCCGGTTCGCAGCTGGAAAGCGAACATGCGCTGGTGCGTTGGCTGGCGCAGCATATCCTTGAACCCGATAGCAATGCTTCCAGCCAGCAACTACGTCTGGAAAGCGATAAGCATCTGGTGCAAATCGTCACCATTCATAAATCGAAAGGTCTGGAATACCCGCTGGTCTGGTTACCTTTTATCACCCATTTCCGCGTGCAGGACCAGGCTTTTTATCACGACAGGCACTCCTACGAGGCGGTGCTGGACCTTAGTCACGCCGAAGAGAGCATAGCACTGGCGGAAGCCGAACGCCTGGCGGAAGACCTGCGCCTACTTTATGTCGCGCTGACCCGTGCAGTGTGGCATTGCAGCCTCGGCGTCGCGCCGCTGGTGCGGCGTCGTAGCGATAAGAAAGGCGAGACGGATGTGCACCAAAGCGCGCTTGGGCGACTCCTGCAAAAAGGCGAACCGATGGATGCCGCAGGCCTTCGCGCCTGTATTGAGGCGCTATGCGACGAGGATATCGTGTGTCGAACGCCAGGCAATACGGATAACGACCGCTGGCAAATTGCCGCTGCATCGCACGCGGAACTCAGCGCCAGAACGCTGCAACGCCTGCTTTATGATAGCTGGCGCGTCACCAGTTATTCCGGTTTGCAGCAGCGGGGACATAGCGTGGCGCAAGATCTTATTCCTCGTCTCGACATTGACGCCGCAGGCGTTGGCGAAGCGGCGGAAGCGCCGGCAATGACGCCGCATCACTTTCCTCGCGGGGCATCGCCGGGAACATTTTTGCACAGCCTGTTTGAAGAGCTTGATTTTACTCAACCGATAGACCCCCAATGGGTACAGGAAAAACTGGAGCTGAGTGGTTTTGAAACGCGATGGGAGCCCGTACTTACCCGCTGGCTGGACACCGTGTTACACGTTCCCCTTAACGAGACGGGCGTTAGTCTGAGCGTGCTGACCGAGCGTGAAAAACAGGTCGAAATGGAGTTTTATCTGCCGATTGCCCAGCCGCTTACCGCCGGAGAGCTGGATGCGTTGATTCGTCGGTACGACCCGCTTTCAGCAGGTTGCCCTGCGCTGGATTTCATGCAGGTTCGCGGCATGTTAAAGGGCTTTATCGACCTGGTGTTCCGTTATGAGGGGCGCTATTACCTGCTCGACTATAAATCTAACTGGCTGGGCGAGGATAGCGCCGCTTATACCCAGACGGCGATGGCTGCGGCGATGCAGGCGCATCGCTATGATTTGCAGTACCAGCTTTATACGCTGGCATTGCACCGTTACCTTCGTCATCGAATGGCGAATTACGACTATGAACGCCATTTCGGCGGCGTCATCTATCTCTTTTTACGCGGGGTGGATAGCGAACGTCCGCAGCAGGGTATTTTTACCACTCGCCCTGCGGCGGCGTTAATTAACCAACTGGATGATATGTTTGCAGGTGAAATGAGTGAGGAGGCGCAATGACAATCCAGGAGCGGTTGCTGGAGGCCGTTGAACAAAAACTATTACGGCCCATTGATGCCCAGTTTGCTTTAACCGTCGCCGGTAACGACGATCCCGCCGTGACGCTGGCGGCAGCGC
The DNA here is from genome assembly GCF_017573605.1 of Salmonella sp. 32070601201500089SM. Classification (NCBI taxonomy): domain Bacteria; kingdom Pseudomonadati; phylum Pseudomonadota; class Gammaproteobacteria; order Enterobacterales; family Enterobacteriaceae; genus Salmonella; species Salmonella sp. 32070601201500089SM. The sequence continues at coordinate 12,106 of NZ_JAGETK010000007.1, forward strand.
TGCTTAGTCATGACGCAGGTGAAGGTCACGTGTGTCTGCCGTTGTCGCGTTTAACGTTAACGGAGGAGGCGCATCCCTTACTGGTCGCCTGGATAAGCGAAACGGCTACGCCAATCGACTGGAAAAAGCGGTTACTGGCGTCTGCGGCGGTTAGCTGCGGCGATAGCCCCGCGCCGTTAATTCTGTGCGGCGATCGCCTCTACCTGAATCGTATGTGGTGCAACGAGCGTACGGTTGCGCGCTTTTTTAACGAGGTTAACCAGGCCATCGCCGTAGATGAAGCGCAGTTATCCCGTATTCTGGACGCGCTTTTCCCTCCGACTGACGAAGTGAACTGGCAAAAGGTGGCCGCCGCCGTAGCGCTAACTCGCCGTATCTCCGTGATTTCAGGCGGTCCCGGCACCGGTAAAACCACCACCGTCGCGAAGCTGCTGGCGGCATTAATTCAAATGGCGGATGGCGAACGTTGCCGTATCCGGCTGGCGGCGCCGACCGGGAAAGCGGCCGCACGCCTGACGGAGTCGCTCGGCGCGGCGTTGCGTCAGCTTCCTCTTACCGATGCGCAGAAAAAGCGTATACCGGAGGACGCCAGTACGCTGCACCGACTGCTGGGCGCACAGCCCGGCAGCCAGCGATTACGCCATCATGCGGGCAATCCGCTGCATCTGGACGTGCTGGTGGTCGATGAGGCATCAATGATTGATTTGCCGATGATGTCACGTTTGATTGACGCTCTGCCGCCGCACGGGCGGGTCATTTTTCTTGGCGATCGCGATCAGTTGGCATCCGTTGAGGCGGGCGCTGTGTTGGGCGATATTTGCGCCTATGTCAACGCAGGGTTTACGGCGGAACGCGCCCGGCAGCTAAGTCGACTAACAGGGAGCGCCATTCCGGCGGGGGCCGGAATGCAAGCCGCGTCTTTACGCGATAGCCTCTGTTTATTGCAAAAGAGCTACCGTTTCGGCAGCGATTCTGGCATCGGCAAGCTGGCGGCGGCAATTAACTGCGGCGACAGGTCGGCAATCCAGGCTGTTTTTCAGCAGGGGTTTAGCGATATAGAGAAGCGTACATTGCAAAGTAGCGACGATTATGCCGGGATGCTGGATGAAGCGCTGGCGGGCTATGGGCGCTACCTGCGGTTGCTGCATGAAAAAGCGGCGCCGGAGGCAATCCTTCAGGCTTTCAATGAGTATCAACTGCTTTGTGCGCTGCGCGAAGGCCCATTTGGCGTGAGGGGACTGAATGACCGCATTGAGCAGGCGATGGTGCAGCAACGAAAAATTCAGCGGCATCCGCACTCTCGCTGGTATGAAGGGCGTCCGGTAATGATTGCGCGCAACGATAGCGCGCTGGGGTTATTTAACGGCGATATTGGTATTGCGCTCGATCGCGGGCAGGGGTTACGCGTCTGGTTTGTGATGCCGGACGGCACGATCAAGTCCGTTCAGCCCAGCCGTCTGCCGGAACATGATACAACCTGGGCGATGACGGTACATAAATCACAGGGGGCTGAATTTGATCACGCCGCGCTGATTTTACCCAGCCAGCGTTCGCCGGTCGTGACGCGGGAGCTGGTGTATACCGCTGTTACGCGGGCGCGGCGGCGGTTATCGCTGTATGCCGATGAACGGATCCTGGCAGGCGCGATTGTGACGCGTACGGAGCGGCGCAGCGGATTAGCCACCTTATTTGATGAAGTCAGTCGTACCGGATAAGACGAGTTCTCGCCGGATGGTGACGCGTAGCGTCTTATCCGGCCTCCAAATGACGCTTTCGAGCGTAGGCCTGATAAGCGCAGCGCCATCAGGCCCCCTCGTTACCCTAAATCCGCCATCAGCACCTTTGAACGTCGCTGATAGTTATACATTTTTTTCTTGCTCTCAGGCAGTAACTCAATATCGACAGGCGTGAAACCGCGCTCCTGGAACCAGTGAATACTGCGCGTCGTCAGCACAAACAATTTACGCAGCCCCATTTGCCGCGCCTGGGCGGCAACCCGCTCCAGAAGCACTTCTCCACGCGATGAGCTGCGATAATCCGGATGAACCGCTACGCAGGCCATTTCGCCTATTTTCTCTTCCACAAAAGGATACAGCGCCGCGCAGGCGATAGTCATATTATCGCGCTGAATAATGGTAAATTTATCGATCTCCATCTCCAGTTGTTCACGGGAACGGCGTACCAGAATGCCCTGCTGTTCCAGTGGGCGGATAAGCTCCAGAATACCGCCAATATCGTTGATGGTAGCGCGGCGGATCTGCTCGGCGCTCTCCATGACGATCTGCGTACCGATACCATCACGCGAGAACAATTCCTGTAATAGCGAGCCATCTTCCTGATAGCTGATCAGATGGCAACGACGAACGCCGCTACGACAGGCTTTTACCGCGCCGCGCAAAAAACGTACGGTTCCGGAGTTGTAATCGCCCTGCGCTTCCAACTCTTCCACCCGCGCCTGCGCTTCATTCGGGAAGAGTTCAGAAATGATGCCGCCCTCGCTATTGGTAACGCCCTGAGAAGAACAGAAACCGATCATTTTTTCCGCTTTCAGTTTAACGGCGAGTTGAGTGGCAATCTCTTCTGAAGTCAGATTAAAACTTTCGCCGGTCACTGAGACGGCGACCGGCCCCATCAGAACGATCGCGCCGTTATCCAGCTGGCGGTTGATCGCATCTTCATCAATGCGCCGGATACGGCCGCTATGACAGTAGTCCACGCCATCATCAACGCCCAGCGGCTGCGCAATGGTGAAATTGCCGCTGACGACATTAATGTGCGCGCCCTGCAACGGCGTATTGTTCAGACTCATCGACAGACGGGCGGTAATATCAAGCTGGAGTAAACCGGCGGCCTGTTTCACCAGCTCCAGTGTTTTGGCGTCCGTCACCCGTGTGTTTTTGTGGTAAATCGGTTCATGATGATGCGCGGCCAGATTGGCGTCGATTTGCGGTCGCGCGCCATACACCACGACAAGGCGAATACCGAGGCTATGCAGTAGCCCGATATCGCTAACGATGCTGGAAAAATTGTCATGCTCAATGGCTTCGCCGCCGAGCATAATGACAAAGGTTTTTCCGCGATGGGTATTGATATAGGGAACTGAATGGCGAAACCCTTCTACCAGTTCGGTTTTACGTTCCTTTATCATTGCGCGCCCCACTGGTGAATTATTATTCGAAATTAGTGTATTTTTATTCTGTTTTTGCCCTCTGTGCAAGCGTAAATTTTATGCGGTCCGATCGCTTTTCTTAGTAATGCCGTGAATATAAAAAGAATGTTTACCCTTTTATAGATGACAGATTATGCGTCATTCGCTAAAGTTTCCGGTCAATTTGGATGAACTTTGTATGATCTCTATTTAGTTTTTGCTCGGGAGAAGCATGTCGGGAGCCAATTCAGCAATCAGCCGTCGCCGTTTACTACAAGGCGCGGGCGCCATGTGGCTATTAAGCGTGAGCCAGGTCGGGCTGGCTGCCGTAAGCCAGGTCGTTGCGGTGCGTATCTGGCCTGCGTCCAGCTATACCCGCGTCACGGTAGAGTCGAATCGTCTGCTGAAATATAAACAATTTGCCTTAAGTAACCCGGACCGCGTGGTGGTAGATATTGAGGATGTGAATCTGAACTCGGTGCTTAAAGGCATTGGCGCGCAGATTCGCAGCGACGATCCGTATATCAAATCCGCAAGGGTAGGGCAGTTTGATCCTAAGACTGTGCGTATGGTCTTTGAGCTAAAACAAAACGTGAAGCCGCAGCTATTTGCGCTGGCGCCTGTGGCAGGCTTTAAAGAACGTCTGGTGATGGATCTTTATCCTGCCAATGCGCAGGATATGCAGGATCCGCTGCTGGCGCTGCTGGAAGACTACAATAAAGGCGATCTGGATAAACAGGTGCCGCCTTCGCAAAGCGGGCCGCAGCCCGGTAAAGCGGGGCGCGATCGTCCCATTATTATTATGCTTGATCCGGGACACGGCGGCGAAGACCCCGGCGCGATAGGCAAATACAAAACGCGTGAAAAAGACGTGGTGCTCCAGATAGCCCGCCGCCTGCGCGCGTTGATCGAAAAAGAAGGCAACATGAAGGTCTATATGACGCGCAATGAAGACATCTTCATTCCGTTAAAAGTCCGGGTGGCGAAAGCGCAGAAACAGCGCGCCGACCTGTTTGTCTCTATTCATGCGGATGCCTTCACCAGCCGGCAGCCTAGCGGTTCATCCGTATTCGCGCTATCGACCAAAGGCGCCACCAGTACCGCGGCGAAATATCTGGCGCAAACGCAGAACGCCTCGGACTTAATTGGCGGCGTGAGCAAAAGCGGTGACCGTTATGTCGACCATACGATGTTCGATATGGTGCAATCGCTGACCATTGCCGATAGTTTGAAATTCGGTAAAGCGGTGTTGAAGCAGCTTGGTAAAATTAATGACCTGCATAAAAACAAGGTCGAGCAGGCGGGGTTTGCGGTGTTAAAGGCGCCCGATATTCCGTCTATTCTGGTCGAGACGGCGTTTATCAGTAACATTGAAGAAGAACGCAAGCTCAAGACCGCGACGTTCCAGCAACAGGTCGCAGAGTCGATTCTGGCGGGCATTAAAGCGTATTTTGCCGATGGGGCGACGCTGGCGAGAAGAAGTTAACCTGAGATGACGGCGAGTTTATTGCGCGGGTAAGTAGGATGCTGCCCGCACTGTCGTTGCGGACCAGACGACAGATACAAAAAAACACCCGTAAGGGTGTTCATTAAGTTGGTTGCGGGGGCCGGATTTGAACCGACGACCTTCGGGTTATGAGCCCGACGAGCTACCAGGCTGCTCCACCCCGCGTCCGTCTAAACTTGCATTCTCATTGTAATTGGTTGCGGGGGCCGGATTTGAACCGACGACCTTCGGGTTATGAGCCCGACGAGCTACCAGGCTGCTCCACCCCGCGTCCGTGGATGCGCACTATACTCCGCTGAGCTTTTGTTGCAACCCTTTTTTCATATAAATCGCTAATTTCTCATGAATTGCGCAAATACACCGCAGATAGCGCGATTTTTAAACGAATTTACATAATGAGATCGCGATCGCATTTCATTACTTCGGACGGTTTGTTATCTTCACCGGGCACTTTCGATTACGCAGAAGACGAGACACCATGAAAGGACGTTGGGCAAAATATGTGGCGACAGGCGTAATGCTGGCAATGCTGGCTGCCTGTTCATCAAAACCGACCGATCGCGGTCAGCAATATAAGGACGGGAAATTTACCCAGCCCTTCTCCCTGGTAAACCAGCCGGACGCGGTGGGCGCGCCGATTAATGCTGGAGACTTTGCCGAGCAGGTCAACCAGATCCGTTCCGCGTCGCCGCGTTTATACACCAATCAAAGCAACGTCTATAACGCTGTCCAGAACTGGTTACGTTCCGGAGGCGATACGCGCACTATGCGTCAGTTTGGTATCGATGCCTGGCAGATGGAAGGCACCGACAATTACGGTAACGTCCAGTTCACGGGCTACTATACGCCCGTCGTTCAGGCTCGCCATACGCGCCAGGGCGCGTTCCAGTACCCTATCTATAGTATGCCGCCAAAACGCGGACGCTTACCGTCCCGCGCTCAGATCTACGCAGGCGCGCTGAGCGATAAGTACATCCTGGCCTGGAGTAATTCGCTGATGGATAACTTTATTATGGATGTCCAGGGCAGCGGTTATATTGATTTCGGTGATGGTAGTCCGCTGAACTTCTTTAGTTATGCCGGTAAAAACGGCTGGCCTTATCGCAGTATTGGTAAAGTGCTTATCGATCGCGGTGAAGTGAAAAAAGAAGATATGTCGATGCAGGCTATACGCGAATGGGGAGAGAAGCACAGCGAAGCGGAAGTGCGTGAATTACTGGAGCAGAACCCGTCGTTCGTCTTCTTTAAGCCGCAATCTTTTGCGCCGGTCAAAGGTGCCAGCGCTGTACCGCTGATTGGGCGAGCATCCGTCGCCTCCGACCGCAGCATCATTCCGCCTGGCACGACCTTGTTGGCGGAAGTACCGTTGCTGGATAACAACGGTAAATTTAGCGGTCAGTATGAGCTACGTTTGATGGTCGCGCTGGATGTCGGTGGAGCGATTAAAGGCCAGCACTTTGATATTTACCAGGGGATTGGCCCAGATGCCGGGCATCGTGCCGGATGGTATAATCACTATGGTCGCGTCTGGGTGTTAAAAAGCGCGCCGGGCGCCGGTAACGTGTTTAGCGACTGATTGTGGTATTCTGCGACAACCGGATTGCCCGATAACGCGATCGCTATCGGGCCTGAAAATAGTGAGCAGGGGTGAGGAATAACCTCACCTTTTTTTATTCTGAGGTCATATGTCAGTGGTGATAAGTGATGCCTGGCGCCAACGCTTTGGCGGCACCGCGCGTCTGTACGGTGAAAAAGCGCTGCAGCGGTTTGCTGAGGCGCATATCTGCGTCGTGGGAATCGGCGGGGTGGGATCATGGGCGGCAGAGGCGCTGGCGCGTACGGGCATCGGCGCGATTACGCTGATTGATATGGACGATGTCTGCGTGACCAATACGAACCGTCAGATCCATGCGTTGCGTGATAACGTCGGGTTGGCGAAAGCGGAAGTGATGGCCGAACGGATTCGGCAAATTAACCCGGAGTGCCGGGTAACGGTTATCGATGATTTCATCACGCCGGATAATGTGGCGGGTTATATGAACGCGGGTTTTACCTATGTCATTGACGCCATTGACAGCGTTCGTCCAAAAGCTGCGCTGATTGCGTACTGTCGCCGATATAAGGTTCCTTTAGTGACCACTGGCGGCGCGGGCGGGCAGATCGATCCGACGCAAATCCAGGTCGCTGATTTGGCGAAAACCATCCAGGATCCGCTGGCGGCAAAACTGCGCGAGAGATTGAAACATAATTTTGGCGTAGTGAAGAATAGTAAAGGTAAGCTGGGCGTGGACTGCGTTTTTTCCACCGAAGCGCTGGTTTACCCACAGGCGGACGGTTCCGTATGCGCGATGAAAGCTACCGCAGAAGGGCCAAAACGGATGGATTGCGCCTCTGGCTTCGGCGCGGCGACGATGGTGACGGCAACGTTCGGTTTTGTCGCCGTTTCCCATGCGCTGAAGAAGATCATGGCTAAAGCGGCGCGACAAGAATAAAAGGACGGGGCGGAGTGTCACGCAGACGCGTATCCGGCCCTGCGCCCTTCGTTAGCGAAAGAAGCGCTGTACCCTGCCGAACACCGGTTTCAGACGGGCGCGGAGATAATGGGAATATAAATTTTCAGATATGCATAGAAACAACCCGAACCATACTGCACAAAAGCAGAGCAGTTCCGCGTAATTAATGTGCTCGCCAAATATCATAATGGCAAGTAAGAACTGTAAAGACGGCTCTATATATTGCGCCAGTCCGGTGACAATCAACGAGGTGTGATTTAACGCGATGGCAAATAATACCAGTGGAATGATCGTCACTGGCGCCGTCATGACATACAAAAAGAAAGGAGTATTAGCGGATATAATTGGTCCAGTATCGCTAAAGAGAAAAATTAATAGTGAGACAGGCAATGCCCATAATGTTTCAATCGTTATCGATGTCATCACATCATAATGTATAAACTTTCGCGCCAGGCCATATAGCGCAAATGATAATCCCATGGTTAGCGCCAGCGCCGGGAAATGCCGTAGCATGATAATTTGAAAAGTCAGGCCGCAGACACCGGAAAAAACGGCGATGGCCTGAAACAACGACAGTTTTTCTTTAAGAAAAATGCATCCCAGCGCAATAACAAATAGCGGGTTGATAAAATAGCCGAGGCTGGCATCAAGCACCAGATGATGGGTTAGCGCATAAATAAAAGATGACCATGATACAATCATCAAAAGTCCGGCGATCATGCAGAAGAAAAAGGATTTTTTATCTTTCCAGACATCATGAAATCGCGTTCGCTGCCGAAATAAGAACCTTACTGCCAGTAATAATGGAATTGACCAGAATACCCGGTATATCAATATTTGTGCGAGGTTCCCCCCTGATAAATATTGATAGTATAAAGGTGTTAACCCCCATAATATAAATGCCAGCACCACAAACATGGTACCGTTACGCAGATATTTTTCCACTTATCCATATCCTGTTATAACTTCACCCGATGCGTATGAATTTTCCAGTTCTCCTGCTACGCTACATCGAGTGGCTTTATTTACTCTAAAATCTTCACGCCGTTTTAACATGGATTCTAACATTGTAATTTCATTGTGATAGCTGATAAAAATCAAAAGAATGTTTATCAGGGAAATCTGACGCCGAAACTAATAAAGTGACTGGATTATTTTATCTGCATCGCCTGACCGCCGCGGACGGCGCTGTCAGGCGACAGAATATTTACGCTATTTCAACCCTTATGCGTTGCGGCAACAATCGCTTCGCTCAGCGCGTTCAGCCCCTGACTGCGTGAGGCGCTAAGCTGGGCGCGTAAACCCAGCTCATCAAACAGCGCCAGCGGTGAACGAGCCTGTAATTCGGCGGCGTTTTTTCCTTCCACTGCGGTGAGCAATACCGCCAGCAGGCCGCGGACAATCCGCCCCTCACTGTCGCCGAAAAAGTGCATCGTTCCGTTATCTGACTGGGTAAAGCCCAGCCAGACGCGGTTCTCGCAGCCGGCTATCTCTTTCGCCTGCGCTTTGCATTCATCCGGCAGAGCGGGGAGCTGTTTTCCTAACAGAATCAACTGACGATATTTATCCTCCCACTGGGTCAGCGGGAGAAAGATAGCGCGTAACGTCTCTTCCGTTACCGTTGTGCCGAACGGGTGTCCGGTATAAAGAGGGTTTGTCATTAATCCACCAGCAGTTCCAGCGCGCGGTCAACGGCGTTAACCAACGCATCCACATCATGTTGGGTATTATACGGCGCAAAAGAGGCGCGCAGAGTCCCTGTGACGCCAAGTTCCGCCAGCAATGGCTGGGCGCAATGTTGCCCGGCCCGGAGCGCAATACCGTATTCCGCCAGCAGCGTCACCATATCGCCGTGGTGCACGCCGACAAAATCAAAGGCCAGCAGGCTGGAGTCCTGGCAGCGGAACGAACGAAAGCCCGGACGTTTCGCCAGTGCGTCTTCCGCCAGCGTCGCCAACCCCCGGCTCCAGTTTTCGGCCTGTTCAATATCGATATCGGACAGCCATTCCAGCGCAGCGCTCAGGCCGATGACCCCGGCGACGTTCGGCGTCCCCGCTTCCAGCTTCCAGGGAGCGCTTTGAGTGGTGAAGCCTTCAAAGCTAACGTCACGGATCATCTTGCCGCCGCCGAGCCAGGGCGACATCGCCTCAAGAAGCTCCGGCTTACCGTACAGCACGCCGATACCGGTCGGGCCATACAGTTTGTGAGCGGAAAAAGCATAAAAATCGATATCAAGCTGCTGGACATCCGCCGGGAAGTGTACCGCGCCTTGCGCGCCATCTACCATCACGACCATTCCCGCTGCGTGAGCGGTGCTGATAGCGCTTGCGAGATCCGGGCAGCCGCCCGTTACGTTCGACATTTGCCCCAGCGCCAGAATCCGGCTGCGCGACGTGATCAGTTCCGGCAGACGCTCAACATCAGGAAGACGTCGGTCATTAAGCGGCAGTTTTATGACCTGCGCGCCGGTTTGTTGCGCCACCATCAGCCAGGGCACAAGGTTGGCGTGATGCTCGGCGACGCTAACGATAATTTCATCGCCGGGGCGCAGACGAGGACGGGCGTAACACTGCGCCACCATGTTGATCGCTTCGGTGGTGCCGCGTGTCCAGACGATACTTTTTTCATCGGGCGCGTTTAACAGTCGCGCCGCTTTTGCTCTGGCCGCTTCATATTGCGCCGTCAGGCGCTGCGCCTGCGCAAACTGGCTACGATGAACGTTACCGGCGCTCAAACAATAAAACTGGTGCGTGGCGTCAATGACTGCCTGTGGCTTTAATGCCGTGGCGGCGCTATCGAGATAAACACCCGCATCGGCTAGCGCGGGAAACTGCGCGCGAAACTGCGTGGGATTAAAAGCGTTCATGATATTCCTCGGTTCAGTTTACCGATCGTGGCGTAAAAGCGCGGCTGATACAAGGTTTGTCCTAACCATCGGAATCGTCTGTATATCCTGGCGAATTATGTAAAGGAGGTTATGCTGAATAATGTTAGGCGAATGTTTAAGCCTGTTACGGAGTCCGCTTTAAATAGCACAAACAGCTTTAAGGAGAAGAAGATGAAAAAGACTGCCGCAATTATCTCTGCATGTATGCTGACTTTTGCCCTGAGCGCCTGTTCCGGTCCTAATTACGTTATGCACACCAATGATGGACGTAGCATTGTGACCGACGGTAAACCCCAGACCGATAACGATACCGGTATGATTTCGTATAAAGACGCTAATGGCAACAAACAGCAGATCAATCGTACTGACGTGAAAGAGATGGTGGCTCTGGAAAACTAACCGTTTGTTATACAAAAAAAAGCACCGCAATATGGCGGTGCTACATTAATCACTATGGACAGACAGGGTAAATGTACAGGAAGTGAAAAAGGGTAGTCTCGCTACCGTGGTCTGAATCGCAGACCAATTGCAAACACAACAACACAACATCACAACCGTAAGCCAAAAGCCCATCAGAACACGCATTCCGATAAAACTTTTCGTTCCGGCTCAGGAAGTGCCGCCACTATAGGTATTTGCTGGTAGAACCTCAACGGACAATTTATAATGTCTCAGATTAAAAAAACTAATAGGTTACATGTTGTTACCTATTTGTTAAATTCATTCGACATTAAGTCCAGAGGCCATGTCAAAACGATTACCTCCTTTAAATGCGTTACGCGTTTTTGATGCTGCCGCGCGCCATTTGAGCTTTACGCGAGCAGCGGAAGAACTTTTTGTGACGCAGGCCGCAGTAAGCCACCAAATTAAGTCACTTGAGGATTTTTTGGGGCTAAAACTGTTCCGCCGCCGCAATCGTTCGCTGCTGCTGACGGAAGAAGGCCAAAGCTATTTTCTCGACATTAAAGAGATATTTTCCCAGCTTACGGAAGCAACGCGTAAGCTCCAGGCGCGCAGTGCCAAAGGGGCGCTGACGGTGAGTTTACCGCCCAGTTTTGCCATCCAATGGCTGGTGCCCAGGCTCTCCAGCTTTAACTCAGCTTATCCGGGAATTGACGTTCGGATACAAGCCGTTGACCGTCAGGAAGATAAACTGGCAGACGATGTCGATGTCGCGATTTTTTATGGCCGGGGAAACTGGCCGGGCTTGCGCGTCGAAAAATTATACGCAGAATATTTACTGCCCGTCTGTTCTCCTTTATTACTCACAGGCGAAAAACCGTTAAAAACGCCGGAAGATCTGGCGAAACACACGTTATTGCACGATGCCTCCCGGCGTGACTGGCAGGCCTATACTCGTCAGTTAGGGCTCAACCATATTAACGTTCAGCAAGGGCCGATATTTAGCCACAGCGCGATGGTGCTACAGGCCGCTATTCACGGACAGGGGATCGCGCTGGCGAATAATGTTATGGCGCAGTCGGAAATTGAAGCCGGGCGACTGGTGTGTCCATTTAACGATGTTCTGGTGAGTAAGAATGCTTTTTATCTGGTTTGTCATGACAGCCAGGCAGAACTGGGTAAAATAGCCGCCTTCCGTCAGTGGATTTTGGCGAAGGCGGCGACGGAGCAAGAAAAATTCCGTTTTCGTTACGAACAATAATTAACTTAGGGTATGACCATGACCAGCCGTTTTATGCTGATTGTCGCCGCTATCAGCGGTTTTATTTACGTTGCTCTGGGCGCGTTCGGGGCGCATGTTTTGAGTAAAACCCTGGGCGTGGTTGAAATGGGCTGGATTCAGACCGGCCTGCAATATCAGGCGTTCCATACGCTGGCGATCTTTGGCCTGGCGGTGGCGATGCAGCGCCGTATCAGCATCTGGTTTTACTGGAGCAGCGTTTTTCTGGCGCTGGGCACGGTGCTGTTTAGCGGCAGCCTGTACTGCCTTGCGCTTTCGCATCTGCGCCTGTGGGCGTATATCACGCCTGTCGGCGGCGTCAGTTTCCTGGTGGGCTGGGCGCTATTGCTGATTGGCGCCATTCGTATGAAACGTAAGGGCGCGAGCCATGAATAAAGTTGTATTGCTCTGCCGTCCGGGGTTTGAAAAAGAGTGCGCTGCAGAAATTACCGATAAAGCGGGAAAACGGGAAATATTTGGTTTTGCACGCGTAAAAGAGAACGCAGGCTATGTCATTTATGAATGCTACCAGCCGGAAGATGGCGAAAAGCTGATTTCAGAACTGCCGTTCAGTTCGCTGATTTTCGCCCGCCAGTGGTTTGTGGTGGGTGAACTGCTGCAACATTTACCGCCGGAAGACAGAATTACGCCGGTTGTCGGCATGTTGCAGGGCGTAGTGGAAAAGGGCGGCGAGCTGCGAGTTGAAGTCGCCGACACCAATGAAAGTAAAGAACTGATGAAGTTCTGCCGCAAATTTACGGTGCCGCTGCGCGCGGCTTTGCGTGATGCGGGCGTATTGACGAATTATGAAACGCCGAAGCGTCCGGTCGTTCATGTCTTTTTTATCGCGCCAGGATGCTGCTATACCGGTTATTCGTTCGCGCATAACAATTCACCGTTTTATATGGGCATCCCGCGTTTGAAGTTTCCGTCTGATGCGCCGAGCCGCTCAACGCTGAAACTGGAAGAGGCGCTCCACGTTTTCATCCCGGAAGATGAGTGGGATGAACGTCTGGCGAACGGCATGTATGCGGTGGATTTGGGCGCCTGTCCCGGCGGATGGACGTACCAGTTAGTGAAGCGCAATATGTGGGTCTACTCCGTAGATAACGGCCCGATGGCGCAAAGCCTGATGGACACCGGACAGGTGACCTGGTTGCGTGAGGATGGCTTCAGGTACCGTCCGAACCGGAATAATATTTCATGGATGGTCTGCGATATGGTGGAGAAGCCGGCCAAAGTCACCGCGTTAATGGCGCAGTGGCTGGTGAACGGCTGGTGTCGGGAGACGATTTTTAACCTTAAACTGCCGATGAAAAAACGCTATGAAGAGGTGTCGCATAACCTGGCGTATCTTCAGGCGCAGTTGGATGAGCACGGCGTTAATGCGCAGATCCAGGCGCGTCAGCTTTATCACGATCGCGAAGAAGTGACGGTACACGTGCGTCGGTTGTGGGCGGCTGTTGGCGGACGTCGCGACGAGCGATAAAAACGCGTTGCCGTCGTCCGGCGCGTCATCAGCGCCGGATGACGCACGCTTATCCGGTCTACGATTGCGGCGCATCTGAAACAATATGCGTCACGTCATCCAGATGGCCGATGCGCGCCTCTCCTGAACGATTAAATTTACTTTTATCAATCAATAATAAAGACTGCGAGGCGCGCCTGAGCAGGATAGATTTAAAATCGGCGTTGATCGCATTGGAGTCCCACAGATCGCCGCCGCCGTCGATCCCCTCACAGGAAAAGATGAACAGATCGATATCAAGCGATTTTAGCTGTGAGATAAGCGACGGATTAACATAACAGCCATATTTACGTTCAAGCTGGCCGCCGGAACTTATCAGCGCAATGCGTTCGCGTTTTCCCAGCTCCTGACAGATAGGATGGCTATTGGTAAAAACCTGAATGGGAATATCCGGCAACTGGCGGGCCAGATACCAGCAGGTTGAACTGGCATCCAGCGCAATCGTCATTCCTTCTTCTATCCACGCTAACGCTTCACGGGCAATATCGGCTTTGTGCGCATAATGGCTTTTCAGGCGGATATGGAATGGATCGCCGCTGTCCTGATTTTCACGATGAATATATTTAGCTCGTCCGTGATTACGCAGCACTTTTCCCTGCGTCTGTAGTTCACTGAGATCGCGGCGGATGGTCTCTTTACTGACGTTAAGCCGGGTGGCCAGCGCTTCGGTGGTCAGACTTTTATGATTGATCAGTAGATCGACTATCGCTTGTTGGCGTGCCGCTTTCATTTTTCTCACCCCATCATTCGATGAACGCCCGCGTCATGCGGGCGCACCGGCAAGAGATTACGGCGTTACCCCTTTTTTTAAAAGAATATTTCCGTACTTCGCGCACTCACCTGTGATAACGATCGCAAACGCTTTTTGCGCCCGCTCATAAAACGCATAGCGGTCGATACGAACGATATCCGGGCACGGCGCTTCTAATGACAAGGCATCGCGATAGCGCGCTTCAACGCTGGGATCGAGCGTGTCGCCTTCCACGGCGGCCATCATCACCAGCGGCGGAGCGTAGCTATCCAGCTCAAAGAGCGGAATAATTGCCCACAGTAGATCGCTGACGCTAAGACCATCGGCGCGAATCACCTGCGGGCCCAGGCTATGCGCGGGAAAGTGAGCGTCAGAAAAAATGATTTCGTCCCCGTGGCCCATCTCGGCCAGCACTTTGAGCAGTGTCGGGGAAATTAACGGTGAAATGGTTTTTAGCATTTCATACTCCCTCAATAATTTCAGGTTCGGTTTGCGGCCAGAAATAGCGATACTGATAATTGACCTGCGCACGCGCCTGTTCCGGGCTACTAAATTCGCCTACGCCGTACCAGCCAAACATGGCAGCGCCGGCCACGGTGGTTTCCGCGTCGTCCAGCACTTTGATAGGGAGAGCAAGCTGATTCGCTTTAATTTGATTCCATAAAGCGTTGCGACTGCCGCCGCCAACCAGTAACAGTTCTGTGGCGTTAAAATGGCCGATTTTCTCCAGCGTGCGCAGATTACGCTGAAGTTGCGCCGTCAGGCCTTCCAGCGCGGCGCGATAGAAATGGCCGCGGGTGGTATTGAGCGTCACGCCCTGCCAGCCTGCATTTTGGCAGGCGAGCAGATCGCACTGCATCCGTACGCCTTCCGCGCCAGCGGGAATAGCGCGCGCTTCGTCGATCAGCGTTTGCCATGGCGTTTCCGGCGTCCACAGCAGTTTTCGTACCCATTCGAGTACACCGGAGGCCAGCCACTGCATTCCGGGGTTATAAAGCCCCGACTGACTGTCCAGTTCACAGGTCGAGCCCGGATACTGACTGAGCAGCGAGGTATCCACCTGACCGCTGCGCACCATCAGAATCTCCCATGTTCCGGAGGAGAGCACCGGTTCACCTTGCTGCGCGCCAGCGCCGAATAACGCGAACTGAGTATCGTGTCCGGCAGAGATCACCGGCACACCCGCCGGGAGACCGAGTAGCCTGGCCGCGTCTGTCTGTAGCGTGCCTATCGGGGCGCCCGCTTCCACGATACGCGGGAACAGGCGGCGCGCCAGGCCCGTCGCCTGCAGGATTTCCGGACTAAAGTCGCGCTGATGGATATCCAGTAGCTGGCTGGTGCCTGCCATAGTGATATCGGTCGTAAACTCGCCGGTCAGACGGTGGTTAATCAGCGACGAGATAAACAGCCAGCAGTGAGCTTGTTCCAGCAGGCGCGGATGATTCTCTTTAAGCCAGACCAGTTTATACAGCGTGTTAAAGCTGAACGCGCCGACGCCGGAGAGCGTCTGCAATTGCCGGGGCGAGATAAAGCGCTCAATCGTTTCCATCACGGCGGCGGTTCGCGGGCATTTCCAACTGATGACCGGGTAGAGCAGCTTACCCTGCGCATCGACCAGCGCGCCATCGACGCCGAACGTAGTCACCGTAATACCGCGAACAACACACTCCGACAGGGCGCTGGAGAGTGACCTGCAGCAGTCGGCGAAACGTTGCAGGATGGCGTCCAGCGACCACTGATGCCAGGCGCTATTTTCTGCGGCAATGTCGCTGGCGTTAGCGGTTGAGGCGCGGGCGACAATTTTCCCCTGGCGATCAACGGCGATCGCCCGAACGTTAGTCGCACCGCAGTCGAGAACCAGGATGACGTCTTGTTTCATAGATAACTCCATAAACGCCGCCCGATGGCGCTACGCTTATCCGGCCTACGGTTCACGCGCCCGTAGGCCCGGTAAGCCTGCGCCACCGGGCTAAGCCGCATTAACGTTTATACAGCGGGCCATAATTTTGGCAGGCGCGATAATCCTGGCCTTCGATATCCATACCGTGAGCCGCCCAGGCGGAAGGACGGTAGATCTTCGCCTCCTCCACGTTGTGCATACATACCGGGATACGCAGCATCGCGGCGAGAGTAATAAAGTCCGCCCCTACATGGCCGATGGTGAGTACGCCGTGGTTAGCGCCCCAGTTCGCCATCACCGAATAGACATCGGTAAACGGGCCTTTGCCGGTAAGACGCGGCGCAAACCAGGTAGTAGGCCAGGTAGAGTTGGTGCGGGCATCAAGCTGATCGTGCATCGCTTTCGGCAGTTCGACGCTCCAGCCCTCGGCGATTTGCAGTACTGGCCCCAGGCCTTTGATGATATTCACGCGGGTCATGGTGAATGGCACGCCGCCTTCGGTCAGGAAACGGGATGAGTAGCCGCCGCCGCGGAAGTATTCGTGAATCGCCGGGCACCATTCGGTGGCCGCCAGACACGCATCCGCCTCTTGTTGGCTGATTTCCCAGTGCGGTTTCATGGTCGGCTTGCCTTCGCTGTCGCGCTGTTTACAGGCACCGTCCAGAGCGGCAGAACCGGAGTTAATCAGGTGAATAATGCCGTGTTCCGCCAGGCCGCTGAGCGCCTGGCCGGTGACGCGTTCTACGGCTTCCGGCGACCAGTAGGTTCGCACGTCGGCGAATATCTGCGCGGTACCGGTGAGTTGATGGCCAAACAGCATCGCTACGCCGTTCAGACTGTCATTTTCGGTGGCGACGACAAACGGTTCGCGTACGCCGTTCCAGTCAAAAGAACTATTGAGCAGCGCTTCGGCGGTATCGCCGTTCGGGTATTGATCGGTCCAGTGGCGCTGGCCCTGAAAGCCGGCGGCAATGGCGTTGTAGCCCAGCGATTCTTCAACTAACCCTTTGTCCGCCAGCGTCTTGTTGCCCTGCATCATGTCGCGAATACACATCGCCATCAGCAGGCTCTCTTTTAGCACCGCGCGGTTCTGGGCTTCATTGCGCTTATACTGTGAGGCGTTCTGATCTTCGCCGTAGCGGAAGTTTTTATCCGCCCACGCCAGCGCCATCTCCAGTTCGGCCTCATCATAAATTTTTTGATCGATACGGCGGCGCAGTTCGGTCATATCTACCGCTTGCACCTTCATGCCCAGCCAGGATTCAAAGAAGTTATGATCGACAATGGAACCCGCGATCCCCATCGACACGCCGCCGACGGAGAGGTAGCTTTTGCCTTTCATGCTGGCTACCGCTAACCCTGCCCGCGCAAAACGCAGCAGTTTTTCTTCGACGTCGGCAGGAATGGAGGTATCGTCGGCATCCTGCACGTCATGGCCATAAATGGAGAACGCCGGAATGCCTTTCTGGCTGTGCGCCGCCAGCGCCGCGGCAAGGTAAACCGCCCCAGGACGCTCTGTGCCGTTAAAGCCCCAGATGGCTTTCGGACGCATCGGGTCCATATCAATGGTTTCGCTGCCATAGCACCAGCACGGCGTAACGGTAATGGTCACGCCCACGTTCTGGCTACTGAATTTTTCTTCACAGGCGGCGGATTCCGCCATTCCGGCAATACAGGTATCCGCAATGACGCACTCCACCTGAGCCCCGCAGGCGTGGCGGATTTTCTCGGTGATGAGCGCCGCCGTCGCTTTCGCCATGTTCATGGTTTGCTCTTCGAGCGACTCGCGTACGCCCATACGACGTCCATCAATCACCGGGCGGATACCGATTTTCGGTAAGCTGATTTTTTTCATGACAGATTCCTCACGTTATTCGGATAAATGTTCAGTTTGTCGCCGCTTGTGAACGGAAACGGGCAAAAATGAAGATGACGGCAAAGCACAATGCCGGAACCAGTTCGGCGGTCGGGATTTTGCCTGCGGCGTCGCTAACGAAGCCCATTACTGGCGTGACAATACCGCCGCCAATGATGGTCATGACGATAAAAGACGAGCCGTACTTAGTGTCCTGTCCCAGATTTTTGATACCCAGCGAGAAGATGGTCGGGTACTGGATTGACATAAATGCGCTACACAACGTCAGCGCCAGCAGGCCGATATGTCCGCCGCTAAAGGCGGAAATCAGACACAGGAGCATGGCAAACAGGGCGTAGGCGGCCAGCACTTTATGCGGCGCGAAGCGGCTGATAAGCCAGGTCCCGGTGAAACGGCCGATAAAGAAGCACACCATCGTGCCGGTCAGGTAGTTGGCGGCGAAACCGGGCGTCATTCCAGGGATCTCCTCAATGGCGTAGCGGATCAGATAGCTCCAGCAGGCGGTTTGCGCCCCCACGTAGCAGAACTGCGCCAGCACCGCCCAGCGCCAGTGGCGGATACGGATGAGTCGGGAGAGAGAAGATAAGAAAGAGCTTTGTTTAGCATCGCTATGATCGTCACTTTGCAGGGCCGGAAATTTGGTCAGCATAATCAGCAGCGCAACTACTAATACGATGGCGACGATAATCATGTATGGCGTTTGTACCGATAACACCAGGCTGTGTTTATAGGCGCTAAGCTGATCTGGCGTCATTTTATCAAGCGCTTCTTGCGATTGATGCGGCACGTTAGACAAAATAAGGCTTTGCCCAAACACAACGGCGATAATAGCGCCAAAGGAGTTAAAAGTTTGCGCCAGATTAAGCCGGAAATGTCCGCCGCTTTCTGGACCTAATACCGTAACAAAAGGGTTGGCCGCAGTTTCAAGGCAGCCTAAACCGGCGGCGATGATAAACAGGCCAATTAAAAATAATGTGTAATTCATTATCTCGGCGGCAGGCCAGAATAATGCGGCGCCAACAGCATACAAAAAAAGCCCGGTGATAATCCCTGCTTTATAACTGAGTTTTTTCATCAAAATCCCCGCGGGAATTGGAATGACGAAATAACCGAAATAAAAGGCTGACTGAATAAGTCCGGCCTGAAAGTTAGTTAGCGTAAAAGCTTGTTGAAACTGCGGTAATAAAATGTCATTCAGATTATTGGCGACGGCCCACAGAAAAAATAGCGAGCAAAGTAAGGCGAATGGAATAATGTAGCGCTTGCTTTTGCTTTTGCTTTGCTCTGCATCCACAGCACGAAAACTCTGTGTTTGTATTGTTGTGTTTCCCATAGCATCCTCATCGGTTCAGAAGCTTTTGCGTGCGGTCGGTTCTGGTCACCAGACCGTAAAATTAGGTGAGTTCGCTTTTCTTACCGGTAATAAATTGGCGTCCGGAATGAACTCATGGATTCATTTTCAAATAAAAAAGGCCTTTTAATATGATGGCGGTCACATTTATACCTGAGAGCAGAGCGTTCTGTGATTATCATCACTTTAATTTTCATAAAAAAATGACCGTTTGAGATGTTTAATTTAAAAAACCACAGACTGAATGCCCGAATTAAATTATTGCCACGAAAACGGGCAGTAGTAGCTTATTCTTCATTTTTGCCCGTTTTAAAAAATATTATTAAGAGCGGGCATTTATCGGCGAGAGAAACGGTAGTCGTCTGGTTTATCGTGGCGAATTAATTGATGTGAATCACAAAATATCGTTATTTAAATTCCCTTCTCTTTATTCAGTATGATGATAGTTGCTAACTATTCGATTATTTCAACAGGACAGCAGCGCGATGCGAAAGGCGGTTTTGTTGTCTCATTTTGAATCACAGAGAGAGGTAAATAATGGAACGAAATAGACTGGCGCGGCAGATTATTGATACCTGTCTGGAAATGACGCGGTTAGGGTTAAATCAGGGGACGGCAGGTAACGTGAGCGTACGTTATCAGGGCGGATTGCTGATTACGCCGACGGGGATCCCCTACGAGAAGCTGACAGAGTCGCACATTGTCTTTATTGATGCTGACGGTCAGCATGAGCAGGGCAAGCTGCCTTCCAGCGAGTGGCGTTTTCATATGGCGGCATACCAGACGCGCCCTGACGCCAATGCCGTGGTACATAACCACGCTGTCCATTGTACGGCAGTCTCGATCCTGAATCGCCCGATTCCGGCGATTCACTACATGATTGCCGCCGCAGGAGGAAACTCTATTCCCTGCGCGCCCTACGCCACTTTTGGCACCCGCGAACTTTCTGACCATGTTGCCGTGGCGCTTAAAAATCGTAAAGCGACGCTGTTACAGCATCACGGGCTTATCGCTTGTGAAGAAAATTTAGACAAAGCGTTGTGGCTGGCGCATGAAGTGGAAGTGCTGGCGCAGCTCTATTTAAGTACGCTGGCCATTGTCGATCCGGTACCGGTACTGGATGACGAGGCGATCGCTATCGTACTGGAGAAATTTAAAACTTACGGATTACGTATTGAAGAGTGATGTCAGGAGACAGGCGATGGCGAACAGAATGATTCTGAATGAAACGGCATGGTTTGGCCGGGGAGCGGTGGACGCATTAACCGATGAGGTGACGCGCCGCGGTTATCATAAAGCGCTGATTATTACCGATAAAACGCTGGTGCAATGCGGTGTGGTCGATAAAGTGACAAGCAGAATGGATGCCGCAGGGCTGGCGTGGGAGATCTATGCGGGCGTGATCCCTAATCCTACGATTTCCGTTGTCCAGGAAGGGCTTAAGGTCTTTACCCAAAGTGGCGCGGACTATCTCATCGCCATTGGCGGCGGTTCTCCGCAGGATACCTGCAAAGCGATCGGTATTATCAGTAACAATCCGGAATTTGCCGATGTGCGCAGTCTGGAAGGGCTATCGCCGACCCGTAAACCCAGCGTGCCGATTATGGCGATCCCGACAACGGCGGGAACCGCGGCGGAAGTCACTATCAATTATGTGATTACCGATGAAGAGAAACGGCGCAAATTCGTTTGTGTCGATCCGCATGATATTCCGCAGGCGGCATTTATCGATGCCGATATGATGGACGGTATGCCGCCCGCGCTGAAAGCGGCAACGGGCGTGGATGCGCTAACCCATGCTATTGAAGGCTATATTACCCGGGCCGCATGGGCGCTGACGGATGCATTACATATCAAAGCCATTGAGATTATTGCTGGCGCGCTGCGCGGCGCCGTGGCCGGAGAAAAAGAGGCCGGTGAGGCGATGGCGCTGGGGCAATACGTTGCCGGGATGGGGTTTTCCAATGTGGGGCTGGGACTGGTGCATGGGATGGCGCATCCGCTGGGCGCGTTTTACAACACGCCGCACGGCGTCGCGAATGCTATTTTGCTTCCGCATGTGATGCGTTTTAATGCCGGGTCTACCAACGAGAAATTCCGTGATATCGCCCGGGCGATGGGGGTGAAGGTAGAAGGATTGAGTCTTGAAGAGGCGCGTAATGCCGCAGTGGAAGCCGTATTTACGCTAAATCGCGATGTGGGAATTCCGCTGCATTTGCGTGATGTCGGCGTTCGAAAAGAGGATATCCCGGCGCTGGCGCAGGCGGCGTTCGATGATGTCTGCACGGGCGGCAATCCGCGTGAAGCGAGTCTGGCGGACATTGTCGAACTGTATCATACCGCCTGGTAATTTTGCCGGATGGCGCTGCGCTTATCCGCTCTACATTTCGTGCAGTTCTGTAGGCCGGATAAGGCGTTCACGCCGCCATCCGGCAACAAAACTACCGCGCCAGCCGTAGCTGCTGTAAGTTTCCGTCGATATGTAAATCGGTTTGCAGACGTGCAATATCGCGGCAGAGAAATGCCATTTCTTTATGCGTCTCAAGCTTTTTGCGCCACTTTTCCGGCACCTCGTCCGGATGGGCGTAAATTCCCTCCAGATTTTGAAACTGAATCAACAGCTGGGTCGCGCTTTTGGGGCCGATACCGGCAACGCCGGGGACTTTCGAACTGCTGATTCCTGCCAGACCCCAGTAATCCGGCAACTGCCGGGGAAGTACGCCAAACTCTTTTTCAATAAACGGCGCGTCCAGCCAGCGTTTCTGGAAGTAGTCGCGAATGCGCAATCCCGGAGAGAGCAACTGGCAATAGCCTTTATCGGTTGACACAATGGTTGCCTGGTGTCCGGCTTCGGTAACTTTTAGCGCCAGCGTCGCCGCCAGATCGTCCGCTTCGTTACCGTCTGATGCCCAACAGCGTACGCCGCGCTGTTCAAACGCGGCGCGTAGGGCGGGCATTTCATTATGTAAATCGTCAGGCATCGGCGGACGTCCTGCTTTGTAGTCCGGTAAACGCTGATGACGCCAGCCGCTGCTGCGCGCGTCGTCATCAAATACCGCTACGGCATGGGTTGGCTGGCTGTGGATAATCAATTGATCGAGCGCGTGTTGGCAGGTTTCCACACAGGGCGATCCCTGAACGGCGTGAATACGGCGAATCAAATTGAGCGCGTCGACGATAAGCAGATGAGCAGCCACGGTGTTCTCCCTTACAAACCTGCGCGTAGGGTAACATTCACGGCGGGGGGAGGCGAGCATTGCGAAATAGCGCTATCCGTAGGCCTGATAAGCGAAGCGACATCAGGCAACAAAGCCGGATGGCGGCGAGCGCCTTATCCGGCCTACAGATCCTAAAATGTGCTGAGAATTAATCGCAGGTAATGATCTTCATCGCCAGGCCCCCGCGCGAAGTTTCGCGGTACTTAGCGTTCATGTCTTTACCGGTTTCGTACATGGTCTCAATCACTTTATCGAGGCATACGCGCGGTTCGCTGGTACGGCGCAGCGCCATTCGCGCGGCGTTGACCGCTTTGACTGAAGCAATTGCGTTACGCTCAATGCAGGGAACCTGTACCTGACCGGCAACCGGATCGCAAGTTAACCCCAGATTATGCTCCATGGCGATTTCTGCGGCGATGCACACCTGCGCCGGGCTACCGCCCAGCAGCTCGGCCAGACCCGCTGCCGCCATGGAACAGGCCACGCCGACCTCTCCCTGACAACCCACTTCGGCGCCGGAAATAGAGGCGTTCATCTTATACAGCGAGCCAATCGCGCTGGCGACCAGCATATAGCGAGCAAGCGAGTTAGCATTTACTTCGCGGATAAACTTGTCATAGTACGCCAGCACCGCCGGAACAATACCACATGCGCCGTTAGTCGGGGCAGTGACTACTCGTCCGCCTGCGGCATTCTCTTCGTTCACCGCCAGAGCGAACATATTGATCCAGTCGACGACCGCCATCGGATCGGTGGTGGTCTTATCCTGACTGACCAGCATCCGACGCAGCGCCGCCGCGCGACGCGGAACGCGCAGTTTGCCCGGCAATACGCCCTCGGTGGTGATACCGCGCTCAATGCCGCTGCGCATTACCTCCCAGACCCTGGCGAAGTGCTGCTCCAGCGCTTCTTTACTGTGCAGAGCCAGTTCGTTTTGCATCATCAGACCGGAGAGCGACAGACCCGTCTCCTGGCAGTGGCGCTGTAAATCCGCGGCGGTTTTATAAGGATACGGTACGTTAACGGGTTCGCTATTTGTCAAACCAAAGTGCTCTTCATCGACGATAAAGCCGCCGCCAATGGAGTAGTAGGTTTGGCTGTAGAGCACTTTATCGCCCGCCAGCGCGGTAATACGCATCCCGTTCTCATGCAGAGACAGGTTGTCGGCGTGGAAATTCATGCACTTATCGACCGGAAATTCGACTTCATGCTGCCCATTGGCCAGTAGTAAACGCCCATGGGTGTTCACATCCTGAATAAAGGACGGAATGGCGTCGATATCGACGGTGTCCGGCAGATTCCCCGCCAGGCCCATAATAATGGCGATATCAGTGTGGTGGCCTTTACCCGTCAATGACAGAGAGCCGTAGACATCCACCACGACGCGTGTGACATCTGTAAGGATATGGCGGGCAATCAGATCGTCCGTGAACTGCTTGCCTGCTTTCATTGGTCCGACGGTGTGAGAACTGGAAGGGCCAATGCCGATTTTAAAAATATCGAATACGCTAATCATAGGGCATCCATTGCGGTTGTATCATAGAGAAGCGCCGCGGTAAGCGGCGCTAAAGGACTTAGCTGAACAGTGAGTAGAAAATAGCGGAGATGGCAATCAGGCCCATAATCACAACGAATACGTTGCTGATATGACCGCTGTACTTACGCATTGCCGGTACTTTCTGGATGGCATACATCGGCATCAGGAACAGAATCATCGCGATGATCGGGCCGCCCAGGGTTTCAATCATGCCCAGGATGCTGGGGTTCAGCGTCGCCACAATCCAGGTGGTGACCAGCATGAACAGCGCGGTAATTTTATTCAGTTTGTTGATTTCGATGGATTTACCTTTACCACGCAGCGATTTAATCACCATCCCGTTAAAGCCTTCACGCGCGCCCAGGTAGTGGCCGAGGAAGGATTTGGTGATAGCAATCATCGCAATGATCGGCGCCATCCAGGCGATGATCGGCGCGTTAAAGTGGTTCGCCAGGTAAGACAGAATAGAGATGTTCTGCTCTTTTGCCGCTGCCAGATCTGCCGGCGTCAGGCTCAGCACGCAGCTGAAGACGAAGAACATCACGGTCAGCACCATCATGATGTGGGCGAAGGCCAGAATTTTAGAACATTTCTTCTCAGCGCCTTCACCGTACTCTTCACGCTTCGCAACCGCGAAGGAGGAGATGATCGGGGAGTGGTTGAAAGAGAAAACCATCACCGGAATCGCCAGCCACAGCGTCATCCACAGACCGTTACCGGTAGACGCGGCGGAATCAAAGGACAGAGTTTCCAGCGCCGCGCCGTTCCACTGCGGGATCAGGTACAAGGCCAGCAGCATCAGCGCAGCGACGAACGGGAATACCAGGATACTCATCGCCTTAACGATCATTTGCTCGCCGAAGCGCACGATGGTCATCATGCCAACAATCAGGATCAGGGAAAGAATCGCCCGCGGCGGCGGATTAATCGCTAACTGGTGGGTCAGGAAGCTTTCCACGGTATTAGTAATCGCCACGCTGTAAACCAGCAGGATGGGGTAAATCGCGAAGAAGTAGAGCAGGGTAATCAGTTTACCTGCGCCGATACCGAAGTGTTCCTCAACGACTTCAGTGATGTCTTCACCCGGGTTTTTACCGGACAGCACGAAGCGGGTTAAACCACGGTGTGCGAAAAAGGTCATCGGGAAAGCGAGAATCGCCATGATGATGAGCGGAATCATGCCGCCGACGCCTGCGTTGATCGGCAGGAACAGAACGCCCGCGCCGATTGCCGTGCCGTAAAGGCCCAGCATCCACATGGTATCCGTTTTGCGCCATGCGCTTCGAGAGTCAATCGAAGCAATCGTGCTGGTCTGAGTGGTTTCCATCTATTTCTCCTGGAGGATGCTAAAAATCAGGTTGCTGGTCTAATCCAATGAAAAAAGACCTGATCGTAAAATGAAATCTGCTTAGGGACGCTTTTTATATAATTTTTCGCCGTAATAATTTTCGGGCGGAAAGATACATTTAAGTGATGAATCTATCAGTGATCCCGATCTCAAATGCAATAATCCGCTTCTTACATGGATAAATTTGGACCATTAATCTATTAAAAAAACGTCATAACGAATTTCCGGGCGCGAAGGCTACCATTAACGATATAAGGCCGGAAAGATTGGGGCGCAAGATACGGAGGTTTGACTATAAAAATCAAGGTTTTTAGTGGATTCTTGCGAAGAATGAGAGTTTGAACCGATAAATCACGGTAAGAGGAGTCAGGTAAACGTTTGCCTGGCAATCTATTTATGATGAATTATAAATGGTGTTTATAAAACAATGCGGGCTATGCCTCTGATGATCATCATAAAAAATGAAGGAATACGTGAATCGCCATACCGCAATGAAAGGAATGGGAGAAGCGCCCGGCTGCTGGCGGCAACCGGGCATAAGCGCTAAGCGCAGATCTCGTAACAGGGGATGTAGGCGGAACCTGGTAATTTCATACGATGCTGCGCGACGAATCCCTGCAGCAGATCGTCCATGCGACGCATCATCTCTCGATCGCCGTGGATTTTATACGGACCATTAGCTTCAATGGCGCGTATCCCGACCTCCTTCACATTCCCCGCGACAATACCGGAGAAGGCGCGTCGCAGATCCGCCGCCAGAATCTCAACCGGCTGATCCGGGTACAGTTTCAGGTTGGCCATATTTTCATGCGACGGCTCAAACGGCACCTGAAGATCCGGTGCAATACGCATCGACCAGTTAAAACTATAGGCGTCGCCGGTATCACGGCGATTCTCTTTCACTTGCGGCATCGCTTTCTTCATCAGCCGCGCTACCTCCGCCGCATCATCAATGATGATGCGGTAATGACGGCGGGCCGCTTCGCCCAGCGTATGGGTAATAAACTCATCCAGCACGCGGAAGTAATCGGCGCTCTCTTTTGGTCCGGTCAGGATCAGCGGCAGCACCTGATTTTTATTGGCTGGATTCATCAGAATCCCCAGCAAATAAAGCAGCTCTTCCGCCGTACCCACGCCGCCCGGGAAGATGATGATACCGTGTGCGATACGGACGAACGCTTCCAGGCGTTTTTCGATATCCGGCATGATGATCAGTTCATTCACCAGCGGGTTAGGCGGTTCAGCCGCAATAATGGAAGGTTCAGTCATGCCGATAAAGCGGCTGTCTTTATAACGCTGTTGCGCGTGACCGACCGCCGCGCCCTTCATGGGGGCTTCCATCGCCCCAGGGCCGCAGCCGGTGCAGATGTTCAGCTCGCGTAATCCCAACTGCGTGCCGACGCGACGGGCATACAGGTACTCGTTTTCGTTAATTGAGTGGCCGCCCCAGCATACCACCATGTTTGGCGCTTCGCCGACGTGCAGCGCCCGGGCGTTGCGCAAAATGGAGAACACCAGATTGGTGATATGTGTTGAGCTTTCAAGATCCAGATGCTGGAAACGGCCGGCATTGTGGATCTGCCCATTCACAAAGAGAATGTCGCGCAGCACCGCGAACAGGTTAGCCTGTAGCGCACGAATAATCCGCCCGTCAACAAAAGCGTCTTCAGGCGGGTTAATCAATTCCAGCTTCACGCCGCGCTCGCGGCGCAGTACGTTAATATCGAAATTTTCAAAGCGGGACAGCAGCTCTTTGCTGTTGTCGGTCAGGCTGCCGGAGTTAAGAACGGCAAGTGAACAGTTACGAAACAGTTGATACAGGTCGCTACTGGCCGTGCGTTTCAGCATGTCCACTTCCAGTTGCGACAACATATCCATTGAGCCAAGCGGGCTAATATGTGTAATCAAGTAAACTCCTTATGGGACGCAACACGCCATTCCCTGTTGATTACAATAGCCCTGGCTGATGACCTTTCACAACCTTACATGCGCAATCCGGCACGCAAAATTGACAAAAAAATTACTGTCGCGCCAGCCTGCCCGTGGTGGGCACGAAATCGGTATTGCTGCGCCAGGGATTAATGTCCAGCCCGCCGCGGCGGGTATAGCGTGCATAAACGCTTAACGTTTCCGGCTGGCAGAAGCGCAGAATGTCATTGAAAATACGCTCTACGCACTGCTCGTGAAATTCATTATGGTGACGGAAGGAGACCAGATAACGCAGCAGTTTTTCCCTGTCGATTTTGCGCCCGCGATACTGAATTTGTATCGAGCCCCAGTCCGGCTGGTGGGTGATCAGGCAGTTGGATTTCAACAGATGACTGACCAGCGTCTCCTCTACTTGCTTCTCGCCGCTGACCGCATGTTGCAGATAGTCGGTAGTAAACTGGTAGTTGTCGATACTGATATCCTGATCGTCAATACAGGCGCCGTGGAAATGGGCGACAGGCTGTCCTTCCAGCTCATCAAGACGATGAAGCCTCACGCTAACGTTGCCCTGCGCGCAGGCGCGCAGATCGCGCTCCAGCGTCTGGCGCACCGTCTCCCAGGTGTCAAAGCGCGTCTGGTTAAAGCTGTTCAGATACAGTTTAAAGCTTTTGGATTCGATTAAATTAACGCTGGTGTAATCCAGTTCGACATGCCCGACGGCGACCTGCGGAAGACCCTGGCTGTTAAGCCAGGAAAGTTCATACAACGTCCAGATATCCGCGCCGTGGAACGGCAAATTATCGGCTGTTAATCCGAGCGGGTCGCGATTCAAACTGCGCGGTACGCCCTGCAGCAGGCTGGCGTCATAATTGTCCCGGTAATCCGTTGATTTTCCGAGAGTCAGGCCATCGAGAGCCTGATGGTTTTCATAAGAAGACATGTTTCACCGTCATAAACCAGATACACTATGCGCCAAGTGTATCCTGGCTTTTATGAAGAGAGAAACTGGTGGACGAACTGACAGCGCAGGCATTGAAAGCCTTTACGACGCGTTACTGCGACGCGTGGCAAGAAAAACACGGTAGCTGGCCGTTGAGCGAAGAACTGTATGGCGTACCTTCTCCGTGCATTATTTCTTCAACCCGCGATGCCGTTTACTGGCAGCCGCAACCTTTTGAAGGCGAAGAAAATGTAAACGCGGTTGAACGCGCCTTTGATATTATGGTACAACCTGCGCTCCACGCGTTTTACACCACGCAGTTTGCTGGCGACATGCCCGCGCAGTTTGCGGATGAAAAGCTTACGCTACTGCAAACCTGGAGTCAGGATGACTTTCGGCGCGTGCAGGAAAATCTGATAGGCCACCTGGTCACGCAAAAGCGGCTCAAGCTTCCTCCCACGCTTTTTATTGCGACGCAAGAAAATGAGCTTGAGGTCATTTCGGTCTGTAATCTGTCCGGCGAGGTGATTAAAGAAACGCTGGGCACCCGTAATCGTACCGTTCTTGCCGCAACGCTTGCGGAATTCCTTACGCAACTTAATCCTCTTCTGTAATCGTTTGCCCTAACGGGTGTGAGAGATCTCTTACAAAGTCTGTAGGAGATCGCCAGGATATCAGCGGATACTGAGCCCCATTTTCTTATATAAATATATATAAAACAACATGTTAAAATGTTTTTGCGCACTTTCATATGAAAATTTACTTAAGGTATTGTCTGTAAGCGTCTTGTAAGACAAGGTGAAACAGGCGATTCTATCTTCGTCGACAGGGAGTCGTACAACGAAGCGAACGTCAGGATGATGACGCTTCAGCAGGACACGCCAGGATGGTGTTACAAGGAAAGGCTTCAGGATGAAGCAAAGTGGAAAGCGCAGGATGCGTTAAAGGACACCTCCAGGACGGAGAACGAGAGCCGATCAGGATGTTCGGCGGGTCTGGATGACCAGGGACGCTTCAGGAAGAAGCTATCACATCGGGCGATGTGCGCAGGATGCAAACGTTCAGGATGAACAGGCCGTAAGGTCACAGGAAAAGTTGTCACGGATGAGCAGGGAGCACGAAAAGTAGCTGGAATGCTGCGAAACGAACCGGGAGCACTGTTTATACAGTGCTCCCTTTTTTTTGTTATTCTTCGCGCCAGATTTTCATCATTGAGGTTTTTAACATGACGACTCATGACCGTGTGCGTCAGCAGTTACATGCGCTTGAAACGCTGCTGCGCGAGCATCGCCACTGGCGGCTGGATGCGCCGCAGGCGCACCTGTTTACCAGCACTCAACCATTTTATATGGATACCATGGAACCGCTGGAATGGCTGCAATGGGTACTGATCCCACGTATGCATACCCTACTTGATAATGCGCAGCCGCTGCCCGAGGCGTTTGCCGTCGCCCCTTATTATGAAATGGCGCTGGCGGCGGATCATCCGCAGCGGGAGGCGATCCTGGCGGTTTTGCAGGATCTGGATGCGCTATTCGCCCGCGATGAATCCTGATGCTGGAGATCCTCTATCAAGACCCGTGGCTGGTTGCCGTGAATAAACCCGCAGGCTGGCTTGTTCACCGGAGCTGGCTGGATCGCGACGAAAAAGTCGTGGTCATGCAAACGGTGCGCGACCAAATCGGCCAGCATGTTTTTACCGCCCACCGTCTCGACAGACCCACGTCGGGCGTACTGTTAATGGGGCTGTCCAGCGAAGCGGGACGCCGTCTGGCGCAGCAGTTCGAGCAGCACCACATCCGTAAACGCTACCATGCCATTGTGCGCGGCTGGCTGATGGATGACGCGGTACTGGATTATCCGCTGGTGGAAGAGCGCGATAAAATTGCCGATAAATTCGCCCGCGAAGATAAAGCGCCCCAGCCGGCTGTAACGCACTATCGCGGACTGGCGACGGTCGAAATGGCGGTGCCGACCGGACGTTATCCCACCACGCGTTATGGTCTGGTTGAGCTGGAACCAAAAACGGGACGCAAGCACCAGCTTCGTCGTCATCTGGCGCATCTGCGTCATCCTATCATCGGCGACAGTAAACATGGCGATTTGCGACAAAACCGCAGCGCCGCAGAGCATTTTGCCTGTCGTCGCCTGATGCTTCATGCCAGTCGGCTTGAGCTGACGCACCCCTTCACCGGACAGCCGTTGATGATTCAGGCCGGGTTGGATGAAACCTGGATGCAGGCGCTGACGCAGTTTGGCTGGCGGGGACTTCTCCCTGACAATGAAAGGGTTGAGTTTACGGCGGCGTCCCGGCAGGATGAGACTCATCTGACATAATTCAGGGAGATACGCATAATGGCGGAAATTGGTATTTTTGTCGGGACCATGTATGGCAACTCACTGCTGGTGGCGGAAGAAGCGGAAGCGATCCTCGCCAGACAGGGCCACAGCGCGACCGTGTTTGAAGATCCTGAACTGTCTGACTGGCAGCAATATCAGGATAAGGTTGCGCTGGTCGTTACCTCGACGACCGGGCAGGGCGATCTACCGGATAGCATTGCGCCGCTCTTTCACGGCATTAAAGATACAGTCGGTTTTCAACCAAACCTGCGTTACGGGGTGATTGCGCTAGGTGATAGCAGCTACCCCAATTTCTGTAATGGCGGCAAACAGTTTGATGCCCTGTTGCAAGAGCAAAGCGCGCAGCGGGTGGGGGAGATGTTATTCATTGACGCCAGCGAACATCCGGAGCCGGAGAGCCAGTCCAATCCCTGGGTTGAAAACTGGGGAACTTTACTTTCCTGAGGTAAATCCCTCCCCCCTACGGGAGGGTACCTTTTCGTTTGCTTGCGTTGCCAGTAAGCAAAATCACGACCTGTACACAGTGTAAAGTAACTGAATTGTGTTAGCTTTGGGCATATGCCCGCAAAAGCGGCAGTTTTTTACGGGCGTTTTCATGTAATCAAGCGACCTGTTTCACATTCTTCTCTTTTTACTCCTCCTGCGTCGACGCCGACGCCTTCTGATTTCATTTCCGTGAAGTGGCTTCCACTGTCCTGGGCTTTTGCCATAAACAGGCGTAATTCATCGCCAAAATACTGTGTTGTTGCACGGTGAGTGTGTGTGGCGCGCTTTTTATACTTCTCCTGCCAGTGAATAAAAGCATGCAGCGTGCAAAGCAAACGACCTAATAAAAGCTGCAACAAGGAAACGTTATCTCTGATTCCCTACCGGTTGTGCAGTTCAGAGTGAGCGTAGCTAACGCGAAATTTCAGGAGTGCAACAATGAGTTCATTAAGTCACGCGGCGAGCAGTGCGGAGAAACGCACGAACGCCCGCTACTGGATAGTGGTGATGCTGTTTATCGTCACATCCTTCAACTACGGCGACCGCGCCACATTGTCCATTGCCGGCTCAGAAATGGCCAAAGATATCGGCCTTGATCCGGTAGGCATGGGCTATGTTTTTTCTGCTTTTTCATGGGCCTATGTTATCGGGCAGATCCCGGGCGGCTGGCTGCTGGACCGCTTTGGTTCCAAACGCGTCTATTTCTGGTCTATTTTCATTTGGTCAGTCTTCACCCTGTTGCAGGGTTTTGTCGATATCTTTAGTGGTTTCGGCATTATTGTCGCCCTCTTTACGCTTCGTTTCCTGGTTGGTCTGGCGGAATCGCCTTCTTTCCCGGGCAACAGTCGCATTGTTGCAGCCTGGTTCCCGGCGCAGGAGAGGGGAACGGCGGTGGCCATCTTTAACTCCGCGCAATACTTTGCCACGGTTATTTTCGCGCCGATTATGGGCTGGCTGACGCACGAAGTGGGCTGGTCGCATGTCTTCTTCTTTATGGGCGGGTTAGGGATCATCATCAGCTTTATCTGGTTGAAAGTTATCCATGAACCAAATAACCATCCGGGCGTAAATAAGAAAGAATTGGAGTACATCGCAGAAGGCGGCGCGCTGATCAATATGGATCAGAAAGACACCAAAGCGAAAGTACCGTTTAGCGTCAAATGGGGCCAGATCAAACAGCTGCTGGGCTCTCGTATGATGATTGGCGTTTACATCGGTCAGTACTGTATTAACGCATTGACCTATTTCTTTATTACCTGGTTCCCGGTCTATTTGGTCCAGGCGCGCGGCATGTCGATTCTCAAAGCGGGCTTTGTCGCCTCGGTTCCTGCAGTCTGCGGCTTTATCGGCGGCGTGTTGGGCGGCATCATTTCCGACTGGCTGATGCGTCGTACTGGCTCCCTGAATATCGCGCGCAAGACGCCGATTGTGCTGGGAATGTTGCTGTCAATGGTTATGGTGTTCTGTAACTATGTGAACGTGGAATGGATGATCATCGGCTTTATGGCGTTGGCCTTCTTCGGTAAAGGTATCGGCGCGTTGGGCTGGGCAGTAATGGCGGATACCGCGCCGAAAGAGATCAGCGGTCTTTCCGGCGGCTTGTTTAATATGTTCGGCAATATCTCCGGTATTGTGACGCCAATCGCGATTGGTTACATCGTTGGCACCACCGGTTCCTTCAACGGCGCGTTGATCTATGTCGGCGTACATGCCCTGGTGGCCATCATCAGCTATCTGGTGCTGGTAGGCGATATTAAGCGTATTGAACTGAAACCTGTCGTAGGACAATTATCATGACAACGCAATCCAGTCCCGTTATTACGGATATGAAGGTCATTCCGGTTGCCGGACATGACAGTATGCTACTCAACATCGGCGGCGCGCATAACGCGTACTTCACCCGTAACATCGTCATCCTCACCGATAACGCCGGGCATACTGGCGTCGGCGAGGCGCCGGGCGGAGAAGTGATTTATCAGACGCTGGTCGATGCTATTCCGATGGTATTAGGCCAGGAAGTCGCCCGCCTGAACAAAGTGGTGCAGCAGGTGCATAAAGGCAACCAGGCCGCTGATTTTGACACCTTTGGCAAAGGCGCATGGACGTTTGAACTGCGGGTTAACGCGGTGGCGGCTTTGGAAGCGGCGCTGCTTGATCTACTGGGACAGGCGCTTAATGTGCCGGTCTGTGAACTGTTAGGGCCAGGTAAACAGCGCGATGCCGTCACCGTGTTGGGCTATCTCTTCTATATTGGCGATCGCACTAAAACCGATCTGCCGTATCTGGAAAGCACGCCGGGCAGCCATGAATGGTATCGCCTGCGCCATCAGGAAGCGCTGAACAGCGACGCGGTCGTGCGGCTGGCGGAAGCGTCTCAGGATCGCTACGGCTTTAAAGATTTTAAACTCAAGGGCGGCGTGCTGCCGGGCGAACAAGAGATTGCTACCGTTCGCGCGCTAAAAAAACGCTTCCCGGACGCGCGTATTACCGTGGATCCGAACGGCGCCTGGCTACTGGATGAAGCCATTGCGTTGTGCAAAGGGCTGAAAGATGTACTGACCTACGCGGAAGATCCGTGCGGCGCGGAGCAAGGATTCTCTGGTCGTGAAGTCATGGCGGAGTTCCGCCGCGCGACAGGACTGCCGGTGGCGACCAATATGATCGCCACCAACTGGCGCGAAATGGGGCATGCGGTGATGCTCAACGCGGTAGACATTCCTCTTGCCGACCCGCATTTCTGGACTCTCACCGGCGCCGTTCGCGTGGCGCAACTGTGCGATGACTGGGGGCTAACCTGGGGCTGCCATTCGAATAACCATTTTGATATTTCACTGGCGATGTTTACCCATGTCGGCGCGGCGGCGCCAGGCAAACCCACCGCTATTGATACGCACTGGATCTGGCAGGAGGGCGATTGCCGCCTGACTAAAAATCCGCTGGAAATTAAAAACGGCAAAATTGCCGTTCCGGATGCGCCAGGACTGGGCGTGGAGCTTGACTGGGAACAGGTGCGAAAAGCGCATGACGCGTATAAAAAGCTGCCAGGCGGCGCGCGTAATGATGCAGGCCCGATGCAATACCTGATCCCCGGCTGGACTTTTGACCGCAAACGCCCTGTTTTTGGTCGTCACTAATTCTGAATAAGGACACAGTTATGAGTACTCAATTTACGACGCCTGTAGTGACTGAAATGCAGGTTATCCCGGTTGCGGGTCATGACAGTATGCTGATGAACCTGAGCGGCGCGCACGCCCCGTTCTTCACGCGCAACATCGTCATTATTAAAGATAACTCCGGCCATACCGGGGTCGGCGAGATTCCGGGCGGCGAAAAAATTCGCAAAACGCTGGAAGATGCGATCCCACTGGTGGTGGGAAAAACGCTGGGTGAATATAAAAATGTCCTGACCGCCGTTCGCAACCAGTTTGCCGATCGCGATGCGGGCGGACGCGGCTTACAAACGTTCGATCTCCGTACCACTATCCATGTGGTGACTGGCATTGAAGCGGCAATGCTTGACCTTTTGGGCCAACACCTGGGCGTCAACGTCGCTTCGCTGTTAGGCGACGGTCAGCAGCGCAGCGAAGTCGAAATGCTGGGTTATCTGTTCTTTGTCGGCAATCGCAAGGCCACGCCGCTGCCGTATCAGAGCCAGCCGGATGAGCAATGCGACTGGTATCGTCTGCGCCATGAAGAGGCGATGACGCCGGAAACGGTAGTGCGTCTGGCGGAAGCCGCCTATGAAAAATACGGCTTCAACGACTTCAAACTGAAAGGCGGCGTGCTGGCGGGCGAAGAAGAGGCCGAGTCAATCGTGGCGCTGGCGAAACGTTTCCCACAAGCGCGCGTTACGCTCGATCCAAACGGTGCCTGGTCGCTGAACGAAGCGATCAGCATTGGTAAATACCTAAAAGGTTCTCTGGCCTATGCAGAAGATCCGTGCGGCGCGGAGCAGGGTTTTTCCGGACGTGAAGTGATGGCGGAATTCCGTCGCGCGACCGGATTACCGACGGCCACCAATATGATAGCGACCGACTGGCGTCAAATGGGGCATACGCTGTCGCTGCAATCCGTCGATATCCCGCTGGCGGACCCGCACTTCTGGACTATGCAAGGCTCTGTACGCGTGGCGCAAATGTGTCATGAGTTCGGTCTGACCTGGGGCTCGCACTCTAACAACCACTTTGATATTTCGTTGGCGATGTTTACCCATGTTGCCGCGGCGGCGCCGGGCAAGATCACCGCGATCGATACCCACTGGATCTGGCAGGAAGGCAACCAACGTCTGACTAAAGAACCGTTTGAAATTAAAGGCGGCATGGTGCAAGTACCGACCAAACCGGGTCTGGGCGTTGAGCTCGATATGGATCAGGTGATGAAAGCGCATGAGCTCTATCAAAAACATGGCTTAGGCGCGCGTGACGACGCGATGGGAATGCAGTACTTAATTCCTGGCTGGACGTTTGATAATAAGCGTCCTTGCATGGTGCGTTAAGTCAGAGCCGGTTCCGTAAGGAACCGGTCCTTCTCTGGGTGTATGCTTAACAGGATCAACATGCGTAAGGACGACTTATGAAAATAGTGATCGCACCAGACTCGTATAAGGAAAGTTTGAGTGCTCTTGAGGTAGCGACCGCCATTGAACAAGGATTTCGCGAGATCTGGCCTGACGCCGATTACCTGAAATTACCGCTGGCTGATGGCGGAGAAGGTACTGTCGAAGCGATGGTTGAAGCGACGGTGGGTCGAATCGTGCATGTTGAGGTCACCGGGCCGTTGGGGCATCGCGTCAATGCGTTTTATGGGCTTTCCGGCGATGCGCGTTCCGCATTCATTGAAATGGCGGCCGCCAGCGGGCTGGAGCAGGTGCCGCCCGCGCAACGCGATCCGTTGAAGACCACGTCATGGGGAACCGGCGAGCTGATCCGTCATGCGCTGGATGCGGGCGTTGAGCATATCATTATTGGTATCGGCGGTAGCGCCACCAACGATGGCGGCGCGGGGATGGTACAGGCGCTGGGGGCCAGGCTACGGGATGCGCAGGGCAATGATATTGCGCAAGGCGGCATTGGGCTGGAAACACTCGCCAGCATTGATATCAGCGGCCTGGATAAGCGTTTGTCGGCGTGCCATATAGAGGTCGCCTGCGATGTCACGAATCCCCTTACCGGCAAAGAGGGCGCGTCTGCGGTTTTTGGTCCGCAAAAAGGGGCGACGCCGGAAATGATTGAACGCCTGGATACGGCATTGACTCGCTATGCGCATTTGATTGCCCGCGATCTGCATGTCGATGTGTTGGATCTGGCAGGCGGCGGCGCGGCAGGCGGCATGGGGGCGGCGTTATACGCGTTTTGCGGCGCGCAGCTACGGCGTGGCATTGAGATTGTCACCGATGCGCTTCATCTGGAAGCGTGTCTTGCGGATGCTGATTTAGTCATCACCGGCGAGGGACGCATCGACAGCCAGACCATTCACGGTAAAGTCCCTATTGGCGTGGCAAACATCGCCAAACGGTATAACAAGCCGGTAATTGGTATTGCGGGTAGCCTGACGGCGGACGTTAGCGTGGTTCATGAACATGGGCTTGATGCGGTTTTCAGCGTGATTTATACCATCTGCACGCTGGAGGACGCGCTGAAGAATGCGAGTGAAAACGTACGAATGACCGCGCGCAACGTGGCTGCAACGCTGAAAGCGGGGCAACAGTTACGCTGAGTTGTAGGCCGGATAAGGCGGTCACGCCGCCATCCGGCGAATATCAGCCTAATATCTTCTTCGCTTCACGCGCAACATTATCCATCTCATCCAGCAGCTCCAGAAACTCAGGCTCCAGCTCCTCTTCGTGGACGCCGCTGCGAAGCTGTTGCTCAATAAGCTGGCAAAGGTTCTTCATCCGCGGTACGCCGCTATAGCCGCAGCTCCCGTGTAGCTTATGGACCAGATCGACCAGGCCGTTGGGATTTTCTCCCACCAGTTGTTCTTCAATTTTGTTGCGCACTTCCGGCAGAAAATCAATCAGCATTTGCAGCATATCCCGCGCCAGATCGGGCTTACCGGCAGCCTGGCGGAGCGCAAGCTGCCAGTCGAGCGTTGCATTCGGATTGAAGATAAATTCAGCTGGTTCCGGCGCCATCAGACGCGCTGCTACGTTGGCGCCAGGTTTATAGCGCAGCAACAGATTATGCAACTTCTCTTCTTCTATCGGTTTAGCCAGATAGTCGTTCATGCCCGCGCTGAGCAACTTCTCTTTTTGCCCGGCCATCGCATGTGCCGTAACGGCAATAACCGGTGTTTGCTGCTGATGAGGAAGCTGGTGAATCAATTCGCAGGCGCGTATGCCGTCCATATCCGGCATCTGAATATCCATCAAAATCAGATCAAACTGCATTTGTTTCGCCCGATCCACCGCCTGATGTCCGCTATCACAAAGCTCTACGTGCTGGACTTTATCTTCCAGTAACGCGCCGATAAGCTTCAGATTAGCGGGATTATCATCAACCGCCATAACCGTCATGGTGATTTTACTGGTATCCATTAGCAGCGGTTCAGGATGGTGATTCAACTGGCAATATTCCGTCAGCGCTGGCAACAGGCGCGTTGACGTCAATGGTTTTAACAGACAGGCCGCCGCGCCTCCTTGTTTCAGCTTTTCGGCGTTAATTTGCGCATGGCAAGGTAGCGCCAGCAGTAGAAAGTCCGTCATTGACGCCGCTTTCGCCAGACGTTCATGCTGCATGGTGAGCGGCTCGCGGAAGGTCACCGGAACGCTCAAAATCATAATATCGTAGTGCGCTAACGGCAGCGCGGAGAAGGTCGGGCTGTAAACCACTTCCACCGGCGTGTCGCTCAGTAGATCCAGGGTACATTGCGCGGCGGTAGCATTCGGTTCGACATAAGCCAGCCGTTTTCCGGCCAGACATGCGGTCGACGGCCCGTCAATAATGACATTTGGGTTAAGATCAAGATTAATATGAAACCAGAAGGTCGAGCCGCGATTAGGCTGGCTGTGGAAAGAGATATCCCCGCCCATTTCGTTGACCAGCTTTTGCGTAATCACCAGCCCAAGCCCGGTGCCGCCGTGACGGCGAGAAATACTGGCATCGGCCTGGCGAAACGCCTGAAACAGTCGCGACTGGTCGCGTTCCGGAATGCCGATCCCCGTATCGCGGATCTGCACTTCAATCTGTACTTTGGTGTTACTGAGCGCCCGCTTTTCTACCAGAATGTCGATATTGCCACTCTCGGTGAACTTAATGGCATTGCCCACCAGATTAGTAATGACCTGTTGCAGGCGCAGCGGGTCGCCAATCACATTATCCGGGACGTCGTTTTTAATATTTAACGTCAACTCCAGCCCTTTATCATGCGACGAGTGGGCCAGCAGCGTAACCACTTCATCCAGCGTGTTGCGCAGTGGAAAAGGGATACTTTCCAGAATGAGCTTACCGGCTTCCAGCTTGGAGAAGTCGAGCACGTCATTAATGATCGCCAGCAGATTATTCGCGGAACGCTCAATGGTGTTCAGATGGTCGCGCTGGGTGGGGTTCAGCTCCGTTTTTAATGTCAGGCGGGTAAAGCCAATGACGCCGTTCAGCGGTGTTCGCAGTTCGTGCGACATGTTCGCCAGGAACTCCGACTTAATACGCGCCGCTTCCTGGGCACGCTTTTTCGCCAGATCCAGCTCAACGTTTTGGATTTCCATCTGCTCAAGGGTTTCACGCAGGTCCGAGGTGGCCTGATCGATATTATGCTGCATCTCTTCGTGATAGGCGGCGAGCGACATCGCCATGGAATTAATGCCGTTTTTCAGCATATCCAGTTCGCCCAGCATAAATCCTTCCACCCGGCTATCCAGTTGTCCGCGGCGAATGCGGTCAACGGTATTCACCATATTACGGATAGGCCCGGTGACATCGCGCATAAGCCGCCAGCCAAAGATCAGCGCAATGCCAATACAAAAAAGCATCATCACGCTGGAGATAAAAATCTCTTTGTATTGCTGTAGCCTGACCGACTTGAGATCCAGTTCAAGCGCCACATACCCCAGCATATTTTTGGTATTTTTCGCGTCGGCAATCGCTGACTCGTCCGGCGAATAGCTCTCCGAGATAATCGGGGTGCGCAGAATCATAATATCGCCGTGGCGATCGACACTCAGACGACGTGGAAACGGCGCTCCGGCGGGAAGCTGCATCTGTGAGGGGTCCAGATGGAAATTAGACGTTACAAACAGACGGTTATGATCGTCATAAACGGAAATCGCCCGCACAATATCAGAGTGTCTGCGGTGCAGGACGCTGATAAGTTGGCCGATAGACTCCCGGTTTTGTAAGTTCATACCATATTCGCTGGAGACGGCGAGCGGTTCAATAATACTGGCGCCGGCATCTTCCAGTTGACGCTGCAGGTCGTTATAGCGGTGCACTACAAAAAAGATACTGAGCAGCAAACCTATCAGGACGGTCGGGGCCAGGATCAGAATCATCATGCGTGCGCGCAGGCTGTAGTTGGTCATGGAGTTCCGTTATGGGACAATTAGGGTCACACTGTTAAATTGAGAAAAAGCTGGTCAATGGCGCAATTCTACTCTGCAAAACGGCGCGTGACGACGCGTCAGATCATAACCGTTAAAGTCAATGACCTCGATTCATTTGGTCAGGGCGTAGCCCGTCATAACGGAAAGGCGCTGTTTATCCCCGGTTTATTGCCTGAGGAAAGCGCAGAAGTCATTATTACAGAAGATAAAAAGCAATTTGCCCGCGCACGCGTTTCGCGCCGTTTGAATGATAGCCCGGAACGAGAAACGCCGTGCTGCCCGCATTTTGGCGTCTGCGGCGGTTGTCAGCAACAGCATGTCAGCATCGCCCTGCAACAACGCAGCAAAAGCGCGGCGCTGGCGCGTTTGATGAAACACGAGGTGAATGACATCATCGCCGGCGCGCCCTGGGGTTATCGGCGTCGTGCGCGGTTAAGTCTGAATTGCCCGCCGGATAAACCGCTGCAAATGGGATTTCGCAAAGCGGGTTCCAGCGATATCGTCAATGTTGAACAGTGCCCCGTTTTGGCGCCCCAGCTTGCAGCATTGCTGCCCCGAATCAGGGCGTGTCTGGCGAGTTTACACGGCACCCGACATCTTGGGCATGTTGAGCTGGTACAGGCGGGAAGCGGTACGCTGATGATTCTGCGCCATACCGCGCCATTAAGTGCGGCGGATAAAGAAAAACTGGAACGCTTTTCGCATTCTGAGGGATTGTCTCTGTTTCTGGCGCCGTTTAGCGAGATACTGGAAACGGTATCTGGCGAGGCGCCCTGGTATGATTCGCACGGCTTACGTTTAGCCTTCAGTCCGCGAGACTTTATTCAGGTTAATGAGGCGGTAAACCAGCAAATGGTCGCCCGCGCGCTGGAGTGGCTTGATGTGCGCGCCGAGGATCGTGTCCTGGATCTGTTCTGCGGAATGGGAAATTTTACGCTGCCGCTGGCAACGCGCGCGGCAAGCGTGATAGGGGTTGAGGGCGTTCCGGCGCTGGTAGAAAAAGGCCGTGAAAACGCCATCCGCAATGGTTTACATAATGTGACATTCTTCCATGAGAACCTGGAGGAAGATGTCACGAAGCAGCCGTGGGCGAAAAACGGCTTTGACAAAGTCTTACTCGATCCTGCGCGTGCGGGGGCTACAGGAGTGATGCGACATATTATAAAATTAAAACCTATTCGCATTGTTTATGTATCCTGTAACCCGGCGACGCTGGCGCGCGATAGTGAAGCGCTGGTCAATGCGGGATATGAGGTTACGCGTTTAGCGATGCTCGACATGTTCCCGCACACAGGACATCTGGAATCAATGGTTCTGTTCGAGCGCATGTAATGATTACCGGCTTACCGACTTCGGTAGGCCTGGTCCCTTAAGGAGAGGACGATGGTCGCGGTAAGAAGTGCACATATTAATAAAGCTGGTGAATTTGATCCGAAGAAGTGGATCGCAAGCCTGGGAATTTCCAGCCAGCAGTCGTGTGAGCGCTTAGCCGAAACCTGGGCGTATTGCCTGCAACAGACACAAGGACATCCGGATGCGGATCTGTTGCTGTGGCGTGGCGTGGAGATGGTAGAAATTCTTTCCACGCTGAGTATGGATATCGACACGCTGCGGGCGGCGCTACTGTTCCCTCTGGCCGACGCCAACGTAGTCAGCGAAGATGTACTGCGCGAAAGCGTCGGCAAATCTATCGTTACCCTGATTCATGGCGTGCGCGATATGGCGGCGATCCGCCAGTTAAACGCCACTCATAACGACTCTGTTTCTTCGGAGCAGGTTGATAACGTCCGTCGAATGTTATTGGCGATGGTGGATGATTTCCGCTGCGTGGTGATCAAACTGGCCGAGCGAATCGCTCATTTGCGCGAAGTGAAAGAGGCGCCGGAAGATGAGCGCGTGCTGGCGGCGAAAGAATGTACCAACATCTATGCGCCGCTCGCTAATCGTCTGGGCATCGGGCAACTGAAGTGGGAACTGGAAGACTACTGTTTCCGCTACCTGCATCCGGCGGAATACAAACGCATCGCCAAACTGCTGCATGAGCGCCGTCTCGATCGCGAACATTACATCGAAGAGTTTGTTGGACATCTGCGCGCCGAAATGAAAAACGAAGGCGTGCAGGCGGAAGTCTACGGACGACCAAAACATATTTATAGCATCTGGCGCAAAATGCAGAAAAAGCATCTGGCGTTTGATGAACTCTTTGACGTGCGCGCAGTGCGTATCGTCGCTGAACGTCTGCAAGACTGCTACGCCGCGTTGGGGATAGTGCATACGCACTATCGCCACCTGCCGGATGAATTCGATGATTATGTCGCTAACCCCAAACCGAACGGTTACCAGTCTATCCACACCGTGGTCCTGGGGCCGGGCGGTAAAACCGTTGAGATCCAGATCCGTACCAAACAGATGCATGAAGACGCCGAACTGGGCGTGGCGGCACACTGGAAGTATAAAGAAGGCGCCGCGTCCGGCGGCGTGCGTTCCGGTCATGAAGACAGAATTGCGTGGCTGCGTAAGCTGATCGCCTGGCAGGAAGAGATGGCCGACTCCGGCGAAATGCTGGATGAAGTGCGCAGCCAGGTGTTTGACGATCGGGTCTACGTTTTTACGCCAAAAGGCGACGTGGTTGACTTGCCTGCCGGATCTACGCCGCTCGATTTTGCTTACCACATCCACAGCGATGTCGGGCACCGCTGCATCGGCGCGAAAATTGGTGGGCGTATTGTGCCATTCACCTATCAGTTGCAGATGGGCGATCAGGTTGAAATTATCACTCAGAAGCAGCCGAATCCCAGCCGCGACTGGCTGAATCCAAACCTGGGCTATGTGACGACCAGCCGCGGACGCTCGAAAATTCACGCCTGGTTCCGCAAGCAGGATCGTGACAAAAATATCCAGGCTGGACGGCAGATCCTCGACGATGAGCTGGCGCATTTGGGGATTAGCCTGAAAGAGGCCGAAAAACATCTGCTGCCGCGCTACAACTTTAATGAGCTGGAAGAGTTGCTGGCGGCGATAGGCGGCGGCGATATCCGTCTTAATCAGATGGTGAATTTCCTGCAATCGCAGTTCAATAAGCCGAGTGCAGAGGAGCAGGATGCAGCGGCGCTGAAACAGCTTCAGCAAAAAACATACGCGCCGCAAAATCGTCGTAAAGACGACGGGCGCGTGGTGGTAGAAGGCGTGGGTAATTTGATGCACCACATCGCCCGCTGCTGCCAGCCGATTCCGGGGGATGAAATTGTCGGCTTCATTACTCAGGGGCGGGGGATTTCCGTGCACCGGGCCGACTGCGAACAGCTGGCGGAACTGCGCTCCCATGCGCCGGAGCGGATCGTAGAGGCGGTATGGGGTGAAAGCTATTCGGCGGGATATTCGCTGGTGGTGCGCGTCCAGGCCAACGATCGCAGCGGCTTGCTACGTGATATCACCACCATTCTGGCTAACGAAAAAGTCAACGTGCTGGGCGTCGCCAGCCGCAGCGACATTAAACAGCAGATCGCCACCATTGATATGACCATCGAGATCTACAACCTGCAGGTGCTGGGCCGGGTGCTCGGTAAGCTGAACCAGGTGCCGGATGTGATTGATGCACGGCGACTGCACGGGGGGTAAACCCCAGACAGTAATCATGTAGCGGCTTTGCTACTCGTTCAGCAAAGCCGCATTAGCAACCCCATAAGCATGAGATATGGGGTATGTTTTTGACGTACATTTCATTTCCGGTGTACTCTTATGTAAGATTTATACTTACAGTGGAGGCTGTTATGGCCAGAACAATGACCGTTGATCTTGGCGATGAACTGCGCGAGTTTATTGAATCGCTCATAGAATCAGGTGATTACAGAACACAAAGTGAAGTGATCAGAGAGTCTCTTCGTCTGCTGAGGGAAAAACAGGCCGAGTCACGACTTCAGGCGTTACGTGAACTTCTGGCTGAAGGTCTGAACAGCGGAGAGCCGCAGGCCTGGGAAAAGGATGCCTTTTTACGGAAGGTCAAAACAGGGATGATCAAACCCGATGAGAACGGTAAAATTAACGCCAAAGGCCAGTGAAGATCTGGAAAATATCTGGCATTACTGCTGGCAGCATTTTGGCGAAATACAGGCCGATCGATATATTAATCATCTATCAGATATTATTCGGGATGTAGGGAGATACTCGAGGGCTACGGCTTGATGTTTTATAAAGATATCTGGTAGCTATCTGCTTACCAGATATCTGGTATGGTTCCATGAAAATCGGTTTTGTTCAAATTTCTATTCGTATGGCAGTAATACGGTTACCGCACAATCGGTGTCAATGTTGACTCGTCCCCAGGTACCACGAAGTTCTACCATCTGTGAACGGGCACATTCAGTATTGTTTTGATCACAGGGAAGAGCCTCAATTTGCATATTTTTATCGTCACATGCTATTGATACTGTTGCGTTATCTATTATCTGTGCACAAATTGAATCTGATTCATAGACATCACAGGGCATATTTCCATGTCTTAAAAAAATATTTGCAATAAGCTCATTGGTTTTTTATCCACTAAATTCTTTATTTATTGAAGTTATTTCTGAGTATTTATCAAAAGAAGCAGCTAAATTTTCAGGATCGATTGACGCGATAATTTGTACGCTGTCACTATCAAATGACATTTTATCATTAATGGTGGTAATGCTGGTCCCAAAATTGGCGTCAATAATCGAAATTTCCGTTTTTATATTATGGTCTGTAAAGCCGTAAGTAGTTATACTATAAGCGTCATAGGATACTTGATGTTTTTTGGTGTTGTAAGTTATTTCCCCATCAATATATTGCGATTGTGCGTAATCATATGAAGATGGTTCGATATGTAATTTTAAATCTTGTTTGATTATTTGTGCATCGTATAGTGGTGATATATTTAATTGTGCATCGATATTGCTGGTCCAGACACAATCAAGTGTGGAGTTATCATGTGATGTACAGCGGGCCCGGCGGGTTTCAGTCATATTGGGAAGTGTGAAAAAAGTGCTGCCAATGATCATTCTTATACTGG
The DNA here is from genome assembly GCF_017573605.1 of Salmonella sp. 32070601201500089SM. Lineage (NCBI taxonomy): Bacteria > Pseudomonadati > Pseudomonadota > Gammaproteobacteria > Enterobacterales > Enterobacteriaceae > Salmonella > Salmonella sp. 32070601201500089SM. The sequence goes on from NZ_JAGETK010000007.1 coordinate 56,635, forward strand.
AATCCATTGTTATCGTTGATTCAATATCGACCCATAGTCCAGGACCGCACGTTACCTGACTTCCACGTAGCTTTCCACCGGTACATAACATCTCAATATTCTCTGGTAATAATGATGTTCTAACCCGTAGGTCACTATTTAAATTAGTTGTACCTGCCCCAGTGCCTGTCATATCATTCAATTCGGCCTTGATCTTAACGTATCCAGATCCAAATGTATTGTTGGCGAAGCACATAAATAGAATGAATGAAATTATGATTTTTTTGCTTATGGTCATCATTTTTCCTGTGTTTATTCGTAGGGTATCAAAACGGTAATTGCACAAGTTGTATCAATGCTGACTTTCCCCCAGGTACCATTTATCGTACCTACTTTGCCGTTCAGGCAATGTGTTGTGTCTGAAGCATTACAAGTGCTGCTAAAGGCAAGCTGCGCATTCAGATCGTGACATACAAGAGCAACTGACGTCTTATTAAGACTGTAGTTACACAAGGATGTATCGTCGCATGGCGTATTGCCATGGTAGAGATATACAGAGGCTAGCTCGACATTATTTTTTGCGCCAGTCATGGCGACTTCTGTACTGTGCACTATCGTATTTTCAGAAAATGAAGCATCTAATATTTCTGGAGGAAAATAACGATGCAGGGTGGACGCTGGAGAGCCATTAAGTACAAGTGATCCGTTCCATATACCGAAATCCCCCTCGGTATCTTCTGTCACTGTTACAGTCCATTTGAATTTCAGATTCTCAATGCCCGATGTTTCCGGTTCATAACTAGCGTAACTGCTTACCGATTCATCAATAATAATATGGCCGGAAAGGGATGAATATTGATTAGTGTCACTATTTCCTCCTCCGGGTATTACCGAAACTGTAAGATTTTGCTGGTTAATTGTTATTCCATTCTGTTTGGTAAGTAAGGTGAGGGGAAGTGAAAATGATTTATCCCATACACAAATTGCGCTGTTAGTTGCCTGATTACCCGTACAGTCGGCATGTGCCGTCGCTTTTACCGCTTCACCAGTAAAACTATAAGTGATACCGTTATCGACAGCGGTTGTATTGATGAAAGAAGTTGATGGATCAAACTCAAGGGTGGATTCAAGTCCATAGGGAATTGTACCTTGAGGAATACAACCACCCCCATCGCCTCCACCTGACTTAGTGCACGATGAAAGGATATGAATGTTTGTTGGTAATGGGGTATGTATGGTATCGAGTGTAGGATCGCCAGTCAGTGCACCAAGGCTATCAAACTGTGAAATAATTTGAGAATTATATTCTATATCCGTTCTTACTTCAGCGCATTGTAGCGCAATACACCAAAAACCAGATATTATTACCAGTATTAGCTGTAATAAAATTCGCTGCATTTCATATCCTTATAATTTTACCTATAGCTTACTGATATTCAAAACTCACTGTTGCGCTACCCGAAAATTCCCCCGGCATAACCTCTTCACCAGCGTATTTTTGCAGCCTGGCCTGCAAGTTGATGGTGGTAATCCCTTCTTTCAGCACAAAAGCTGTACCCACTGTTGCATTGATACTCACTGGTTGCTGTGCAGCCGTTTCCACGCCAATCGCAAAACCACTGGCTTCCGACGAGGGCTCCAGCGCCAGCAGTCCGGGCAGGGTACTGTCTTCAACGCCCTGAAAGGTCACCAGCACGCCGTTGGCTAGCGCTGTTTTGCAATCCTGGAGGCTAAGTTTGAATGGAACAGGAGTCGTTTGCCCGCTGGCGTCGAAATTGTCACTGCCAATAGTATGAAAATCCACCGTCGCCATCGTGTCATTATCCACTACCAGGTTACAGGCGCCGGCAACCAGCTTACCGCTGTAGTGCACATTAGGCGTGGCGGCAGGTAACGTATTGCAAACCGCCCATAACATTACGCCTCCGATCAAATGCCCGGCAGTTTGAAAAATACGGTTCATTGGTAATCCACCTGTAACGTGGCAAAAGCCTCAAAATCGCCTTCGGCAGGCTCTTTACCGGGCTGTTTTACCGGCACGGCTTTTAATGTGGGAAGCGATGACTCATCGATGGTTAGCGACGTGCCGGGAGGAATACCGTGCCGTTCTGCTGAAGTTCAATGCCCAGCTCAGGGACATTGGTGGTTAAGGCATTTGCGGAGTAAGGCGTCGCCGTGCCCAGATAGCTCAACGTAAAAGTTAATGCGTCATCGCGAAAGCTGCTGTCGCAGGTAAGGGTCCACGGGATCTCGGTCAGGTAATTGACGCCGTCAATATTATCAATAATCACGCTACCAAAACTGACCTCCAGCGTTTCACCATTATTGATAGTACAGGCGGGCGGGTTTATCAGTTTGCCGTGAAAGGTCAAATTGTCGGCGCAGGCAAACTGGGTGATTAAAAGCGTCAGGATAAGCGCCCTTTTCACTATGAATCTCTCCATCACTGGTAATCCACGACTAACGTCGCACTGGCGTTAAAATCGCCACCCGCTAACTGCGTGGTGGGCTCTTTAACCGGTACGGCTTCCAGCTCCGGCCCATTGCTGCCGCTCAGGGTGAAGTTCAGCCAATCCGTTATGCCAACCGGAACCAGTTGCTTATTGCCCGCCTGCTGAATACGGATGCCTAACCCCTGCACCGAAGTTTGCAGAACCTGCTCCCCGCTGATGGTGGTGGTGGTTCCCTGAATTTGTAGCTTCAGATAGTCACTCGCTCTGCCATCGCAGTTCAGGCTGTAGCCCACAGGTTTCGTTTGAGAAGCATCGCCAACTTTGGTGGTCAGGACATCGCCAAACTCTACGGAAGCGCCGCCTACCGTACAGGGCGGTGGTTGAGTGACGACCAGATGCAGCTCCAGTTGCACGGTTTTTGTGCCGGCAGCCTCGGTGCCGGTAACGAATCCACCGCACAGCAGCACCAGCATTTTCCAGCGAGTCAACATCGTCATAGATCTCTTTCGCACAGGATTACTTATTCGCTTTCTTCTCAGCGTCACGGGTTTTTTCCTCATTGACCTTGCAGGTATTCCCTGAGCAGGTAAAAACCAGCAGGCGATGGCCGCCGTAATCATCGACGTAGCCCACCACCGGCGAGCTGCCGAGCGAGGCACCTTTGATGGGAGAGGTCACTTTTTCACGCGGGGCAATCAGCAGGTTTTTAAAGCCGGAGGCGGTTTCGTTCTCTTTGCTACCGGCATTGCTGATGACGAGGTAAAACGGTGTGGGGTTGTCGAAGATCACACCATCGCCCTGGTAGGTCAGCGTGAGCTTCGTCTGCCACGGGTGCGTCTTATCCACCTGCCGGGCTACGGCTACCGGGCGGTAGAAAAACTTAATACGCGTTTGCAGCGCCAGCTGGAGCGTATTAGGCTTATCGCTTTTCGGCGGAATTTCCCGCACGTTGAAATAAAACAGACTTTCCCGGTCCTGCGGTAGGCTAGCCGCGGCTGGTAACGGCTGGACTTTAACCTGCCCGTCGGATTTTGGCTCAATACGCTGCAGCGGCGGCAGGGCGGTAAAATAGCGGGTATCTTTGGCGAACTTATCGTCTTCCAGCCACGCCTGTGCGAGGTAGGGCAGAGTGGCGTTGCCGTTTTTCAGCGTGACGGTGATTGAATTTTCATTGCCGTTAAAAATAACGCGGGTACGATCCGGCACAATCGCGCTGTGCGATACCAGCGGCGCAGCCAGTAATACCGAAGCGATAAGCGCCTGGCGCTTAAAATGGTTGGTCTTGTTCATTACAGATTCCCTTTATTCCATATCCTTGCGATTCACCGCATGGTTGTCAGCCAGCGGTATGGGCGATGTTTGGATGGTTGTCGCCACCGGCGCGGCCGGTTGGCCATCGGTTTGCGTATGTTCCTGGATTAGCGGTTGCGCAGGCAGCGGAGAACTTTTCTGCGGTGCGGTGGGGGGCTGACCTTCCAGCATTTTGCACGGCAGCAATAGCGCGTTGGCCAATAGCTCCGGTGTAAACGTGGGCGGGAGTGATGCTTCACACTGCGCCGCGCCATCCCAGAAGACTTTCAATGTTTCCCCGGCTTTTACGCCCGCCAGCCAGGCGTTGCCGTCATCGGCCACCAGGCCCAACTGCTGCTGGCGCTCGTTTTTCACTTCGGCGCCGAACGGTGGGAAGTCGCCGTCTGCCAGCCGGAAAACCGCCATCATTTTCTCGCCGCTGACCACGTCAAAGTGACGGTAGCCGATGGCGCCTTCGGTGAGCGTGATCTGCACAACCGACTTAGTAGCTTCCGCCTTCTCCGGCAATTTGTTCAGATCGATACGCGCCAGGCTGCGCGAATAGCTTCCGACATCCGCAATCACGGCCTTGCCGAAAATGTTGGTTGAGGTTGGCGAGCCGCTACCGCTAACGGGGACGTCCGCAATACCGTCGGTATCAACCAGCAAACGTGTGCTGCCCGCTAAACTTCCCCGGTGTAGCGCGCCGCCCTGGGTGGTCAGCGTCATGCCGCCGCGCAGCGACATGCCCAGCGAACGGTACGATCCTTCTTCATAATCCGCGCTCAGATCGATGTCCGTCAGCGCGCCCTGATGGCTGTAATAACCGTCTGCCTGTGCGCCTTGTTCATCCTGCCCGACGTGAAGCTGCCAGTTATCGCCGTTCTGGCTGTGGCCGGAATAGCCGAGCTGATTACGGTGTTGACTACCGTTAAACGTACCGTTGTAGCTGATGGAATCATTGCCCCAGGGAACAGACAGCGAGATATAGACGCCATCATCTTTATCACCGTTATATTCGCTGCGATAGCCGTTCAGCGACGCACTGAGATTTTTTATCGACCCTAAGTCGAAGTACCAGGAAAGAGACAGGTTATAGTTACTCTGATCCGGGCTGTCCCAGAAGGTACTGCGTGAGTAGCTGAAATAGGCGCTCATGCCTTGTTCACGGAAGTTCTGGTTATAGGTGACCGTATAGCGTTCTTTTTCGTGACCGGCATTGAGATGATGATAGGTTTTCGCATCCAGATAGTCGCTCATGCTCATAAAGTTCTTTTCTGAGAAGCGGTATCCGGCAAAGGTTAGTCGGCTGTCGATTTCATCAAAGTCACGGGAGTAGCTGATGCGATATGAGTTACCCTGCAGCGTTTCGCCGTCAAACCCGTCGTCTTGCGGCATGTGGGCGATGGAGTGCGTAATGTCCACCGCCACCGCGCCCACCACGCCAAGATCCTTACCGCTTCCCAGCGCCACGGCCTGATAGTTGCTTTCTCCAATTGCGCCGCCATATAGCGACCAGCCGTTGGTGACCCCCCACGAAGCTTCCGCCGAGGCGAATGTGCCGGTAATGGGGTGATGATCCCAGTCCTGCGGGCGGCCCAGCGCCATCTTGTAGCGCACCATGCCGGGGCGCGTCAGGAAGGGAACCGATGCGGTGTTAACGTCAAACTCCTGGGTCTGACCGTTCTGCTCTTCCACGGTGACGTGCAACGTACCGGAAACGGACTGGTTGAGATCCTGAATACGGAACGGTCCTGCGGGCACCTGCGTTTCATACAGTACGCGCCCCTGCCAGGAGACTTTGACTTTTGCGTTAGAACGCGCAATGCCCACGATCTCCGGCGCATAGCCGCGCAGTTTCGGCGGCAGCATCTGATCGTCAGAAACGACGCTGGCACCGATATAGTTAAAGCTGTCGAAAACATCGGACTGGAGATAGCTTTCGCCCAGCGTAAGTTTGGCCCCGAGCGTCGGTAGTGCGCGATAGGCGTAGTAGCGGCTCCAGCTCTGATCGTGGAGGGTGGAAGTGTTCTCGTCATCGTCACGATGGTCGTAGCTGGCCTGCCAGTCGGCCCGCAGTCGCCATGCGCCCAGGTTCGCGCCTAACGTCCCGTTGCCGCTGATGCTTTGCTCTTCGCTGCCACTTTCTTGATCGTGGCGGAGCTGATTATTAATGTTGTAATCCAGAATGATGCCGGGAATACCATTATCCCAGCGGGCGGGCGGGTCCCAGTCGACATCGCTGTATTCCATATACGCCTGGGGTAAATTCACCAGCAGCGTGGAGTGCCCCAGGTCGGCTTGAAAATCCATGCCTTTCAGTGAATCTGGCGCCAGACATTGTCGTTCACCGTGCGTTATCCAGACGAGTTTTTCCGCGAGTTCCGGTTTTATACCCAATTGCGTAACTAATTCTGGTTCTGCGCAAACCTCGCTTCCTTGTGGATCATGTTCTGGTATAACCCAGTTAACAGGAAATTCCTGCGGCAGAGTCTGTCCGTTAATTTTAATTTGTAAGAGGTAGACGCCTGGCAGAATAAAACCCTTACGAGAAAACTGTGCAATGTTAACGTTATCGCGATTTTTTACATCGAGGAAATCGGTATTAAATTCGATGTCTTTGCCTGACGCGCTATAAGGGGAGGCGCTTAGAAGCATTCCCACTCCGCACGCTATTGGGCAAAGAACACTTTTCCATGTGTTATTCATCAAATATATTCCGCAATAAAACTCAACAGGAATACCCTACCTAAAGCGGCAGGGTATTATCGTCGTGACTCTGTTAACTGAATTACAGGTAAGAGATAGTGACGTTGGCGGCGCTGCTGAATTCACCTGTGCCTACGGTGCCGGTTGCTGCGCCAACCAGCCAGGCGGTGAAATTCAGGCTTTGCTTCTCATCAAGAATGGTATCTCCGTCCAGGTCCGCAATGGCCTGTGTATAGGTATCGCCCAGTTTGATATTGTTTTTGCCAGCATCGCCGATTGCCAGGCTTACGTTGCTAATAGCGCCGGTGCCGTCAGTCTTCATCAGCGCGAGATTATCCGTGGCGCCTGTAGCCGCTGTGGTTCCACTACCTGTAGTGAATACCACATTCATATTTTTCTCGGTAGCCCAGGTACAACCCTCAAGATCGATATGAAAAGTACGGGCATTGTTGATGGTCGTTTTACCATTACTCAGCGTGCCATTACCGATACTTGAGCCCATATTGACTGTTTGATCTTCCGTATCCAATGTGAGAGAGCAGGGGGAGTCAACAATATTACCAAGGAAAGTGACCTTTGCTGTGTTGCTACCCGCGGCTTGAGCGCCGGAGACAATTCCCATAACTAAAGATGCAGTTACTGCCAGTTTACAAAAATGAGATGACTTCATCGTGTTATCCTTAATTAACGTGTTTTATGGCAGCATTTTGTACGCGTATACCAAGGGATATGCGGCATAGAGCCATGCTGCGGGCTTTGGGTAAAAAATAGGTCATAATAAAAATATTATATTTCTACATTTTTATGAGTATATTCTTATGAGCTGAATGATCGTACCTGCTCATTGAATATTATATGTAATACTTTCAATATATTTATTTCATGTATGTTCCAGAAAAAACAAAAAAAGTGGTCTTTTTTGAATATTAAACTGGCGTGCATGCTACTCGTTTTTCCGTAAAAGTGAAATAATTTATTTTTTTGAAAGGGAAGGCTCTTTGGGTGGGGGACTTATAGTGTTTGCATAATTTTTTTTACTTAATTGATGTTATTTATAATGCCTTGTGCAAATATCTGTTTTTTTAATAAATTAGTTATATGATTATTATATTGTTGTGTATCGATTAATAATTTTAAAGTTATACGGGAAAGGTAGCATTCAACACCTGTTAACAATATATTTTATTATATAGGCGTTGTCGTAGTGTCTCTGTGCGTGAATGGTTAAGAATAATACGTTACAATTGTCGCTGGTATTTACAACCGATTAAAAACCATGACAACTAACCATCAAATTGACCATCTTCTCACCCTCATGCAGCGCTTGCGTGACCCGGAAAACGGCTGCCCGTGGGATAAAGAGCAGACCTTCGCCAGCATCGCGCCTTATACGCTGGAAGAAACCTATGAAGTACTGGATGCGATTGCGCGTGAGGATTTTGACGATTTGCGCGGCGAACTGGGCGACCTGTTGTTCCAGGTGGTGTTTTACGCGCAGATGGCGCAGGAAGAAGGCCGCTTCGATTTTAATGATATCTGCGCTGCCATCAGCGACAAGCTGGAGCGCCGCCATCCGCATGTTTTCGGCGAGCTTTCCGCGGATAATAGCGAAGAAGTCTTAGCTCGCTGGGAGCAAATCAAAACGGAAGAGCGCGCGCAAAAAGCGCAGCATTCCGCGCTGGACGATATTCCGCGCAGCTTACCGGCCTTAATGCGCGCGCAAAAAATCCAGAAACGGTGTTCAAACGTGGGCTTTGACTGGACGACGCTGGGACCGGTCGTCGATAAGGTCTATGAAGAGATCGATGAGGTGATGTTCGAGGCGCGGCAGGCGGTTGTTGATCAGGCTAAACTGGAAGAGGAAATGGGCGATTTGCTCTTTGCCACGGTCAACATGGCGCGTCATTTAGGTACGAAAGCGGAGCTCGCTTTGCAAAAAGCGAACGATAAATTTGAACGTCGTTTTCGCGAAGTTGAACGTATTGTCGCAGCCAGAGGCCTGGAAATGACCGGGGTGGACCTGGAAACAATGGAAGAAGTTTGGCAGGAAGTAAAACGCCAGGAAATTGATCTCTAAAGGTTTTAGGCGGTCAAGAGCGATTTGTGTGATTTTTTAAATAACAAGCGCTTGATTTACGTCAAAAACATTTACCTCAAAGGGGCTATTTTCTCCCTCCCTGTGTGAATGTCAGCCTGACGAAGAGGAGGAATAATGAAAGTTTGTGGCGTAGGTCATGTTCGGGTATACTGCTTTCCCGTCCTGGTTATTCCATCGTCTTTTAAACCTAACTTCTCAGGTTCCGCATGACAACGAACTATATTTTTGTGACCGGCGGGGTCGTATCCTCTCTGGGTAAAGGCATTGCCGCAGCCTCCCTCGCAGCCATTCTGGAAGCCCGTGGTCTCAACGTGACCATCATGAAACTGGATCCGTACATCAACGTCGATCCGGGTACTATGAGCCCAATCCAACACGGGGAAGTGTTCGTTACTGAAGACGGCGCTGAAACCGACCTGGACCTGGGGCACTACGAGCGTTTCATCCGCACCAAGATGTCTCGCCGCAACAACTTCACGACTGGCCGTATCTACTCCGACGTTCTGCGTAAAGAACGCCGTGGCGACTATCTGGGCGCAACCGTACAGGTAATCCCTCACATCACTAACGCGATTAAAGAGCGCGTGCTGGAAGGCGGCGAAGGCCACGATGTGGTACTGGTGGAAATCGGCGGTACCGTCGGTGATATCGAATCGCTGCCGTTTCTTGAGGCGATTCGTCAATTGGCGGTAGATATCGGTCGTGAACACGCGCTGTTTATGCACCTGACGCTGGTACCTTACCTGGCGGCTGCGGGCGAAGTGAAAACTAAACCGACTCAGCACTCCGTGAAAGAGCTGCTGTCTATCGGTATTCAGCCCGATATTCTGATTTGTCGTTCTGATCGCGCGGTTCCTGCCAACGAGCGTGCAAAAATTGCATTGTTCTGTAATGTGCCGGAAAAAGCCGTTATTTCAATGAAAGATGTCGATTCCATTTATAAAATTCCAGGCCTGTTGAAATCTCAGGGGCTTGATGATTATATTTGTAAACGATTCAGCTTGAACTGTCCGGAAGCTAACCTGTCTGAATGGGAACAGGTCATTTACGAAGAAGCGAACCCGGCAGGCGAAGTGACTATCGGCATGGTCGGCAAATATATTGAACTGCCGGATGCCTATAAGTCGGTGATCGAAGCGCTGAAACACGGTGGTCTGAAAAACCGCGTTACCGTCAATATCAAATTGATCGATTCGCAAGATGTTGAAACGCGCGGCGTCGAAATTCTGAAAGATTTGGACGCTATCCTGATCCCCGGCGGCTTCGGCTATCGTGGCGTTGAAGGTAAAATCGCCACTGCGCGCTATGCGCGTGAAAACAATATTCCTTATCTGGGCATTTGCCTGGGGATGCAGGTTGCGTTGATTGAGTTCGCTCGTAACGTGGCCGGCATGGACAACGCCAACTCAACGGAATTTGTGCCAGACTGTAAGTACCCGGTTGTGGCGTTAATTACCGAGTGGCGCGATGAAGACGGTAACGTTGAAGTCCGTAGCGAGAAGAGCGATCTGGGTGGCACCATGCGCCTAGGCGCGCAGCAGTGCCAGCTTAGCGATGACAGTCTGGTACGTCAGTTGTACGGCGCGTCGACGATTGTTGAACGTCATCGCCATCGTTACGAAGTCAACAATATGTTGTTGAAACAAATTGAAGCAGCGGGTCTGCGTGTCGCAGGCCGTTCCGGTGATGATCAGTTAGTCGAGATCATTGAGGTACCGAATCATCCGTGGTTCGTGGCCTGTCAGTTCCATCCGGAATTTACTTCCACGCCGCGTGATGGACATCCGTTGTTCGCTGGCTTTGTTAAAGCCGCCAACGAGCATCAGAAACGTCAGGCGAAGTAAAAAAGTTAGAACGGCGGTGCACCCTCAGCGGTGCACCGTTTGTCTGAAGTTTTAGTTTAACTAGTGACTTGAGGAAAACCTAATGTCCAAAATCGTTAAAGTCATCGGTCGTGAAATCATCGACTCCCGTGGTAACCCGACTGTTGAAGCTGAAGTACACCTGGAAGGTGGTTTCGTAGGTATGGCGGCGGCTCCGTCAGGTGCTTCTACTGGTTCCCGCGAAGCGCTGGAACTGCGCGATGGCGACAAATCCCGTTTCCTGGGTAAAGGCGTAACCAAAGCTGTTGGCGCGGTTAACGGCCCGATCGCTCAGGCTATTCTTGGCAAAGACGCTAAAGACCAGGCTGGCATCGACAAAATCATGATCGACCTAGACGGTACTGAAAACAAATCTAACTTCGGTGCAAACGCCATTCTGGCTGTCTCTCTGGCTAACGCCAAAGCTGCTGCTGCCGCTAAAGGTATGCCGCTGTACGAGCACATTGCTGAACTGAACGGCACGCCGGGCAAATACTCCATGCCGGTTCCGATGATGAACATCATCAACGGCGGCGAGCACGCTGACAACAACGTCGACATCCAGGAATTCATGATCCAGCCGGTTGGCGCGAAAACGGTTAAAGAAGCCATCCGTATGGGTTCTGAAGTTTTCCATCACCTGGCAAAAGTGCTGAAAGGCAAAGGCATGAACACCGCTGTGGGTGACGAAGGCGGCTATGCGCCGAACCTGGGCTCCAACGCGGAAGCACTGGCTGTTATCGCTGAAGCGGTTAAAGCGGCTGGTTACGAGCTGGGTAAAGACATCACCTTGGCGATGGACTGCGCAGCATCTGAATTCTACAAAGACGGTAAATACGTTCTGGCTGGCGAAGGCAACAAAGCGTTCACCTCCGAAGAATTCACCCACTTCCTGGAAGAGCTGACCAAACAGTACCCGATCGTTTCCATCGAAGATGGTCTGGACGAGTCTGACTGGGACGGTTTTGCCTACCAGACCAAAGTACTGGGCGACAAAATCCAGCTGGTTGGTGACGACCTGTTCGTAACCAACACCAAAATCCTGAAAGAAGGCATCGAGAAAGGCATCGCTAACTCCATCCTGATCAAATTCAACCAGATCGGTTCTCTGACCGAAACTCTGGCTGCAATCAAGATGGCGAAAGACGCTGGCTACACTGCTGTCATCTCTCACCGTTCTGGCGAAACTGAAGACGCTACCATCGCTGACCTGGCTGTTGGTACCGCTGCAGGCCAGATCAAAACCGGTTCTATGAGCCGTTCTGACCGCGTTGCTAAATACAACCAGCTGATTCGTATCGAAGAAGCTCTGGGCGAAAAAGCACCGTACAACGGTCGTAAAGAGATCAAAGGCCAGGCGTAATCCTGCTTTTACCTCTTAACGTATAAACCCGCTTCGGCGGGTTTTTTGTATCTGTTCAATAGCGCAGCCGCTGTGCATGACCGGGCAGACGAAATCTGCAATAATTAACGATTATCCCCTTAACAGAGAACGCTATGCAGTACCCGATTAACGAGATGTTCCAGACCCTACAAGGCGAGGGTTATTTTACCGGCGTCCCCGCTATTTTTATTCGTTTACAGGGATGTCCGGTCGGCTGTGCCTGGTGTGATACTAAGCATACCTGGGATAAACTGAGCGATCGGGAAGTGTCTCTGTACAGTATTCTGGCAAAAACCAAAGAGAGCGACAAATGGGGTGCTGCGAGCAGTGAAGACTTGCTGGCGGTGATTAATCGTCAGGGCTATACCGCGCGTCACGTTGTTATCACCGGTGGCGAACCCTGTATTCACGACCTCATGCCGCTCACCGATCTGCTTGAAAAGAGTGGTTTTAGTTGCCAGATTGAAACCAGCGGGACGCATGAAGTGCGCTGTACGCCTAACACCTGGGTCACGGTTTCACCAAAAGTGAATATGCGCGGGGGATATGACGTGCTTTCCCAGGCGCTGGAGCGCGCCAATGAAATCAAGCATCCCGTTGGGCGAGTTCGTGATATTGAGGCGCTGGATGAACTGTTAGCCACGTTGAGCGATGATAAACCGCGCGTGATTGCTTTGCAGCCCATTAGCCAGAAAGAAGACGCGACGCGTCTGTGTATTGAAACGTGTATTGCACGTAACTGGCGGCTGTCTATGCAAACGCATAAATATTTAAATATCGCCTGATGCATTACTAATCTTACAGACGGCCTGCCGATGCCGTCTGTGACTCATCCATTACCTTGCATTGTTTATTTTCTCTATGTGAATTTCGATGAGTGTATAAAAGCGCTGATAAATTTTTCCATAGCGATGCACGGATCGCGCTATTTTGGTAAATTTAAAGAAAAAATCATTCTATGAACTTTTTTGCATCAAAATCAGCAAATTAGCTGTTCTTTAATAATTTAAATTGTTGCGATTATGTTGGTGGAATGTGGTGTTGATAAAAAGTAGTTTATAAACAATGACATACGTTTAGTGTGTTCCCCGCGCCAGCGGGGATAAACCGCGGGCATGAAAACAGCAGAAGCAGCCGTGGGCGTGTTCCCCGCGCCAGCGGGGATAAACCGGGCGGCTGGAGACCTTTGCAGAGGAAACCAGCGTGTTCCCCGCGCCAGCGGGGATAAACCGGTTCAGGTTTCGCGTCAACTGACGTTGGTAATGTGTTCCCCGCGCCAGCGGGGATAAACCGGGGATCGCGCTGGCGGTCGCATCCGTTGCCGTGTGTTCCCCGCGCCAGCGGGGATAAACCGCCATTTTTGATCATCTCCTCCAGCCTGCTGAGGTGTTCCCCGCGCTAGCGGGGATAAACCGCACTGGAGATATAGCTGCTGTCGTCATCGGGTGTGTTCCCCGCGCTAGCGGGGATAAACCGTGGGAACCGTCAAGGCCCGAGGGTGACGGCTGGTGTTCCCCGCGCTAGCGGGGATAAACCGGATTGTTCAGATTGGGAATTTGACCAACGCCCGTGTTCCCCGCGCTAGCGGGGATAAACCGGTTACTGTATTATCTCTCGCATAGACCCGGCAGTGTTCCCCGCGCTAGCGGGGATAAACCGCGGCGGGCCTCTCTCTTTGTTTGAGCTGTTACGTGTTCCCCGCGCTAGCGGGGATAAACCGCGTATTCCACCCAGCCGCAGCATAGGCGACACGTGTTCCCCGCGCTAGCGGGGATAAACCGTCTAACGACAGCATTGTTGTAACCCATTGGATGTGTTCCCCGCGCTAACGGGGATAAACCGCCCCAGATATAAGAGGTCTGAGGCTTTTATTCGTGTTCCCCGCGCTAGCGGGGATAAACCGCACGAGTGGCAAATTGATTTCGACGAAAAACTGTGTTCCCCGCGCCAACAAGGATAGCCGTTGCATAATCATAATCTGTGTACCAGTAATGGCTGCTACAAACCTGTAAAGTAAAAAGGCCGCGTTTTCCCGGGGAGGCTTTTATACAGGAGAAGGCCATGGCGTTAAGGATCAGGGTATTGCTCGAAAATCATAAGGGAGCTGGAGCGGATAAATCGTTGAAGGCCCGGCCAGGATTAAGCCTGTTGGTCGAGGATGAGTCTACGTCGATCTTGTTCGATACCGGCCCTGATGGCAGTTTTATGCAAAACGCGTTGGCGATGGGGATCGACCTGTCCGATGTGTCTGCTGTGGTGCTTTCGCATGGTCATTACGATCATTGCGGCGGCGTGCCGTGGCTTCCTGATAACAGTCGAATCATCTGCCATCCCGATATTGCACGTGAACGTTATGCAGCAATGACTTTTCTTGGTATTACCCGAAAAATAAAAAAATTGTCGTGTGAGGTGGACTATTCACGCTATCGAATGATGTACACGCGTGACCCCCTGCCGATTGGCGAAAACTTTATCTGGTCAGGGGAAATACCGGTGGTCGCGCCTGAAGCCTACGGCATTTTTGGCGGCCACGATGCGGAGCCGGACTCTATTTTGGATGAGGGCGTACTGATTTACCAATCGACAAAAGGATTAGTCATCATTACGGGATGCGGGCATCGAGGGATCGTAAATATTGTTCGGCACTGTCAGAACATTACCGGTATAAAGCGGATTTACGCGCTTGTCGGCGGATTTCATCTCCGCTGCGCATCACCGTTCACGCTGTGGCGAGTCAGGCGCTTTCTGCAAGAACACAAACCTGAAAAACTATGCGGTTGTCACTGTACAGGGGCCTGGGGGCGGTTGTGGCTACCGGAAATAACCGCACCTGCAACCGGTGATGTGCTGCGCTTTTAACACCGCGCTGGACAATGTTTTCACTGATAAAACGTCGTGTGGATAGGCTGGAATCAATCTGCCATCCAGCCCACGCGTTAATAAACCTTATTCGCCGCGATAGACGCAGCCGGCTGTACAGGTCTCTTTCACCATCACGGCGCTCAGGAGCGGCACGACGGGCTTAACCTGATCCCAAATCCATTTTGCCAGCACTTCGCTGGTGGGATTGGACAGCCCTGGAATATCATTGAGATAGTAGTGATCAAGACGATCGTAAGTCGGTTTAAACGCCGCTTTGAGATCCGCGAAATCCATAATCCAACCGGTATGCGGATCGACTTCACCGGTAATTTCGAGACGCACCATAAACGAGTGTCCGTGCAGGCGGCCGCACTTATGCCCTTCAGGCACGTGAGGCAGGCGGTGAGCGGCTTCAAAGGTGAAATCTTTATACAACGTGGTGGACATGATGAACTCTCAGGCAATAAAAAAACCGCCGTAGGGTACCGGAAAGCGCATTTTTTATCATTAACTAAAACCATTCTCCGCCTTGTGACGGGCAATTAATTTAAGAATTTCCAGAAAATTTAATAATTATCAATCAATTATAAAATCGATTTTGGCGTTAATAACGATAACTAAAACAGGTTAGTTCATTTGGTTATTTGTTATTTCCAACCCTTCTTTAATTGTTATTCCTCTCACCGTTACCCTTATCCTTAGTTTGGGATTTATCGCTTATACACTTCATCCTTCAAGCCGCATCTGTGTTGACTGCGTTTACTCGCCCCAGTCACGTATTTATGTACGCTCCTGGGGCGCGATCAGCTTACAGTCTGGCTACAGCGAACTTGAATGATTTTGTGTATAGATCCGCTTTGCTTACTGGAACATAACGACGCATGACGACACCGGCTCCACTGACTGGGTTGCTTCCGCTTAATCCGGAGCAACTGGCGCGCCTTCAGGCCGCGACAACCGACCTTACTCCCGAACAGCTTGCCTGGGTCTCCGGCTATTTTTGGGGCGTACTGAACCCGCGCTCAGGCGCTGTTGCCGTCACGCCTGCTCCTGAGGGGAAGATGCCGGGGGTTACGCTTATCTCCGCTTCGCAAACCGGCAATGCGCGTCGTGTGGCGGAAGCGCTGCGTGATGATCTGCTGGCGGCCAACCTTAATGTGACACTGGTGAACGCCGGCGACTACAAATTCAAACAGATTGCCAGTGAAAAACTGTTGGTGATAGTGACGTCCACCCAGGGAGAAGGCGAGCCGCCGGAAGAGGCCGTCGCGCTGCATAAATTCCTGTTCTCCAAAAAAGCGCCGAAACTGGAAAACACCGCTTTTGCCGTGTTTAGCCTCGGCGACACCTCTTATGAATTTTTCTGCCAGTCCGGAAAAGATTTCGACAGCAAACTGGCGGAACTGGGCGGTGAACGTCTGCTCGACCGTGTCGATGCTGACGTTGAATATCAGGCAACTGCCAGCGAATGGCGCGCCCGCGTGGTTGATGTTCTGAAGTCTCGCGCACCTGTCGCGGCACCTTCGCAATCCGTCGCTACTGGCGCGGTAAACGACATCCACACCAGCCCCTATACTAAAGACGCGCCGCTGATCGCGACCCTCTCCGTGAATCAGAAAATCACCGGTCGCAACTCGGAAAAAGATGTGCGTCATATTGAGATTGATTTAGGCGACTCCGGCCTGCGCTATCAGCCGGGCGATGCGCTGGGCGTCTGGTATCAGAACGATCCGGCTCTGGTGAAGGAGCTGGTTGAGTTGCTGTGGCTGAAAGGCGATGAGCCGGTGACGGTTGATGGTAAAACCCTGCCGCTCGCCGAAGCGCTGGAGTGGCACTTCGAGCTGACGGTGAATACCGCCAACATTGTTGAGAACTACGCGACCCTGACGCGCAGTGAGTCGCTGTTGCCATTAGTGGGTGACAAAGCGCAGCTCCAGCACTACGCCGCGACCACGCCCATTGTTGATATGGTGCGTTTCTCTCCGGCACAGCTGGATGCTCAGGCGCTAATCGACCTGCTGCGTCCGCTAACGCCGCGTCTGTACTCTATCGCCTCCGCACAGGCTGAAGTGGAGAGCGAAGTGCATATCACCGTTGGCGTGGTTCGTTATGACATTGAAGGCCGCGCCCGCGCCGGTGGCGCCTCCAGCTTTCTTGCCGACCGCGTGGAAGAAGAGGGCGAAGTTCACGTCTTTATTGAGCATAACGATAACTTCCGCCTGCCAGCTAACCCGGAAACGCCGGTCATTATGATTGGCCCCGGCACCGGCATCGCGCCGTTCCGCGCCTTTATGCAACAGCGAGCGGCGGAAGGGGCGGAAGGTAAGAACTGGCTGTTCTTCGGCAACCCGCACTTTACCGAAGATTTCCTTTATCAGGTGGAGTGGCAGCGCTACGTGAAAGAGGGGTTGTTAAGCCGTATCGATCTCGCCTGGTCACGCGATCAAAAAGAAAAAATTTACGTACAAGACAAGCTGCGTGAACAGGGTGCCGAGCTGTGGCGCTGGATCAATGATGGCGCGCATATTTATGTCTGCGGCGATGCCAGGCGCATGGCCGCAGATGTCGAAAAAGCATTGCTGGAAGTGATCGCTGAATTCGGCGGTATGGACCTCGAATCGGCAGATGAATATTTAAGTGAGCTGCGCGTAGAGCGCCGTTATCAGCGAGATGTCTACTAATGAGCGAAAAACATCCAGGCCCACTGGTGGTCGAAGGTAAACTGTCCGATGCCGAGCGCATGAAGCTGGAAAGCAACTATCTGCGCGGCACCATTGCGGAAGATCTGAACGACGGTCTCACCGGCGGTTTTAAAGGCGATAACTTCCTGCTGATACGCTTTCATGGCATGTATCAGCAGGATGACCGCGATATTCGCGCCGAGCGTGCGGCGCAGAAGCTGGAGCCGCGCCACGCGATGCTGCTGCGCTGCCGCCTGCCGGGCGGGGTGATTACTACGACGCAATGGCAGGCGATCGATAAATTCGCGGCGGATAACACGATTTACGGCAGTATCCGTCTGACCAACCGCCAGACCTTCCAGTTCCACGGCATTCTGAAGAAGAACGTTAAGCCGGTGCACCAGATGCTGCACTCGGTGGGGCTGGATGCGCTGGCAACCGCCAACGACATGAACCGTAACGTGCTGTGTACCTCTAACCCGTACGAGTCTCAGCTGCATGCTGAAGCCTACGAATGGGCGAAGAAGATCTCCGAACATCTGCTGCCGCGCACCCGTGCGTATGCGGAGATCTGGCTCGATCAGGAGAAGGTCGCGACCACTGACGAAGAACCGATCCTTGGCGCAACCTATCTGCCGCGTAAATTTAAAACCACGGTGGTGATCCCGCCGCAGAACGATATCGATCTGCACGCCAACGACATGAACTTCGTGGCGATTGCCGAAAACGGCAAGCTGGTGGGCTTTAACCTGCTGGTTGGCGGCGGTCTGTCTATTGAGCACGGTAATAAGAAAACCTACGCGCGTACAGCCAGCGAGTTCGGCTTCCTGCCGCTGGAGCATACCCTGGCGGTAGCGGAAGCGGTGGTGACGACCCAGCGTGACTGGGGTAACCGTACCGACCGTAAAAACGCGAAAACCAAATATACGCTTGAGCGCGTCGGTGTCGACACGTTCAAAGAAGAAGTTGAGCGTCGCGCGGGGATCAAATTTGAGCCGATCCGTCCGTATGAGTTCACCGGTCGCGGCGATCGTATCGGTTGGGTGAAAGGGATCGACAACAACTGGCACCTGACGCTGTTTATCGAAAACGGTCGTATCCTGGATTATCCGGGGCGCCCGCTGAAAACCGGCCTGCTGGAGATCGCGAAGATTCATCAGGGCGAGTTCCGTATTACCGCTAACCAGAACCTGATTATTGCCAGCGTGCCGGAAAGCCAGAAAGCGAAGATCGAGACGCTGGCGCGCGACCACGGGTTGATGAATGCCGTGAGCGCGCAGCGTGAAAACTCAATGGCCTGTGTATCGTTCCCGACCTGCCCGCTGGCAATGGCGGAAGCCGAGCGTTTCCTGCCGTCGTTCACGGACAAAGTGGAAGCGATTCTGGAAAAACACGGCATTCCTGATGAGCATATCGTGATGCGCGTGACCGGCTGCCCGAACGGCTGTGGTCGCGCGATGCTGGCGGAAATTGGCTTAGTAGGGAAAGCGCCTGGTCGTTATAACCTGCATCTTGGTGGCAACCGCATCGGGAGTCGTATCCCACGGATGTATAAAGAAAATATCGCCGAGCCGGATATTCTGGCCTCGCTGGATGAACTGATTGGGCGCTGGGCGAAAGAGCGTGAAGCGGGTGAAGGCTTCGGCGACTTTACGGTGCGTGCGGGCATCATTCGCCCGGTGCTCGATCCCGCGCGTGATTTCTGGGAATAACCTGAATTGCCGGATGGCGGCATAAATGCCTTATCAGGCCTACCGCCCGCGTAGGCCTGATAAGCGAAGCGCCATCAGGCAAGGTATACCGCGAGGAACTTATGTCCAAACTCGATCTAAATGCCCTGAACGACCTGCCAAAAGTCGATCGCGTACTGGCGTTGGCGGAAACCAACGCTCAACTGGAAACGCTGACTGCCGAAGAACGCGTGGCCTGGGCGCTGGAAAATCTGCCCGGCGAATACGTGCTCTCCTCAAGCTTTGGTATCCAGGCGGCGGTGAGCCTGCACCTGGTGAACCAGATTCGCCCGGGTATCCCGGTGATCCTCACCGATACCGGCTATTTGTTCCCGGAAACCTATCAGTTTATTGATGAGCTAACGGACAAACTCAAACTCAACCTGAAAGTTTACCGCGCGGGCGAAAGTCCGGCCTGGCAGGAAGCGCGCTACGGCAAACTGTGGGAGCAGGGCGTAGAAGGTATTGAGAAATACAATGACATCAATAAAGTCGAGCCGATGAATCGGGCGCTAAAAGAGCTGAAAGCGCAGACGTGGTTTGCGGGTCTGCGTCGCGAGCAGTCCGGTAGCCGCGCGCATTTACCCGTTCTCGCTATCCAGCGCGGCGTGTTTAAAGTGCTACCGATTATCGACTGGGATAACCGCACGGTTTACCAGTATCTGCAAAAGTACGGTCTGAAATACCATCCGCTGTGGGATCAGGGCTATCTGTCGGTGGGCGATACGCACACCACCCGCAAATGGGAGCCGGGTATGGCGGAAGAAGAAACGCGGTTCTTCGGGCTGAAGCGCGAGTGCGGGCTGCATGAAGGGTAATTGTCCTTACGCGGTATGATTATACTTGCTGCTATGAAAAATCCGG
Source organism: Salmonella sp. 32070601201500089SM (assembly GCF_017573605.1). Classification (NCBI taxonomy): domain Bacteria; kingdom Pseudomonadati; phylum Pseudomonadota; class Gammaproteobacteria; order Enterobacterales; family Enterobacteriaceae; genus Salmonella; species Salmonella sp. 32070601201500089SM. The sequence continues at coordinate 76,547 of NZ_JAGETK010000007.1, forward strand.
CAGGCAGCCGGATTTTAAATTGGTTATATACCCAAAATAATTCGAGTTGCTTAAAGGCGGCAAGGGAGTGAGTCCCCAGGAGCATAGATAACTATGTGACTGGGGTGAACGAGCGTAGCCAACACATAAGCAACTTGAAGTATGAAGGGTATATTACTGACTATCTTTATGTCAGTAATATATTACGACTGCACCCATCTTTACCAATGTGCAAAGAACGTTCATGGGTTAGATATAGCTTTTCAAGAATTACATCAATAAACATTTTTTTTGCATGATAGTCGTTATAATCCTGATTAAGTTTTTTTAAAAAACCAGAATTTGTTGGTTTAAACTCTGAAAACGGTGAATAGCTATGTAGTAAATAGGAGATACACGGATGCATCATGCTAAAAGCGACTTCACCTTGTACCTCCTGATAACCTATTTTGCAAAACTGAGTTGTAGGCTCAAAGTTACCTGCATTAATACAGGCCAGCATCGATTTTTCATCTTCAGTAAGCGAGTCCTGCCATTCGACAAGCGGGTGGTCTGGAGCTTCTGCGGGACGCATCATCTCATAAACCGCCGCTTTGATTTGTGCATTGCCCGTCACTTCTTTTCGTAGTGTAGAAATCGACTCCTGAAGTAATTCCGGGTGCCAGGTCATCTTCGCACCAATCACCTCGCATATTTGTAAAAATAACTGTCTCTCCTCTCTACTCATAGATTCTATCACTGCATCATCTGATATATTGAGGATGTCCTTAATATTGCTTTGGCTGATCACCGTGTCGCCGACCATAAGTAAAAATTGTGTCTGAGAAGCGTCCATCTTGATAGTAAACAGATCCTGATGAGCCGGGCAGGCCAGATGTTGTAGCCGTTTAAAGGCGTAAATTTTATTTATATCCTCTATGTTAACTTCCATCTCTCCAGGTTCACCACGGCCCTGTCCGTGAATGATGGAGTGTAACACTTCCAGCGCATGGTCCTTTTTTTCCGCTCTAAAATGATCCTGGACTTTATCCCAGCCCCCCATATGGATTGCTTTTTCTTTATCTGCGCTTAACAGATGAGCAAGCCGACTTTCATTAAGCGTATAATTTTGATGATTACCGAAGCTTAAAGTGACTGGCATAATATTTTCCTTCAAATTTATATTATTCAATATCCGGAGTAAAATATATCGTTCAATTCTCTCTTTTTTATTAAACAGATAAAGTTTACTACAGGAGAGAATTTGAACGGCATTATTAATACAGCACATTTATGGTTGGTAATCCTTTGTGGTGACGATAATTCAGACAAAAGGTAGATGATTCGCCGCAAATGGTCGTTTTTTTAAATTTTGGTTTATGCAGGGGGCGTTGGAAGAAGCCTCTTTGATCGCTTCTTCCAGAAGAAAAGAGCGGAAAAATTTATAATAATTATTCGTGGGGTAAATATTTCTGAAGAATATATAAAGTTGAGTGAGCATATTTAAATATAATCTCAGGAAGTGCAATTTTTGTGAGATATATCAAAAAAAAAGACCATTAAAAAGGCGTAGAGTGCTTTTATTATCCACATGCTGGAGTTTACGTGTCGATATATCACTATTGGGGAAAGTCTCGACGAGGAGAAAATGACGGCGGTGATGATTACCATTTGCTTTGCTGGCATTCTTTAGATGTTGCGGCTGTGGGTTACTGGATGGTGATAAATAATATTTATTTTATTGACCACTATCTAAAAAAATTAGGCATCCAGGATAAGGAGCAGGCGGCGCAATTTTTTGCCTGGATTTTATGTTGGCATGATATTGGAAAATTTGCTCATTCCTTCCAGCAACTATACCGTCATGAGGCTTTAAACATCTTTAATGAGCCTACACGGCATTATGAAAAAATCGCGCATACCACGCTGGGATACGTGTTGTGGAACTCCTGGCTAAGTGAATGCCCTGAATTGTTTCCTCCTTCTTCGCTTTCAGTTCGTAAAAGTAAGCGCGTTATGGCGCTTTGGATGCCAGTCACTACAGGTCATCATGGACGCCCTCCAGAGGCAATCCAGGAGCTGGACCATTTTCGCCAGCAGGATAAAGATGCGGCAAGAGATTTTCTTCTGAGAATAAAAGCGCTCTTTCCTTTAATTACCTTGCCTGAAGCCTGGGATGAAGATGAGGGTATCGACCAATTTCAGCAACTTTCCTGGTTTATTTCCGCTGCGGTTGTGCTGGCTGACTGGACTGGTTCTGCCAGCCGTTATTTTCCGCGTACTGCGGAAAAAATGCCTGTTGATACCTACTGGCAGCAAGCTCTCGCTAAAGCACAAACTGCCATCACGCTATTTCCCTCAGCGGCGAATGTGTCTGCCTTTACGGGCATAGAAACGCTTTTCCCTTTTATTCAGCATCCCACACCGTTACAACAAAAGGCGCTTGAGCTGGATATCAACGTGGATGGCGCCCAACTCTTTATTCTTGAAGATGTCACCGGGGCCGGAAAAACAGAGGCGGCGCTCATATTAGCTCATCGACTGATGGCGGCAGGTAAAGCGCAGGGACTCTATTTTGGACTGCCGACAATGGCGACAGCCAACGCGATGTTTGAACGTATGGCGAACACCTGGCTGGCGCTGTATCAGCCGGACTCCCGTCCCAGCCTGATTCTGGCGCATAGCGCGCGTCGCTTAATGGATCGTTTCAATCAGTCAATATGGTCGGTCACTCTTTCTGGTACGGAAGAACCCGATGAAGCGCAGCCTTATAGTCAGGGATGCGCCGCCTGGTTTGCCGACAGCAATAAAAAAGCGTTGTTGGCGGAGGTTGGCGTAGGCACGTTGGATCAGGCGATGATGGCGGTAATGCCATTTAAACATAACAACCTGCGGTTACTGGGTCTTAGCAACAAGATTTTACTGGCGGATGAGATCCATGCCTGTGATGCATGGATGTCCCGAATACTTGAAGGTTTGATCGAACGGCAGGCCAGTAATGGCAACGCCACTATTCTGTTATCTGCGACGCTATCGCAGCAGCAGCGAGATAAGCTGGTGGCGGCATTTTCCCGTGGGGTGAGGCGTAGTGTGCAGGCGCCGTTGCTAGGCCATGACGATTATCCCTGGCTGACTCAGGTCACACAAACAGAGCTGATTTCTCAGCGGGTTGATACACGCAAAGAGGTTGAGCGTAGCGTAGATATTGGCTGGCTACATAGTGAAGAGTCGTGTCTTGAACGTATAGGTGAAGCAGTGGAAAAAGGAAACTGTATCGCCTGGATACGTAACTCCGTTGATGATGCGATTCGTATCTATCGCCAGCTTCAACTGAGTAAGGTCGTCGCCACGGAAAACCTTTTACTCTTCCATAGTCGCTTTGCTTTTCACGATCGTCAGCGGATTGAGTCACAGACGCTGAATCTCTTTGGCAAACAGAGCGGTGCGCAACGTGCCGGTAAGGTCATTATCGCCACGCAGGTAATCGAACAAAGTCTGGATATTGACTGCGATGAGATGATCTCTGATTTAGCGCCGGTGGATTTATTAATTCAGCGGGCCGGTCGACTACAGCGTCATATTCGCGATCGTAACGGTCTGGTGAAAAAGAGTGGGCAGGATGAGCGAGAGACGCCAGTGCTGCGCATTCTTGCTCCGGAGTGGGATGACGCGCCGCGAGAGAACTGGTTATCCAGCGCCATGCGTAACAGCGCCTATGTCTATCCCGATCATGGGCGCATGTGGCTGACACAGCGCATATTACGTGAGCAGGGGACGATTCGGATGCCGCAATCTGCCCGATTGTTGATTGAGTCGGTCTACGGCGAGGATGTCAACATGCCGGTTGGATTTGCAAAAACCGAGCAATTGCAGGAAGGGAAAGTTCATTGTGACCGTGCCTTTGCCTACCAGATGCTGCTTAATTTTGCACCGGGTTATTGTGCTGAAATTAGCGATTCTCTACCGGAGAAAATGTCAACGCGGTTGGCGGAAGAGTCTGTCATGCTGTGGCTGGCGAAAATCGTGGATGGCGTCGTAACCCCTTATGCCAGCGGTGAACACGCCTGGGAGATGAGCGTGCTGCGGGTACGTCAGAGCTGGTGGAATAAACATAAAGACGAGTTTGAAAAATTAGATGGCGAACCCCTGCGTAAGTGGTGTGCGCAACAGCATCAGGATAAGGATTTTGCCACGGTGATTGTGGTGACGGATTGTGCCGCTTGTGGTTATTCGGCGAATGAGGGATTGATTGGCATGATGGGGGAATAACGAATATAGATATGGACAATTTTTCGCTTTTAACAACGCCCTGGCTCCCCGTCCGTTTCAAAGACGGTTCCACGGGCAAGCTGGCCCCCGTCGATCTGGCAGATGAAAACGTGGTGGACATCGCCGCAACGCGAGCAGATTTACAGGGAGCGGCCTGGCAGTTTCTGTTGGGATTGTTGCAATGCAGTATCGCGCCGAAAAGATACAAAAACTGGGAGGATATCTGGTTTGATGGATTGCGTGCCGATGCGTTACATAAGGCGTTAGCACCGTTAGAACACGCCTTTCAGTTCGGCCCAGAATCCCCCTCGTTTATGCAGGACTTTGAGCCGTTAACCGGAGAAAAAGTGTCGATCGCCTCGTTGCTGCCAGAAACGCCCGGCGTACAAACCACGAAGTTCAATAAAGACCATTTTATCAAACGCGGCGTAACGGAACGTTTTTGTCCGCACTGCGCGGCGCTGGCGCTGTTTTCGTTGCAGCTTAACGCGCCTTCTGGCGGTAAAGGCTACCGCACCGGGCTGCGTGGCGGCGGACCACTGACCACGTTGGTTGAATTGCAGGAATATCAGGGCGAGCGGCAAACGCCGCTCTGGCGCAAGCTGTGGCTCAACGTGATGCCGCAGGATACTGCGGATCTGCCTTTACCAGACCAGTGTGATGCGACCGTTTTCCCGTGGCTTGCCGCGACGCGGACCAGCGAGCAGGCGAATGCCGTTACCACGCCGGAGCAGGTCAATAAACTCCAGGCGTACTGGGGGATGCCGCGTCGTATCCGCCTGGATTTTGCCACCTTACAGTCAGGTTGCTGCGATATTTGCGGCGCTGAAAGCGATGAGCTTCTTGGCTTTATGACCGTTAAGAACTACGGCGTTAACTACGATGGCTGGCGTCATCCGCTGACGCCTTATCGCGCCCCGGTAAAAGATCAAAACGCCTTCTTTTCCGTTAAACCGCAGCCCGGCGGCCTTATCTGGCGCGACTGGCTGGGATTAAGTCAGAACAACCAGACGGAAGCGAATTACGAATCTCCCGCGCAGGTAGTCAAGGTGTTTAACGCCCGCTCGCTGACTGACGTTAAAGCGGGGATCTGGGGCTTTGGCGCGGATTTCGACAATATGAAAATCCGCTGCTGGTATGAGCATCACTTCCCGTTGCTGATGACGGAAGGTCTGATCCCTGATTTACGTAAAGCAACACAAACTGCTACCCGCCTCCTCAGCCTGCTGCGCGGTGCGCTAAAAGAAGCGTGGTTCACCAATGCGAAGGATGCGCGGGGTGATTTCAGTTTTATCGATATTGATTTCTGGAACCTGACGCAGGGGCGCTTTCTCAATCTGATCCACGATCTGGAAAACGGACACAAGCCGGACGAAAGGCTGAATAAATGGCAAAGAGAACTTTGGCTGTTTACCCGGCGCTACTTCGACGACCGCGTCTTTACCAACCCCTACGAGAGCAGCGATCTGAAGCGCATCATGACCGCGCGCAAGAAATATTTTACTTCATCGGCGGAAAAGCAAAGCGCGAAAGCCGCCAAAGCAAAGAAACAGGAGGCTGCTGAATGAGTGTTGTGACGAAAGATGATAAAGCCACTTTGCGTCAGTGGCATGAGGAACTACAAGAAAAACGTGGATTACGTGCCAGCTTACGACGTAGTAAAACGGTGAATGATGCCTGTTTGGCTGAGGGGCTTCATTCATTGTTAATGCAAACACATTCTTTATGGAAAAACAAAGCACCCTGGAATGTTACTGCATTGGCAATCACAGCGGCACTGGCTGCACATATCAAATTTATTGATGAGCAAAAGAGTTTTGCTGCGCAGCTTGGACAGAAGAAAGGTGGCGACACTCCGGTGATGTCAAAATTACGCTTCTCCCACCTATTAGCGGTAAAAACGCCGGATGAACTGCTGCGCCAGTTACGGCGTGCAGTGAAGCTGTTAGATGGTTCGGTCAACCTGTTTTCTCTTGCAGACGATATTTTCTGCTGGTGCCAGGAGCAGAATGACTTGCTGAACCACCATCGCCGCCAGCAGCGGCCAACCGAATTTCTTCGTATCCGCTGGGCGCTGGAATACTACCAGGCCGGCGATGGCGATACCGATAACGAACAAGATTAACAGGGATATCTTTATGACAACGTTTATTCAGCTCCATTTACTGACCGCTTACCCCGCCGCTAACCTGAACCGTGATGATACCGGTGCGCCAAAAACCGTGGTGCTTGGCGGAGCAACACGTCTGCGTATCTCCTCTCAGAGCCTGAAACGCGCCTGGCGTACATCTGAGTTATTTGAACAGGCATTAGCTGGCCATATTGGTATTCGTACTGGTCGCATTGCTCGTGAGGCGGCGCAAATCCTCGTTGATAGCGGCATTGACGCCAAAAAAGCGGTTGAGTACGTCAAGAACATCGCCAACTGCTTTGGCAAGGTAAAAGAGGATAAGAAACCCAAAGATGAGTTGACGAATGCTGAAACCGAGCAACTGGTGCATATCAGCCCTGCTGAGTTTGAGGCCGTGAAAGCGCTGGCGCGCCGTCTGGCAGAAGAAAAACGTCCGGCAACAGAAGAGGAAGCGGAACTGTTACGTCACGATCGCATGGCCGTCGATATTGCCATGTTTGGCCGGATGTTAGCGAAGAAAACTGATTTTAACGTGGAAGCCGCCTGCCAGGTCGCCCACGCCTTCGGCGTCAGCGAAACGATCATCGAAGACGATTTCTTTACCGCTGTGGATGACCTACGCCAGGCATCGGCAGAAGATGCAGGCGCAGGCCATCTCGGCGAAACCGGCTTTGGCTCCGCGCTGTTTTACACCTATATCTGCATCGACAAAGATCTGCTGGTGAAAAACCTGAACGGCAATGAAGAACTGGCAAACAAAACGCTGCGCGCCTTTACTGAAGCGGCGCTGAAAGTGCCGCCGACCGGCAAACAGAACAGCTTTGCCAGCCGTGCCTATGCCTCGTGGGCGCTGGCCGAAAAAGGCACCGACCAACCACGTTCACTGGCGGCCGCGTTTTATGAACCGATCAACGGTACAGACCAATTGAACGTTGCGGTTAAGCGTATTACCGCGCTGCGTGAAAATATGAATGCGGTCTATGTACAGGAGACGGCGTTCAAAGACTTTAACGTGATGAATCAGCAGGGAAGCATGGAAGACGTGCTTGACTTCATCTGCGCGTAAGGGGCGGCTTATGAGCCAATATCTGGTTTTTCAGCTTCACGGGCCGATGGCCTCCTGGGGCGTGGATGCGCCAGGCGAAGTGCGCCACAGCCATGAGCTACCCTCGCGCTCGGCGCTGTTGGGGTTATTAGCTGCGGCGCTGGGAATTCGCCGCGATGAGGAGGAACGGCTAAACGCCTTCAATCGTCATTACCAATTTTTGCTGTGCGCCAGTGGCAACCCGCGCTGGGCGCGGGATTATCACACGGTGCAGATGCCGAAAGAGGTACGTAAGGCACGTTACTTCAGCCGCCGTGAAGAGTTGCAGGATCCTGAATTACTGAGCGCGCTGATTTCCCGACGCGACTACTACACCGACGCTTGGTGGATGATCGCTGTCAGCGCGACGCCGGACGCGCCTTACACGTTGGCGCAGCTTCAGGCGTCGTTACAACATCCTGTGTTCCCGCTGTATCTGGGGCGCAAAAGTCACCCTCTGGCGTTGCCGCTTGCGCCGCAACTGCTGGAAGGGAGTGCGGCGGATGTCCTGCGTGAAGCATATCGTTGGTATCAGGATCAATTCAATGCGCTGAAACTGCCTCTCCCCAGATTACAGAACGAATGCTGGTGGGAAGGTGAACACGATGGCTTAACGGCGAGCAAAATTTTACGTCGTCGCGACATGCCGTTGAGCCGCCAGCAATGGCTGTTCGGTGAACGTAGCGTGAATCAGGGGCCGTGGCTCCGCAAGGAGGACGCGTGTATCTCTCAAGAATAACGCTGCACACCAGCGAGCTTTCGCCGGCACAGCTCTTGCATCTGGTGGAGCGCGGCGAGTACGTGATGCACCAGTGGTTATGGGATCTCTTTCCCGGCGGCAAGGAACGGCAGTTTCTTTATCGCCGCGAAGAGTTACAGGGCGCGTTTCGCTTTTTTGTTCTCTCACAGGAACAGCCTGCCGCCAGCGCGATTTTTGACGTGCAGACTCGCCCATTTGCGCCAATGCTGAGCGCGGGACAGACGCTGCGGTTTAACTTGCGCGCCAATCCGACGGTTTGCAAAAACGGCAAGCGTCACGATTTGCTGATGGAGGCGAAACGCCAGCGTAAAACGCAGGGTGATAGCCAGGATATTTGGTCTTATCAGCAGCAGGCGGCGCTGACGTGGTTGGCGCGCCAGGGGGAGCAAAATGGCTTCACCCTGCGCGAAACGAGCGTTGATGCTTATCGGCAGCAGCAGATACGTCGAGAGAAATCCCGGCAGATGATTCAGTTTAGCAGCGTGGACTATACCGGCGTGCTGGTGCTTAACGATCCCGTGCTTTTCCTGCAACGTCTGGCGCAGGGGTACGGTAAAAGCCGGGCGTTTGGCTGCGGAATGATGATGATCAAACCCGGAGACGACGCGTGACGTTCGTACCGCTCAACCCGATCCCGTTAAAAGATCGAACCTCGATGATCTTCCTCCAGTACGGTCAAATTGACGTGCTGGATGGGGCATTCGTGCTGATCGATAAAACGGGAGTCCGCACGCATATTCCCGTCGGTTCGGTCGCTTGTATCATGCTGGAACCGGGAACGCGGGTTTCCCATGCGGCAGTGCATTTAGCATCAACGGTCGGCACCCTGTTGGTATGGGTGGGCGAGGCGGGAGTGCGGGTCTATTCCTCCGGACAACCCGGTGGCGCACGAGCCGATAAGTTGCTTTATCAGGCAAAGCTGGCGTTAGATGATGACCTGCGGCTTAAAGTAGTCCGCAAAATGTATGAACTGCGTTTTCGTGAGCCGCCTCCCGCCCGTCGTTCCGTTGAGCAACTGCGCGGTATTGAAGGATCCCGTGTGCGGGCGACCTATGCATTACTGGCGAAGCAGTATGGCGTGAAATGGCATGGTCGTAACTACGATCCGAAAGACTGGGAGAAGGGGGATGTCGTCAACCGATGTATTAGCGCGGCGACATCGTGCCTGTACGGGATTTCAGAAGCGGCTATCCTGGCGGCGGGATATGCGCCGGCTATCGGTTTTATCCATAGCGGTAAGCCGCTTTCTTTTGTTTATGACATTGCCGATATCATCAAATTTGAATCGGTGGTGCCCAAAGCATTTGAGATCGCCGCTCGTCACCCGGCGGAACCTGATAAAGAAGTGCGCCTGGCCTGCCGGGATATTTTTCGTAGTTCGAAGCTGACCGGAAAATTGATCCCGCTGATCGAAGAGGTGCTCGCTGCCGGTGAAATTAAACCACCTCAGCCTGCGCCGGATATGCTGCCGCCAGCAATACCGGAACCTGAATCACTGGGTGATAGCGGCCATCGGGGGCATGGTTGATGAGTATGGTGGTTGTAGTCACGGAAAACGTACCGCCGCGCCTGCGGGGACGTCTTGCCGTCTGGTTACTTGAGGTTCGTGCAGGTGTTTATGTTGGCGATACCTCGAAGCGTATTCGGGAAATGATTTGGCAACAGATCACACAGCTTGGCGGAGTCGGAAACGTAGTAATGGCCTGGGCAACAAATACTGAGTCTGGTTTTGAGTTCCAGACCTGGGGTGAAAACAGACGTATTCCGGTAGATTTGGATGGACTTAGATTAGTTTCTTTTCTTCCTGTTGCAAATCAATAAGTTGAATGTTCTTTAATAATAAGGAATTGTTATCTTACCGTTGGTAGTTTGTTAGGTAATAAAAAAGGGCTTTTAGAACAAATACATAGTTTTAGTGTGTTCCCCGCGCCAGCGGGGATAAACCGTAACTCACGTTTGCGAGCTTCCGTCTGTGCCGGTGTTCCCCGCGCCAGCGGGGATAAACCGTTAGCCATCCCCATACCAAAGTTAAAGTCGTAGTGTTCCCCGCGCCAGCGGGGATAAACCGGAGAGGCCGACTCAGCAACCAAAAAAGGGAAGGTGTTCCCCGCGCCAGCGGGGATAAACCGTTTAACGCGGCCAATAACGATTTTATTTGATAGTGTTCCCCGCGCCAGCGGGGATAAACCGAGCGCCGATCCGGTGGTGTCCAACACAACGAAGTGTTCCCCGCGCCAGCGGGGATAAACCGGTTGGGTTGCATAGATGACACGCTTATAAATAGTGTTCCCCGCGCCAGCGGGGATAAACACGTTTCACCAGCATATCAGGACGTTTTTTCCGCCTTCGCCAGCTCTTTTACCAACGGCAGCATTATCCGCACTACATCGCGGCTACGGCGCTCAATCCGCCCTGGCAGCGCCTTGTCAATATGCTGTTGATTATCAAGCCGTACGTCGTGCCAGCTATTGCCGTTCGGGAAGGATGCATTTTTCACGCGTTGCTGGTATCCGTCTTTTTTACCCAGATTCCAGTTCGTCGCCTCAACAGAAAGCACCGATATTCCCGCTTTATCGAAAACCTCCGCATCATTACAGCAACCCGTTCCTTTGGGGTAGGATGGATTGCGTCCCGGATTGGTGTTGGCGGCGATGCCATAACGGCGCGCAATCGCTAATGCCCGATCGCGGGTCAGTGTACGCACCGCTTCCGGCGTATTTTTCCCGCTATTAAAATAGAGCTTGTCGCCAACAATCAGGTTATCGAGATTAATCACCAGCAGCGTATTTTTCTTCTCAGCGTCACTCATTCGTTTGAGTAAATTTTCCGCGCCTAGCTTTCCCTCTTCTTCCCCGCTGGTGGCGATAAAACGAATCCCATAATGGGTCGGTATATCTTTCAGACGCGCCGCCAGTTCCAGCATAACGCCTAATCCCGCGGCATTATCATCCATTCCCTGTAACGTTAAACCGCCCAGATTGGCATCGACATCAGCGTCGCTCTGCGGAGCGTAGGTATCCAGATGCGCCATAATGATGATCTGCTGCGGCACGCGCCCTTCATGGGCGGCGATGACCGTACTGCCCGTCACGTTATGCCAGTTTTTGCGATTATCCTTCGTGGTATAAATAAATCGGCTATTAAACGTTCGAATATCGCTTTGGTATCCCATCTGGGTAAATTGTTGGCGTAAATAATCGGCAGACAACATCTCGGCGGGGGAGCCAGTCATTCTCCCGGGAAAAAAAGTGGCGATATGTCGTGCCTGAGTATTCGCTATTTCACCAGGCCCTGGTGATGCTGCTTGTGCAGGAAGGATAAAGCCTACGCCGAGCGCCAGAATGACGGCAAAGCGGCGCGTTGCGGAAAACATAATGAGTCCTTAAATACAGAACAAAATTTTACGTGGCTAGTATGAAACCGCGATCGTGTTAATACAATTTCATTTGCTCCTAAATGCTGGCAATCCGGTACGTTAAGCATTTTTTGATATTGGTTTTTGGGCCGCGTTATTCCTTTGAGGAACTACTCATTCCAATTCGTCATTTCATTCACTCTCCTGCGCTCCCTATAGTCGTGTAATCGAAATGTTTAGCAAAAAACGGTATTGCAAAGGAACGGTTATGGATCAAAAACGACTCACCCACCTGCGGCAACTGGAGGCGGAAAGTATCCACATTATCCGTGAAGTGGCAGCGGAATTCGCTAATCCGGTCATGCTGTACTCCATTGGTAAAGACTCCAGCGTCATGCTGCATCTGGCGCGTAAGGCGTTTTATCCGGGTACGTTACCGTTCCCGCTATTGCACGTTGATACCGGTTGGAAATTCCGTGAGATGTACGCCTTTCGCGATCGTACCGCCAACGCATACGGCTGCGAATTGCTGGTACATAAAAATCCGGAAGGCGTGGCGATGGGCATCAATCCGTTCGTTCACGGTAGCGCTAAACACACCGACATTATGAAAACCGAAGGGTTAAAGCAGGCGCTGAATAAGTACGGTTTTGATGCCGCGTTCGGCGGCGCACGGCGCGATGAGGAAAAATCCCGCGCGAAAGAACGTATTTACTCCTTTCGTGACCGTTTCCATCGCTGGGACCCGAAAAATCAGCGGCCAGAGTTGTGGCGTAACTATAACGGTCAGATTAATAAAGGCGAAAGTATACGCGTCTTCCCGCTCTCCAACTGGACTGAGCAGGATATCTGGCAATACATCTGGCTGGAAAACATCGACATCGTGCCGCTGTATTTGGCTGCTGAACGCCCGGTTCTGGAACGTGACGGCATGTTGATGATGGTGGATGACGATCGTATCGATCTCCAGCCTGGCGAAGTCATCAAAAAAAGGATGGTGCGCTTCCGTACACTTGGCTGTTGGCCGCTCACCGGGGCGGTGGAATCCCACGCGCAAACGCTGCCGGAAATTATCGAAGAGATGCTGGTTTCTACCACCAGCGAGCGCCAGGGGAGGATGATTGACCGCGATCAGGCGGGGTCGATGGAGCTTAAAAAACGTCAGGGGTATTTCTAAGGAGTCGCCATGAACACCATACTTGCACAACAAATCGCCAATGAAGGCGGCGTCGAAGCCTGGATGATTGCCCAACAACACAAAAGCCTGCTGCGTTTTTTAACCTGTGGCAGCGTTGATGACGGTAAAAGTACGCTGATAGGTCGTTTGCTGCACGATACCCTGCAAATTTATGAAGATCAGCTCTCTTCTCTGCATAATGACAGTAAACGTCATGGCACGCAGGGAGAAAAACTCGATCTGGCGCTGCTGGTAGATGGGCTGCAGGCCGAGCGTGAGCAGGGCATTACTATTGACGTCGCGTACCGCTATTTCTCCACGGAAAAACGAAAATTTATTATCGCCGACACGCCGGGCCATGAACAATATACCCGGAATATGGCGACCGGAGCGTCCACCTGCGATCTGGCGATCCTACTGATCGACGCGCGTAAAGGCGTGCTGGATCAGACGCGTCGCCATAGCTTTATCTCCACTCTGTTGGGGATCAAACACCTGGTAGTGGCAATCAACAAAATGGATCTCGTTGGCTACCGCGAGGAGACCTTCGCTCGTATTCGCGAAGATTACCTGACCTTTGCTGAACAGTTGCCGGGCGATCTGGATATTCGCTTTGTCCCGCTTTCGGCGCTGGAAGGGGATAATGTCGCCGCGCAGAGCGCGAATATGCGCTGGTACAGCGGTCCGACGCTGCTGGAAGTCCTGGAAACGGTAGACATACAGCGTGCGGTAGACCGTCAACCGATGCGCTTTCCAGTACAATACGTTAATCGCCCAAATCTTGATTTTCGGGGGTATGCCGGCACTCTGGCGTCTGGTAGCGTCAAAGTCGGAGAGCGCATTAAAGTGCTGCCGTCCGGCGTGGAATCCAGCGTGGCGCGTATCGTTACTTTTGATGGCGACAAAGAAGAAGCCTGTGTGGGCGAAGCCATTACCCTGGTACTCAACGACGACATTGATATTAGCCGCGGCGATCTGCTGCTGGCGGCAAACGAGACGCTGGCACCTGCGCGGCACGCTGCGATCGACGTGGTATGGATGGCGGAACAGCCGCTGGCGCCGGGCCAAAGCTACGACGTTAAACTTGCGGGTAAGAAAACCCGCGCGCGTATCGAGGCTATTCGCTATCAGATTGATATCAACAATCTGACCCAACGAGACGTCGAAAGTCTGCCGTTAAACGGTATTGGTCTGGTGGAGATGACATTCGATGAGCCGCTCGCGCTGGATATTTATCAGCAAAATCCGGTGACGGGCGGGCTGATTTTTATCGACCGACTTTCTAACGTTACCGTGGGCGCTGGCATGGTGCGGGAACTGGACGAACGCGGAGCGACGCCGCCCGTGGAATACAGTGCGTTTGAGCTGGAGCTGAATGCGCTGGTACGCCGTCATTTTCCGCACTGGGACGCCCGAGATTTGCTGGGAGATAAACATGGCGCTGCATGATGAGAACGTGGTCTGGCACTCTCATCCCGTTACTGTCGCCGCCCGTGAACAGCTCCACGGCCACCGTGGCGTGGTGCTGTGGTTTACCGGACTCTCCGGTTCGGGAAAATCAACGGTGGCCGGCGCGCTGGAAGAGGCGTTACATCAGCGTGGCGTCAGTACCTACCTGTTGGATGGCGATAATGTGCGCCACGGTTTGTGCCGTGATTTAGGTTTTAGCGATGCCGATCGCCAGGAAAATATCCGGCGGGTAGGCGAAGTGGCCAGTCTGATGGCGGACGCCGGCCTGATTGTTTTGACGGCATTTATTTCTCCGCACCGCGCCGAGCGGCAACTGGTAAAAGAGCGCGTCGGCCACGATCGTTTTATCGAGATTTATGTCAATACGCCGCTGGCTATCTGTGAACAGCGCGATCCTAAAGGGTTGTATAAAAAAGCGCGCGCGGGTGAGTTGCGTAACTTTACCGGTATCGACGCCATTTACGAAGCGCCTGACTCGCCCCAGGTTCATCTTAATGGTGAACAATTAGTAACAAATTTGGTTTCCCAATTATTAGACCTGCTGAGACGGCGCGATATTATCAGATCCTGAGACACCACCGGGCTTGTATGCCCGGTATGGTCAAGGTTACAGGATTTAATATGCGTAATAGCCATAACATTACTTTCACAAGGTCAGACGCCTTCATGGTCGACGATGACGCCACCAGTGCATTTCCGGGGGCGGTGGTCGGCTTTGTGTCATGGCTGCTGGCGTTGGGGATCCCTTTTCTGCTTTATGGCCCTAACACGCTGTTTTTTTTCCTCTATACCTGGCCCTTTTTCCTCGCGTTAATGCCGGTATCGGTGATTATCGGCATTGCGTTGCATCTGCTAGTAAAGGGCAAAATACTTTTTAGCATCATGTTTACTCTACTGGCCGTAGGCGCGCTGTTCGGCGCGTTATTTATATGGCTATTAGGGTAGACGGGTTATCACTGCGCCTCCGGTCATAATTCAAACCGTAACCAACAATGAGATTATGTTCTCCTTACTCGGGTATACGTAACATCCGGCAAATGTGGTACATTTGCCGGCGTTGTCGCGGCAATCCCGTCCTGAATGTGGAGTCACAGAGGACGTTATGGGATGATGATGCCGTTTTTCAGGGGGCAGGATGGGTAAACTAACGCTGCTGTTGCTGGCTTTACTGGTCTGGCTACAGTACTCGCTGTGGTTCGGTAAGAACGGCATACATGACTATAGCCGCGTCAACGATGATGTGGTCGCGCAGCAGGCGACAAACGCCAAACTTAAAGCGCGTAACGATCAGCTTTTTGCCGAAATTGACGATCTCAATGGCGGCCAGGAAGCGATAGAGGAGCGCGCGCGCAACGAACTTAGCATGACCAAACCGGGCGAAACCTTCTATCGTCTGGTGCCTGACGCCTCAAAACGCGCGGCAACGGCGGGGCAAACTCATCGATAAACCATCCAGGGATTTAACATGGCAGCCACTTTATTGGACGTTTGCGCCGTGGTGCCGGCGGCCGGATTTGGCCGCCGAATGCAAACAGAATGTCCTAAGCAGTATCTCTCAATCGGTAATAAAACCATTCTGGAGCACTCAGTTCATGCGCTGCTGGCGCATCCTCGGGTGACACGCGTTGTTATTGCTATCAGCCCTGGCGATCATCGCTTTGCCCAACTTCCGCTGGCGAATCATCCGCAAATCACCGTTGTGGATGGCGGCAACGAACGCGCTGATTCTGTTTTGGCCGGGTTGCAGGCCGTTGCAAAGGCGCAGTGGGTGCTGGTGCACGACGCGGCAAGACCCTGTTTGCATCAGGATGACCTTGCGCGGTTGCTGGCTATCAGCGAAAACAGCCGGGTCGGCGGTATCCTCGCCAGTCCGGTGCGTGACACCATGAAACGCGGCGAACCAGGGAAAACCGCTATTGCCCATACCGTAGAGCGCGCCGATTTATGGCACGCGCTCACCCCGCAGTTTTTCCCCCGCGAACTCTTGCACGATTGTCTGACGCGTGCGCTGAATGAAGGCGCGACCATCACCGACGAAGCGTCAGCGCTGGAGTATTGTGGTTTTCATCCGGCGCTGGTAGAAGGTCGCGCGGATAACATCAAGGTCACCCGTCCGGAAGATCTGGCGCTGGCGGAATTTTATCTGACCCGAACCATCCACCAGGAGAAAGCATAATGCGAATTGGACACGGTTTTGACGTACACGCGTTTGGCGGAGAAGGGCCGATTATCATTGGCGGCGTGCGTATTCCTTATGAAAAAGGGCTATTGGCGCACTCCGATGGCGATGTGGCGTTACATGCGCTGACCGATGCGCTGCTGGGCGCGGCGGCGCTTGGCGATATCGGCAAGCTCTTCCCGGATACCGATCCGGCATTTAAGGGGGCGGATAGCCGCGAACTGCTGCGTGAAGCCTGGCGTCGTATTCAGGCGAAGGGGTACACCCTCGGCAACGTGGATGTCACCATTATTGCGCAGGCGCCGAAAATGCTGCCGCATATTCCGCAAATGCGCGTCTTTATCGCCGAAGATCTCGGCTGCCATATGGATGACGTTAACGTGAAGGCGACGACGACGGAAAAGCTCGGATTTACCGGACGCGGAGAAGGCATTGCCTGCGAAGCGGTCGCGTTGCTGATGAAGGCGGCGAAATGACAGAGTTTGACAATCTCACCTGGCTGCACGGAAAACCACAAGGTAGCGGATTGCTGAAAGCGAATCCGGAAGATTTTGTGGTGGTTGAAGATTTAGGCTTTACGCCGGATGGTGAAGGCGAGCACATTCTGCTGCGTATTTTGAAAAACGGTTGCAATACCCGTTTTGTCGCTGACGCGCTGGCGAAATTCCTGAAAATTCACGCTCGCGAAGTGAGCTTTGCCGGGCAAAAAGATAAACACGCCGTTACCGAGCAGTGGCTGTGCGCGCGCGTGCCGGGGAAAGAGATGCCCGATTTCAGCGCCTTTCAGCTGGAAGGTTGTAAAGTGCTGGAATACGCGCGTCACAAGCGTAAGCTGCGTTTAGGCGCGCTGAAAGGCAATGCCTTTACGCTGGTGTTGCGTGAAATAAGCGATCGCCGCGATGTCGAAACGCGATTGCAGGCGATTCGCGATGGCGGCGTGCCGAACTATTTTGGCGCACAGCGATTCGGCATTGGCGGCAGCAACTTGCAGGGCGCGCTGCGCTGGGCGCAAAGTAACGCGCCGGTGCGCGATCGCAATAAACGCAGTTTTTGGTTGTCGGCGGCACGTAGCGCGTTGTTTAATCAAATTGTTCACCAGCGGCTGAAGAAACCAGACTTTAATCAAGTTGTTGACGGCGATGCGCTACAATTAGCGGGGCGTGGAAGCTGGTTCGTCGCGACATCTGAAGAACTGCCTGAATTGCAGCGCCGGGTAGACGAAAAAGAGCTGATGATTACAGCGTCGTTGCCGGGCAGCGGAGAGTGGGGAACACAGCGTGCGGCGCTGGCGTTTGAGCAAGATGCCATTGCCCAGGAAACGGTGTTGCAATCGCTGTTGCTGCGCGAAAAAGTAGAGGCGTCGCGCAGAGCGATGCTGCTTTATCCGCAACAATTAAGCTGGAACTGGTGGGATGACGTTACCGTCGAGTTACGTTTCTGGCTGCCCGCAGGCAGTTTTGCCACCAGCGTAGTAAGGGAACTGATCAACACAATGGGTGATTATGCGCATATTGCTGAGTAACGATGACGGGGTTCACGCGCCCGGTATACAAACGCTGGCGAAAGCGCTGCGTGAGTTTGCTGATGTACAGGTCGTAGCCCCGGATCGTAACCGCAGCGGCGCGTCTAATTCCCTCACGCTGGAATCTTCGCTTCGTACTTTTACCTTTGATAATGGCGATATCGCCGTACAGATGGGGACGCCGACCGATTGCGTCTATCTGGGCGTTAATGCCTTAATGCGTCCGCGTCCGGATATTGTCGTTTCCGGTATTAACGCGGGTCCGAATCTGGGCGATGATGTGATCTATTCCGGTACTGTCGCCGCGGCGATGGAAGGTCGTCATCTCGGCTTTCCGGCATTAGCAGTCTCCCTTAACGGCTATCAGCATTATGATACGGCTGCAGCCGTGACTTGCGCGCTTTTGCGAGGGTTAAGCCGGGAGCCGTTGCGTACCGGGCGTATTCTCAACGTGAATGTCCCGGATCTACCGTTAGCGCAGGTTAAAGGCATTCGCGTGACTCGCTGTGGTAGCCGCCATCCAGCGGATAAAGTAATCCCGCAGGAAGATCCGCGCGGTAATACATTGTACTGGATTGGCCCGCCGGGCGATAAATACGATGCCGGGCCGGATACCGATTTCGCGGCGGTGGATGAAGGCTACGTCTCCGTCACGCCGTTGCATGTGGATTTAACCGCGCACAGCGCGCATGATGTGGTTTCAGACTGGTTAGACAGCGTGGGAGTTGGCACGCAATGGTAAGTGGACGTGTACAGGCTCTTCTTGAACAATTGCGCGCGCAGGGCATCAGAGATGAGCAGGTGCTTAATGCGCTTGCCGCAGTGCCGCGCGAGAAATTTATTGATGAAGCGTTTGAACATAAGGCCTGGGAAAATATCGCTTTGCCGATAGGCCAGGGTCAGACGATTTCGCAGCCCTATATGGTGGCGCGAATGACGGAACTGCTCGAACTGACGCCGCAATCCAGGGTGCTGGAAATTGGCACCGGTTCCGGCTATCAGACGGCGATTCTGGCGCATCTGGTACATCACGTTTGCTCCGTTGAGCGGATTAAGGGGCTGCAATGGCAGGCGCGTCGCCGCCTGAAGCAGCTCGATTTACATAATGTTTCTACCCGTCATGGCGATGGCTGGCAAGGCTGGCAGGCGCGTGCGCCGTTTGACGCTATCATTGTGACGGCCGCGCCACCGGAAATTCCTACCGCGCTCATGGCACAGTTGGATGAAGGCGGCATTCTTGTTCTGCCCGTGGGCGATGAGCAGCAGTTTTTGAAACGCGTGCGTCGCCGGGGCGGCGAATTTATTATCGATACCGTGGAGGCCGTTCGCTTCGTCCCGTTAGTCAAGGGAGAGCTGGCCTAGTTTGCTCTGCAAACAGCCACTATTACGCCTGATGAAGCCGAAACGAATACCTGGAGTTTTCCTGGTTATTCCCGGTGGGTTAAGCGTATCGTGAACACATTTTCCCGTGTTCACTTAATGCGTTGCACGGTTCTTACGTCACTGGTTGTTAACCAAATTTTTTCCTGGGGGATAAATGAGCGCGGGAAGCCCAAAATTCACCGTTAGTCGCATTGCGGCACTATCACTGGTTTCACTATGGCTGGCAGGTTGTACCAGTTCGTCAAACCCTCCGGCGCCGGTCACGTCTGTGGACAGTGGTTCGCCATCAAATACCAATTCCGGGATGTTGATCACACCGCCGCCAAAAATGGGCGCGACGACGCAACAAACGCCGCAACAAGCGCCGCAAATTCAACCCGTTCAGCGTCCTGTAACGCAGCCCATGCAAACTCAACCGGTCGCGGAACAACCCGTGCAAATGGAAAATGGGCGAATTGTATACAATCGCCAGTATGGGAATATTCCGAAGGGTAGCTATACGGGTGGCAGTACTTACACCGTGAAAAAGGGTGATACGCTTTTTTACATCGCCTGGATTACCGGGAACGATTTCCGCGATCTGGCCCAGAGAAACAGTATTTCTGCCCCGTATAGCCTGAATGTAGGGCAAACTTTGCAAGTTGGTAACGCATCCGGTACGCCAATTACTGGCGGAAATGCGATCACCCAGGCGGATGCAGCACAGCAAGGAGTTGTGACCAGGTCTGCACAAAATTCCACCGTTGCAGTTGCGTCTCAACCAACAATTACGTATTCTGAGGGCTCAGGTGAACAAAGTGCTAACAAAATGTTGCCAAACAACAAGCCTGCTGGGACGGTTGTCACAGCGCCTGTAACGGCACCAACGGTAAGCACGACCGAACCAAATGCAAGCAGTACGTCAACCAGCGCGCCGATTTCCTCATGGCGCTGGCCGACGGATGGCAAAGTGATCGAAAACTTTGGCGCTTCCGAAGGGGGCAATAAAGGGATCGACATTGCAGGCAGTAAGGGACAGGCTATCGTCGCAACCGCTGATGGGCGCGTCGTATATGCCGGTAACGCACTGCGTGGTTACGGTAATCTTATTATCATCAAACATAACGATGATTACCTGAGTGCCTACGCCCATAATGATACGATGCTGGTCCGGGAACAACAGGAAGTTAAGGCGGGGCAAAAAATCGCTACTATGGGTAGCACCGGCACCAGCTCTACACGCTTGCATTTTGAAATTCGTTACAAGGGGAAATCCGTAAACCCGCTGCGTTATTTACCGCAGCGATAAAGCGGCGGAACCAGGCTTTGACTTGCTAGTTCCGTCAAGGGATCACGGGTAGGAGCCACCTTATGAGTCAGAATACGCTGAAAGTTCATGATTTAAATGAAGACGCGGAATTTGATGAGAACGGAGTAGAGGCTTTTGACGAAAAAGCCTTGAGTGAAGAGGAACCCAGTGATAACGACCTGGCTGAAGAAGAGCTGTTATCGCAAGGGGCCACACAGCGTGTGTTGGACGCGACTCAGCTTTACCTTGGTGAGATTGGGTATTCACCACTGTTAACAGCCGAAGAAGAAGTCTATTTTGCGCGTCGCGCACTGCGTGGAGATGTCGCTTCTCGCCGTCGCATGATTGAGAGTAACCTGCGTCTGGTGGTAAAAATTGCCCGCCGTTATGGCAATCGTGGACTGGCGTTGCTGGACCTGATTGAAGAGGGCAACCTGGGGCTTATCCGTGCAGTCGAGAAGTTTGACCCGGAACGCGGGTTCCGCTTCTCAACATACGCAACCTGGTGGATTCGCCAGACAATCGAACGGGCGATTATGAACCAAACCCGTACGATTCGCTTGCCGATTCACATTGTTAAAGAGCTGAACGTATACCTGCGCACCGCACGTGAGTTGTCGCATAAACTGGACCACGAACCGAGTGCGGAAGAAATTGCAGAGCAACTGGATAAACCGGTTGATGACGTCAGCCGTATGCTTCGTCTCAACGAGCGCATTACCTCGGTAGACACCCCGCTGGGCGGTGATTCCGAAAAAGCGTTGCTGGACATCCTGGCCGATGAAAAAGAGAACGGTCCGGAAGACACCACGCAAGATGACGATATGAAACAGAGCATCGTCAAATGGTTGTTCGAACTGAACGCCAAACAGCGTGAAGTGCTGGCGCGCCGTTTCGGTCTGCTGGGATATGAAGCTGCGACACTGGAAGATGTAGGCCGTGAAATCGGTCTTACGCGTGAACGTGTTCGTCAGATTCAGGTTGAAGGCCTGCGCCGTCTGCGCGAAATTCTGCAGACGCAGGGGCTGAATATCGAAGCGCTGTTCCGCGAGTAAGTACCCTTGTCAAAAAAAGGCCAGTCTGTCGACTGGCCTTTTTTTTTACCGTTTGTCTTCTGCCAGCAGCGGCGGGATACTCGGCACCATTGGCGCGTCATCAATATCTTTTTGCGTCATGCGAAACGCTTGTGGATAGTGTTCGCGGCTGGTACGGCGTAACGGTTCGGTATCGCGCCAGGTATACAGACAATGCTGACACTGATATACCGTCCAGACTCCTTTTACCGGCGAAGTCGCCATGAGTTCAATATGTGCATCGGCACAGCGTGGGCAAATCATCGGTTACTCCTTATTTACGGTTGGCCAGCATGGCGGTCAGCTTTTCAGCCCAGGCTTTAGTTTCCGGTAAATCAACAACCGGCTGGCTATAGTGACCACGGTTATCTGGCGCAACCGGCGTGGTGGCGTCAATGATCAGCTTGTCGGTAATCCCCGCCGGGCTTGAGCCCGGATCCAGTTCCAGGACGGACATATTCGGTAGCTGTACCAGATCGCCTGCCGGATTCACTTTCGACGATAACGCCCACATCACCTGTGGCAGATTAAATGGATCGACATCTTCATCGACCATGATCACCATCTTCACATATCCCAGACCGTGCGGCGTCGTCATCGCTCGCAGGCCCACCGCGCGGGCAAAGCCGCCGTAGCGTTTTTTGGTTGAGATGATGACCAGCAGGCCGTGGGTGTACATGGCGTTTACCGCCTGCACTTCCGGAAATTCGGCTTTCAGCTGTTGATACAGTGGCACGCAGGTCGCCGGCCCCATCAGGTAGTCGATTTCTGTCCACGGCATACCCAAATAGAGTGATTCAAAAATGGGTTTGCTGCGGTAAGAGACCTTATCGATACGCACCACGGTCATGTTGCGACCGCCGGAATAGTGGCCGGTAAATTCGCCGAACGGTCCTTCAATTTCACGTTTACGGCTTTCGATGACCCCTTCAAGAATGACTTCAGATCCCCACGGCACATCAAAACCGGTCAGCGGCGCGGTGGCGATAGGATAGGGGCTTTCACGCAGCGCGCCTGCCATTTCATACTCTGACTGATCGTATTTCAGCGGCGTTGCGCCCATCAGGGTAATGATCGGATCGTTACCCAACGTGATCGCAATCGGCAGATCTTCCCCGCGCTCTTCAGCTTTGTGCAGGTGCAATGCGATATCATGCATCGGCACTGGTTGCAGACCCAGCTTACGCTTGCCTTTAACTTCCATGCGGTAGATGCCGACATTCTGCTTGCCGAAGTTATCGGGATCGAGCGGATCGCGTGATACCACACAGGCTTTATCCAGATAGAATCCGCCGTCGCCGTCGTTCAGACGAAACAGCGGCAGGATATCAAACAGGTTGATTGCGTCGCCGTCGACGGTATTTTCCGCCCAGCCCGGATTCGCCCGCCGTTCCGGCGCTACCGGAAAATTGTCCCAGCGGCGAATAAATTCATCGATCTGTTTTTTAACCGGCGTGTTAGGCGGCAAACCCAGTGAGATGGCATGGTTCTGCCAGGAACCGATGGTATTCATCGCCACGCGGGCGTCGGTAAAACCACGAATATTGTCAAACCACAGCGCGGGCGCGCCATCGCCGATTCGTCCCGTTGCGTTGGCAGCGGCTGCGAGATCCGGCTCCGCATTCACTTCCTCGCTGATTTTCAGCAGTTGTCCCTGCTGATCCAGCGCATGTAAAAAACTGCGCAAATCATCAAATGCCATTATCCATTCTCCTGTGAAAAATTTGCTGCCTGTCGCAGTCCTTGCCAGCGACGCGCGCGCGTATGCTCCAGACCAAACTGGTCGAGAACGCGCGCTACGATATGCTGGATAATATCGTCAACGGTTTGCGGCAGGTTGTAGAACGCGGGCATGGGCGGCACTATCGCCACCCCCATACGAGAAAGCGCAAGCATGTTTTCCAGATGAATCGTGCTGAGCGGCATTTCCCGCGGCACAAGCACCAGCTTGCGACCCTCTTTCAACACGACATCGGCAGCGCGTCCTACCAGCCCCTCGGCATAGCCGGCGCGAACCCCCGCCAGTGTTTTCATACTGCAGGGGATAATAATCATGCCGTCGGTACGAAATGAGCCGGAGGAAATGGTCGCCGCCTGATCGGCCGGGCTATGACAATAATCTGCCAGGGCGGCTACCTCAGCGGGCGTGTAGGGCGTCTCCAGTTCAATAGTGGTTTTTGCCCACTTTGACATTACCAGATGCGTTTCAACATCAGGTATCGCCCGCAATGCCTGGAGTAGCTCGACGCCAAGCGGCGCGCCGGTCGCACCGGTCATCCCCACAATCAATCTCATTTCTTACCTCAAATATCGTTCGTATACGAACATTTTGATCAAAATACGCCCACACGGCCTTTGCGACAAGATCGCTCCCGACGCCTGCGCACGTTTAGCTAAAGCATTCGTCATTAAAAAACCGTGCATAAGTCGTTATGATAGAAAAAGTTAATTTATCCGGAGCGCTCATGGAGTTACGAAACACCGCGTTTCATCTGTTACGCCAACTTTTTCAGCAACATACCGCACGCTGGCAGCATGAACTACCGGAGCTCACCAAACCTCAATATGCGGTGATGCGCGTTATTGCTGAACATCCGGGTATTGAACAGGTCGATCTGACCGAAGCGGCGGTCAGCACTAAAGCGACGCTGGCGGAGATGTTAAGCCGGATGGAAAATCGTGGGCTGGTAAAGCGAGAAAACGATCCGCTGGATAAACGTCGGCGTTTTGTCTATCTCACCGTTCAGGGCCAAACGTTGCTCGCCGCCGCGATACCACTGGGGGATCGCGTTGACGATGAATTTTTGGGGCGACTGAGCGCTGAAGAACGCGAACAGTTTACGCAACTGGTACGCAAGATGATGACGTAAGCGGCTTGCGCCGCTTTGCTATTTTTTGGCCATCAGCAGTGAGATATCCACTTTAGCCAGCGCCCGAATTGCGCTTTCCGGCAGGCCGTCATCGGTGACGATTTGGTTGAATTCCGCCAGCGGTAACGCCAGCCACGTCGCGACCTGGCCGTATTTGGTCGCGTCGCACACCAGAATTTTTTGGCGGCTGGCGCTGGCGACGGCCCGTTTCACCGTGACTTTATCTTCTGCCGGCGTTGAAATACCGCGCACGCTCCAGGAAGAGGCGGAAATAAAGGCCTGGTCAATCATCAGCCCGCGCAAAAGCGTCGCCGCGGCTTCACCGACGCACGACCGGTTTTCCCGGCATACCGCCCCGCCAGTGTGAATAATTGTGCAATTGCTATTGTCCATCAGGTAATCGGCGATAACGAAATCATTCGTCACCACCGTAAGTTTATTCATCGTAACCAGCTGCCTGGCAATCGCCAGCGTGGTAGTACCTGCATCAAGGTAGATACAGCTTTCTGGCTGTACCAGGCTGGCGGCCAGTTTGCCAATCGCCGCTTTCTGCGGCGTCGCCAGTTCGGTTTTGATCTGATGCGAGGGTTCGTGCGCCACGCGAGTCGATGATTGCACGCCGCCAGAGACCTGGATTACCGCGCCTTGCTGCTCCAGTTTTTGTAAATCACGGCGGATAGTCATGTGGGATACATGCATGCGCTCGGTCAGTTCAGCGATACTGACGATGCCTTTCTCCGCCACCATATCAAGAATGATTTGTCGACGCTCAGTAGGTATCAACGTCTGCTCCTTTCTTTAGTCCTGTCGCGATTTTACGCGATTTCTCGTCACAGCGTGTGAAGTTCTATGAGGATTGCCTTCACAAAAAATAACATATTTTGTTATTTTTTGTGAAACAACTCACCGCAATTGTTTACAAAAACGCCTATATTCACATAACAAAACATAATATCACGTAAATTAACATGGAGTGATAATGACAACAGGAACTGATTTTCATGTCGGCATTGTGGGGCTTGGCTCAATGGGAATGGGCGCTGCGCGTTCATGCCTGCGCGCCGGGCTTTCCACATGGGGGGCCGATCTTAACCCGCAAGCGTGCGCGAATCTGCTCGCTGAAGGGGCTTGTGGGGCTGCCGCCAGCGCCAGGGAGTTCGCCGGCGTCGTGGATGCGTTAGTCATTCTGGTCGTCAATGCCGCCCAGGTCAGACAGGTGTTATTCGGTGAGGATGGCGTCGCCCATCTGATGAAACCCGGAAGCGCGGTGATGGTTTCGTCTACGATCTCAAGCGCCGACGCGCAAGAGATCGCCGCGGCGTTGACGGCATTGAATCTTAACATGCTGGATGCGCCGGTTTCCGGCGGCGCGGTAAAAGCGGCGCAGGGCGAAATGACGGTGATGGCCTCCGGGAGCGAGGCGGCGTTTACCCGCCTGAAGCCTGTGCTGGACGCCGTTGCCAGCAACGTTTATCGCATCAGCGATACGCCGGGCGCAGGCTCAACCGTCAAAATCATTCATCAGCTGCTGGCTGGCGTGCATATTGCGGCGGCGGCCGAAGCGATGGCGCTGGCCGCGCGGGCTGGTATTCCTCTGGACGTGATGTATGACGTCGTGACCCATGCCGCCGGCAACTCCTGGATGTTCGAAAACCGTATGCAGCATGTCGTTGACGGCGACTATACCCCGCGTTCGGCCGTCGACATTTTTGTCAAAGATTTGGGGCTGGTTGCCGACACGGCGAAAGCGCTGCGCTTCCCCTTACCGCTGGCCTCTACGGCGTTAAATATGTTCACCAGCGCCAGTAACGCCGGTTATGGCAAAGAGGATGACAGCGCTGTGATCAAAATTTTCTCAGGGATTACTCTGCCTGGCGTCACGCCTGAGGAGCCGTCATGTTAAAAATTGGCGTCATTGCCGACGATTTTACCGGCGCGACTGACATCGCCAGTTTTCTGGTCGAAAACGGGATGCCGACAGTGCAGATCAATGATGTCCCAACCGGGACGCAACCGGAAGGGTGCGACGCGGTGGTTATCAGCCTGAAAACCCGCTCATGCCCGGCGCAAGAGGCGATAAAACAATCGCTGGCGGCGCTGGTATGGCTGAAAAAACAGGGCTGCCAGCAAGTCTATTTCAAATATTGCTCGACTTTCGATAGTACCGCCGAAGGCAATATCGGCCCGGTCACCGATGCGCTGATGGTGGCGCTGGATACCTCATTTACCGTGATTTCTCCCGCGCTGCCGGTTAACGGACGCACGGTTTATCAGGGCTATCTGTTTGTCATGAACCACTTGCTGGCGGAGTCCGGTATGCGCCACCACCCAATCAATCCGATGACCGACAGCTACCTGCCGCGTCTGATGGAAGCGCAGGCGCAAGGGCGCTGCGGCGTTATTCCAGCTCAGACGCTTGATGAAGGCGTTGCCGCGACCCGTGCGGCGCTGTCGCGTTTACAGCAGGAAGGATATCGCTACGCAGTACTTGACGCGCTCAATGAGCGGCACCTGGAAATCCAGGGCGAGGTTTTGCGTGATGCTCCGCTGGTGACCGGCGGTTCCGGGCTGGCAATGGGGCTGGCGCGTCAGTGGGCGAAGCACGGCGTTTCTCAGGCCCGTTCCGCAGGCTATCCGCTGAGCGGCCGCGCGGTGGTGCTTTCCGGTTCCTGTTCGCAAATGACGAATCAGCAGGTGGCTTTCTATCGACAACATGCTCCCACACGCGACGTTGATGTGGCGCGCTGCCTGTCATCCGAGACGCGCGAGGCCTACGCTGAAGCGCTGGCGCAGTGGGTGCTCAGTCAGGACAGCGAACTGGCGCCAATGATTAGCGCCACCGCCTCCACGCAGGCGCTGGCCGCCATCCAGCAGCAATATGGCGCTACCGAAGCCAGCCATGCGGTAGAGGCGCTCTTTTCCCTGCTGGCTGCTCGCTTAGCGGAAGGCGGTATCACCCGGTTTATTGTGGCGGGCGGCGAAACCTCGGGCGTGGTGACGCAAAGCCTCGGTATTACCGGTTTTCACATCGGACCGTGCATTTCACCCGGCGTGCCGTGGGTCAACGCGCTCCATGCGCCAGTCTCGCTGGCGCTAAAGTCAGGTAATTTTGGCGATGAATCCTTTTTCATCCGCGCTCAAAGGGAGTTTCAGGTATGACGACACTGGCAAAAGAAGAGCACGCTTTGCGAGAAGAGATGGTCAGGATAGCCGCCTCGTTTTTCCAGCGCGGCTATGCTACCGGCTCGGCAGGCAACCTCTCGCTGTTACTGCCGGACGGCAATATTCTGGCGACGCCCACCGGTTCGTGTCTGGGTAATCTCGACCCGCAGCGGCTATCCAAAGTGGACCCGCAGGGCGAATGGCTCAGCGGCGATAAACCGTCTAAAGAGGTGCGTTTTCATCTGGCGTTGTATCGCAATAACCCTTGCTGCAAGGCCGTGGTGCATCTGCACAGCACCTGGTCAACGGCGCTTTCCTGCCTCGAAGGACTGGACCCGCAAAATGTGATTCGCCCGTTTACCCCCTATGTGGTGATGCGGATGGGGGACATTCCGCTGGTTCCCTACTATCGCCCGGGAGATGACCGAATTGCCCGCGATTTGGCTGCGCTGGCGGCCCGGCATCAGGCCTTTTTACTGGCTAATCATGGGCCGGTCGTGTGCGGGGAGAATTTGCAGGAAGCCGCTAATAATACCGAGGAGCTGGAAGAGACGGCAAAGCTGATTTTTATCCTTGGCGAACGCCCGATTCGTTATTTAACCACCGAAGAAATTGCGCAGTTAAGGAGATAACCCGATGCCGCGTTTTGCCGCCAATTTGTCGATGATGTTTACCGAAGCGCCGTTTATCGAGCGTTTTGCCGCCGCTGCTGAAGCCGGTTTTCAGGCCGTTGAGTTTCTGTTCCCCTATGACTTTGCCGCCAGCGAGATTAAAGCCCAGCTATCGCGTCATAATCTGACGCTGGCGCTGTTTAATACTTCGGCGGGCGATACCGCGGCGGGCGAATGGGGACGTGCCGCGCTACCGGGGCGCGAACACGACGCGCGCGCCGATATCGATCTGGCTCTGGAATACGCTCTGGCGCTGGAATGCGAGCAGGTTCACATCATGGCGGGCGTAGTGCCGGATGGCGCTGATGGCGCACGTTATCGCGCCACGTTTATCGATAATTTGCGTTATGCCGCCGACCGGTTTGCCGCCCACGATAAACGTATTTTGATCGAAGCGCTGAGTCCCGGCGTTAAACCCGGCTACCTCTTTTCCAGCCAATATCAGGCGCTGGGCATCGCAGAAGAGGTTGACCGCCCGAATGTGTTCATCCAGCTCGACACTTTCCACGCGCAAAAAGTGGATGGCAATTTGAGTCACCTGATTCGCGAGTATGCGGGCCGCTATGCCCATGTACAAATCGCCTCGCTACCGGACAGACATGAACCGGATGATGGCGAGATCAACTACCCGTGGCTGTTCCGGCTGTTCGATGACGTAGGTTATCGCGGCTGGATAGGCTGCGAATACCAACCACGGAATACCACTCAGGACGGGCTTGGCTGGTTTAACGCCTGGCGCTAACCCTGAACTACCCTACACAACAATAAAGAGGACATCCGGATGCAGATTATCATTACCGGCGGGGGCGGCTTTTTAGGCCAGAAACTCGCAAGCGCCTTATTAAACTCATCGCTGGCGTTTAACGAACTGCTTCTTGTTGATTTAAAAATGCCTGCACGGTTATCAGATTCCCCTCGTTTACGCTGCCTGGAAGCTGACTTAACCCAGCCGGGCGTGCTGGAGAATGTGATTACCGCTAATACCTCTGTTGTTTATCATCTCGCTGCGATTGTCAGCAGTCATGCGGAAGACGATTTCGATCTGGGATGGAAAGTTAACCTGGATCTTACCCGCCAGTTACTTGAGGCGTGTCGTCGACAACCGCAGAAAATTCGTTTTGTCTTCTCCAGCTCGCTTGCCGTTTATGGCGGTACGCTGCCGGAATGCGTCACCGATACCACCGCGCTCACGCCGCGCTCGTCTTATGGCGCGCAGAAAGCCGCCTGTGAACTGTTGGTCAACGACTATACCCGCAAAGGCTATGTGGATGGGCTGGCGCTGCGTTTGCCGACGATCTGTGTTCGCCCGGGTAAACCAAACCGCGCCGCCTCTTCTTTTGTCAGTGCGATTATTCGTGAACCGTTGCAGGGCGAGACGACCGTCTGCCCGGTATCGGAAAGTTTGCGGCTGTGGATTTCCAGCCCGGCGACGGTGATCCATAACCTGTCGCTGGCCGCAACGTTACCCGCGCCTGGCGAGGCGAGCAGCATCAACTTACCGGGGATCAGCGTAACCGTGGGCGAGATGCTGGAAACGTTGCGTCAGGCGGGCGGCCAGGCGGCGCGCGATCGGGTTACGCATCAGCGCGATGAAGGCGTCGAGAAAATTGTCGCCTCCTGGCCGGGACGTATCGATAACCAGCGTGCGCTGGCGTTAGGTTTTGTCGCCGATAAACGCTTCGATGACATTATCGAACGCTTTCGACAAGATGATATGGAGGGGAGGTCATGACAAGTTTACCGACCCCAATTATCGGTCTGATCGTTGCCGTTTTCGTGCTGGTATGGCTGGTGTTACGCACCCGTGTTCATGCGCTGATCGCGATGCTGGCGGCGGCCTGCATCGCCGGTCTGTTGGGGGGAATGGGCATTGATAAAACGCTCTCTGTCATCACCAGCGGATTCGGTACGACGCTGGGCAGTATTGGCCTGGTGATTGGTCTCGGCGTAATGATGGGGCGCTTGCTGGAGGTTTCCGGCGCGGCGGAGCGTATCGCCTGGAGCTTTATCAAATGGCTGGGGAAACGCCGTGAAGAGTGGGCGCTGGCAATCACGGGTTATATTGTCAGCATCCCCATTTTCGTCGATTCCGCTTTTGTCATTCTTTATCCGGTGGCGAAAGCGCTGGCGAAAAGCGGTAAACGTTCGCTACTGACGCTGGGCGTCGCGCTGGCGGGCGGGCTGGTGGTCACTCACCATACGGTACCTCCGACGCCCGGTCCGCTGGGGGTAGCCGGGATTTTTAACGTCGACATCGGCGCAATGTTATTGACCGGGATGGCGCTGGCGGTGCCCTGTGTGATCGGCATTGTGTTCTATGCGCAGTGGCTGGATAAACGCTACCCTGATTTCGTGCCGCGCACGCTGAACGCCGATGAAGTCAATGCCGCGCTGGAGCAGTACAATAAAGAGAAAGAGCAAAATGATCTGCCGAGCCTGACGCTCTCTCTGCTGCCTATTGTGGTGCCGATCGTGCTGATCTTCCTGAAGGCTATCTGTTCCACCCTCGCCACTGTAGAAGGATGGTCCGGCCTGGCGACGCATCCGGTGGTACAGGCAATCAACTTTGTGGGAAGTCCAGTGATCGCGTTGGCCATCAGCGTTCTGCTGGCGGTGTATACGCTGGTGCCGCGCATGGATAAACATACCACCGCAGAGCGTCTGGAAGAGGGCTTGCAAAGCGCCGGGATTATCTTACTGGTCACGGGCGCTGGCGGCGCGTTGGGCGCGATCCTGCGCGATAGCGGCGCGGGGCAACAGCTGGCGGAGCAGGTTGCCAACCTGCCGATCTCGCCGATCCTGATCCCGTTTATCGTGGCGACGCTGGTACGCCTGATTCAGGGATCGGGGACGGTGGCGATGATCACTGCCGCCTCGATTTCCGCGCCGATCCTGGCGCAGATCCCCGGCATCAATATGTTGCTTGCCGCTCAGGCCGCAACGATGGGGTCGCTGTTCTTCGGCTACTTCAACGATAGCCTGTTCTGGGTGGTTAACCGCATGATGGGCGTCTCTGATGTCAAACAGCAGATGGTGGTTTGGTCTGTACCGACGACCATTGCCTGGGCGATTGGCGGCACCGGCGTGGCGCTGATTAACCTGCTGTTCGGTTCCGGCGGTAGTTGGCTCGATCCGTTACTGCCGATTGTTGTTCTGGCGGCAATTATGCTGTGGGTGCGTTGGCAGGCGCAGGGGATCAAAGACAAGCTGGTAGTTAAGGATTAAGACAGTATTATCCGTCCGGGAGCGCAATGCTCCCGGACTGGCTACGATGATGGGGCGTGCTCCCCGCAATCCCATTGCGAACGTAAAAAATCAATAAATGCGCGTACTTTTGTCGATACATGGCGGGCGTCCGGGTAAACGGCATAAATGCCCTGACGGGGAAAATGATAGTCGGGTAACACGTGAATTAACGTTCCATCCTCCAGTGCGGTGTTGACTAACCATTGCGGCAGTAATGCGACGCCGCTTCCCGCGAGAGCGAAGGCCATCAGCGAGCGCGCGCTGTCGACAGAAATTTTGCCGGCTTTGCTTATCTCCAGGCGTGAGTGTTGGCCATGATTACTCGTTACTGTCCACCGTAGCGGCGTAGGTAATCGCTCATGAATAATCCATTCCGCCTGGGCCAACGACTCCAGTGATGAAACAGGGTGGCGGGCGAGCCACTGCGGCGCGGCGACCGGCAGAATGGTAAAGCGGGATATCAGCGCGGCGCGATAGCGGGAGTCCGTCAGCGAGCCAAGCCGAATCGCCACATCAAAGCGCTCGGCAATTAAATCGGCATGATGTGATGAGGACATATGCCGAATACGGAGATCGGGATGGCGCTGACTAAACTGCGCCAGTAACGGAATGATCACCTGTTCGCCAAACTCGGGCGTAGTGGTAATACGTAACTCGCCGCCCAGCCCACTATGGCTGGCACGCACTTCATCCTGCAAATTTTTCGCTGCGTTGAGTAAATTCACGCCTTTTTGGTAAAAGAGGACGCCGGCGTCTGTGAGCGTCAGTCGTCGGGTGGAACGTAGCAGTAACGTTACGCCAAGCTCTTTTTCAAGCTGCCGAATATTAAAACTCACTACCGCTTTTGTTTGGCCCGATGCGGCCGCCGCCGCCGTGAAGCTGCCGCTATCTACCACGGCGATAAACAGCGACATACGCTGCAAATTGAGCATGGCGAGCTCCTTTACTGTCAAAATTATTTTGACAGTATATCGTTGAAGCGCGGACTTATCTGGCTTTCTCCGGACGGCTACATTAGCGCCTCTGACGGAGGATGCATAATGACGTATCGCAGTAAAGTGGCAGTGGTTTACCTGCTCGGCTTCTTTCTTGATCTGATTAATCTGTTTATTGCCAGCGTGGCTTTTCCTGCGATGTCCGTGGATCTGCATACGTCCATATCGGCGCTGGCATGGGTGAGTAACGGTTATATCGCAGGATTAACGCTGATCGTTCCGTTTAGCGCGTTTCTTTCGCGTTATCTCGGCGCACGACGGCTGATCATATTTTCGCTCATTCTGTTTAGCGTTGCCGCCGCTGCCGCAGGTTTTGCCGATTCCTTA
Organism: Salmonella sp. 32070601201500089SM; assembly: GCF_017573605.1. Classification (NCBI taxonomy): domain Bacteria; kingdom Pseudomonadati; phylum Pseudomonadota; class Gammaproteobacteria; order Enterobacterales; family Enterobacteriaceae; genus Salmonella; species Salmonella sp. 32070601201500089SM. Next base: position 109,467 of record NZ_JAGETK010000007.1, read on the forward strand.
CACAGCCTTGTTTTCTGGCGTATTGTGCAGGGGGCGGGCGGTGGCTTATTGATCCCGGTTGGTCAGGCGTTAACCTGGCAACAGTTTGAACCGCATGAACGCGCTGGCGTGTCATCGGTTGTCATGATGGTGGCGCTACTGGCGCCGGCATGTTCGCCTGCGATTGGCGGGCTGCTGGTGGAAACGTGCGGCTGGCGCTGGATATTCTTTGCCACGCTGCCGGTGGCCGTTCTCACTTTATTGCTCGCTTATCGTTGGCTGAACGCCGCGTCGACGACAATGGCGTCAGCAATATTGCTCCATCTGCCGCTGTTGACGGACAGGCTGCTGCGTTTTGCCATGATCGTCTATCTGTGCGTACCGGGTATGTTCATTGGTATCAGCGTGGTCGGGATGTTTTATCTACAGAACGTCGCGCAGCTATCGCCTGCGGCGGCGGGGTCGCTGATGATCCCCTGGTCGATCGCTTCATTTGTCGCCATTATGCTTACCGGACGTTACTTCAATCGGCTTGGGCCGCGTCCGCTGATTATCGTCGGCTGTCTTCTTCAGGCCGCAGGGATACTGCTTTTAACTAACGTTACGCCTGCGACATCGCACCGTGTACTGATGATGATATTCGCCTTAATGGGCGCTGGCGGCAGTTTGTGCAGCAGTACCGCGCAGAGTGGCGCTTTCCTGACTATTGCTCGCCGGGACATGCCTGACGCCAGCGCGCTATGGAATCTTAATCGTCAGATCAGCTTTTTCCTTGGCGCGACGCTGTTGACGCTGCTGTTAAATGCGCTCCAGCGCGTTATGTCGCTTGAGGTTGCTTATCGCTGGACCTTTATTGCCGCCGCCGGTATCACCCTGCTGCCCCTTATTTACGCTGTCTGTCTGAACAATAGAAACGCACTTCTGTGCCTGAAAAAGGAAAGACCATGAATCCATATAAAGAAGAAATTACTCACGCCCATGCGGCGATTGAGAACTGGCTTAGCAAGGGGATGGGTAATCTAGAGGCGTTGATAGCGCGTTTCGCTGCTGATTTTACGATGATAACGCCAGGCGGTGTTTGTCTGGATTATCCGGCGCTGGGCGCTTTTTTCCAGGCGCAGCGCGCGTGTCGCCCGGGTCTGGTTATCGTGGTTGAGCACATTGACCTTGTGGCGGAGTGGCCGGAAGGCGCCGCGCTGCGTTATCGCGAGCGACAGCAACTGCCGGGCCAGGCCGAGACGGTACGCTGGTCGACGGTCATTTTAAAAAGGGAAAGAGAACGGATAGTCTGGCGTCATTTACACGAAACGACAGTCACAGCTTGAAAAGCTTGTTCCGGCGCGTGGGCCCGATAACGCGGCGCTATCGGGCCAGACACGTTTACACCAGACTTTTCAGCCGATAGATCCACTCCAGCGCCTGGCGTGGCGTCAGGGAGTCCGGATCGAGATTCTCCAGCGCTTCAACGGCAGGCGATGTCTCCTCCGGGGCGGCAAGCAACGACATTTGCGTGCCGTCCACCTGCGTTGCCGCCGCATTGGGCGAGATGCTTTCCAGCTCGCGGAGTTTCTGGCGCGCGCGTTTGATGACTTCTTTAGGGACGCCCGCAAGCGCCGCGACCGCCAGGCCATAGCTCTTACTTGCCGCGCCGTCCTGCACGCTGTGCATAAACGCGATAGTATCGCCGTGTTCCAGCGCATCCAGGTGGACGTTCGCCACGCCTTCCATTTTCTCCGGTAATTGGGTCAGCTCGAAGTAGTGGGTAGCGAACAGCGTTAACGCTTTAATCTTATTCGCGAGATTCTCCGCGCAGGCCCAGGCCAACGACAGCCCGTCATACGTGGAGGTACCGCGCCCGATTTCATCCATCAATACCAGACTGTTTTCCGTGGCATTATGCAGAATGTTCGCGGTTTCGGTCATCTCCACCATAAAGGTCGAACGCCCGGAGGCCAGGTCATCCGCTGCGCCGACGCGGGTAAAAATACGGTCGATGGGGCCGATTTCCACGTTTTGCGCCGGAACGTAACTGCCGATATAGGCCAGCAGGGCGATCAATGCCGTTTGCCGCATATAGGTACTTTTACCGCCCATATTGGGGCCGGTAATGATCAACATCCGGCGCTGCGGCGACAGGTTGAGCGGGTTAGCGATAAACGGCTCATTCAGTACCTGTTCAACCACCGGGTGGCGACCTTCGGTAATACGGATACCGGGTTTATCGGTAAATGTCGGGCAGGTGTAATTCAGCGTCCAGGCGCGTTCGGCCAGGTTAACCAGCACATCCAGCTCCGCCAGCGCGTTGGCGCTCTGCTGTAAATCGGCCAGATGCGGCAACAGCAGATCAAACAATTCGTCATATAGCTGTTTTTCCAGCGCCAGCGCTTTGCCTTTCGAGGTCAGAACTTTATCTTCGTACTCTTTAAGCTCAGGAATAATGTAGCGTTCGGCATTTTTCAGCGTCTGGCGACGCACATAATTGATGGGCGCCAGATGGCTTTGACCACGGCTAATCTGAATGTAATAACCATGTACCGCGTTATAGCCGACTTTCAGCGTATCCAGCCCGGTACGCTCACGTTCGCGAATTTCCAGACGATCGAGATAATCGGTGGCGCCATCCGCCAGCGCGCGCCATTCGTCCAGCTCTTCATGGTAGCCGGGCGCAATAACGCCGCCGTCGCGGACCAGTACCGGCGGCGCGTCAATAATGGCGCGTTCCAGGAGGTCGCGCAGCTCGGCGAAATCGCCCATTTTTTTACGCAACGCCTGTACCGGCGCGCTGTCAACGGTTTCAAGCTGAGCGTGCAATTCCGGCAGCTGCTGGAAGGCGTGACGCATTCGGGCGAGATCGCGCGGACGCGCGGTGCGCAGCGCCAGACGCGCAAGGATGCGCTCCAGATCGCCGACCTGACGCAGCACCGGTTGCAGTTCGCTGACGGTGTCCTGCAAGGCGCCGATGGTCTGCTGGCGTTCACGTAATATGTCGGTATTTCGTACCGGCATATGCAGCCAGCGTTTAAGCATTCGGCTACCCATTGGCGTCACGGTACAGTCAAGCACCGCGGCGAGGGTATTTTCGACACCGCCGGCCAGGTTCTGGGTAATTTCCAGATTGCGGCGGGTCGCGGCATCCATAATGATGCTGTCCTGCTGGCGTTCCATCGTAATGGAACGAATATGCGGCAGGGAGGTGCGCTGGGTATCTTTTACGTACTGTAACAGGCAGCCTGCCGCACATAATCCACGCGAGGCATTTTCGACGCCGAAACCGACCAGATCCCGCGTACCGAATTGCAGATTTAACTGCTGGCGGGCGGTATCAATCTCAAACTCCCACAACGGGCGACGGCGCAGACCCCGGCGTCCCTCTATTAACGCCATTTCAGCAAAATCTTCGGCATACAACAGTTCGGCGGGATTGGTGCGCTGCAGCTCTGCGGCCATCGTTTCACGGTCGGCGGGTTCGCTCAGACGAAAGCGCCCGGAGCTGATATCCAGCGTGGCGTAACCGTAGCCTTTACCATCCTGCCAGATAGCCGCCAGCAGGTTATCCTGACGCTCCTGTAACAGGGCTTCATCGCTGATGGTGCCAGGCGTAACGATACGCACGACCTTACGTTCAACGGGACCTTTGCTGGTGGCCGGATCGCCAATCTGTTCGCAAATAGCGACGGATTCGCCCTGATTGACCAGTTTCGCGAGGTAGTTTTCTACGGCGTGGTGCGGGATACCCGCCATAGGGATAGGTTCGCCAGCCGATGCGCCGCGTTTGGTCAGCGAAATATCGAGCAACTGCGACGCACGCTTTGCGTCGTCATAAAACAGCTCGTAAAAGTCTCCCATACGATAAAAGAGCAGGATCTCCGGATGCTGGGCTTTCAGCTTGAGATACTGCTGCATCATCGGGGTGTGGTTGGAGAAGTCCTTATCAAATGACTCATTCATATTGATTTTACTCGTTTTTTTATTCTTTCAAGTGCTCATGTGGCCCCGGGTAAAACCCTTATAAACTCACATAAACCCATAAATTTGTAGCTCACCTGTAGCCTAAAATGTGACAGGTTACATTCTCATCATTCCTGGACTACAACAGGGGTGATACTTTGAAAACAACTCTCAGCCAGCCTTTCATTATCAACAAGTTAAGTATCAATGTTAAGCCTGCACTCAGTCGCTCTGGAAAAATCGTTTTCGAAGCTAACCCAGCTCAAAAACTCTACATTGTTTTCGATGACCACAGACAAGCTCCTGCTGGTTTCGGGGTAAAAGCCAGTTTGACGAAAAAAACCTACGTAATCCAGCGAAGAGTAGCCTCGTCAGATCGTAATGTCAGTGAGGGTAGGAAGCCAAGTTCTGTCTTGAAAGTAAAAGTTGGAAATGTGTTCGATTTTCCAAATATTGACGAAACAAGGCAAGCTGCCAGGCAATTAGTTCAGACCATGCTCGCAACAAAGAGAAATTTCAACAAAATTAAGAGGGAAACGGATGCTTCCGAACTCAAAATGAGACTGTAATTAAAATTGTGTAATTGCCTGATTTTGATATGTTCGATTCAACATCAAAAGCTGGTTGCTTTATGGACGAAAAACAGTTGCAGGCTCTGGCTAATGCACTGGCCAAAATCTCAAAATACCTGAAGATCTCAGCCCGTTCGATCGTCTGCTGAAGAAAAACCAGACCCGCATTTCCGGCATAGATAATCAACATGCTATTAAAAAGCGTACGGTGTTTCCGACGGACGAGTCAGTGAAAAAGGTCGTGTGACTGGCAATTCAGGCCGACATCCGAAAATGGACAATGTCGCTAAGGGACTGGCTCATGACAACGAGTCGCTTTATTATCACGCTCGGGTTCGGTAGCCGCCTGGACGTTCACTTCAGAGAAAGGCATTTACACCGAATGGTGTATAGGCTCGTGGTTGGTCTTCGGTGAGAGGCAGGATGTCTCTCATTAATCTCCGGGAGCGTACAATAGTTGCTCCGGCAGCCTGAAGGATGAAGTGTATATAACCTAAAACATAACGGATATAGCTTCCTTACTCAACCTGACGTAATACGCCGACAGTAAAATCAGGGATACCATACCATCATGGAAAGTCGTCAATACACCCGGCATCTTTCGCTTTCGGAGCTGAAATGGTTTGCTATCGGGATCGGTTTTTTTATTCTCAGCATAGCAACAGCCACCGTGAATTATCGGCTTTCCGGTATATCGCTACTGGTGGGCCTGTTGTTTATCATCTGGAAATTCAGCGTCACAGTTCTGTTTCTGTTTACGCCGCGCAGGATGACGTTAACCGAAACCGCGTTGCAGGCCGGGCATCGTGTTATCCATTACGATGCGCTTGAATCAATGCGTCTGCTCCACCAATCCGACAAACTCATCTTGCGCCACAGTGGCGGCAAGAAGTACGTCATCTACCTTGATTTCTGGAACGATGGCAACGGAATTTACGACCGACTGGCTGCTGAACTTGTCCGGCGACACGGTTCTGCGCTGGGGGCGCGCCTCGCCGCCGATGGACGTCTTAAATTCGGCAAAGTGACCGCGCTGGCGGATCGGCTTGAACACAAAAACCGGGCGGTGCCGTATGCGCAGATCGCCAGTATTCGCACCCAGCGCGAGGAGGGGGCTGGCAGTTCAATGAGCTATCTGATGATTAGCACCGCTACGGGCCGGATCTGCAAAATCGACCGCTCCACTATCGTCAATGAGCCGCTGCTGCTCAACTTTCTTTCCCAGCGTTTACCCGCCTGACGACATTTTTATACAAGGATGAATCAATGGAACTGTACGTATCAAAAACCAGCCAGCAAAACATGCCTGTGGAGTTCAATATCTATTATTCCAGATCTAAAACGTTGGTTGGTATTGTGTTCTGGATTTGTATGATGGGAGTTTTTATTGCGCTGGCGGTGAGTATGGCCACCGATCCCGAGGAGCCCAAAACTGGCGGTGCCGTCTTTATGGGGCTTATTTGTTGCGGCAGTCTGTTATTTATTGTGCGCCTGGCTCGCTCATTTTTAAGCGCGGCAAAGCCGGCAGTCACCATCAGTCGTGAAGGTATTCGCTTCTGTAATGGCAAATTCGCGGCCTGGACAAATATCGCCGAAAACACCTGGCATTCACAGAGCATTAACTTCATCCCGGCCGCCGCCGGTATTAAGATTGTGTTGCATGAAGGCAAGCCGATCCATTTCGCCACCACGGTTATTGCGCTTTCTTCCGATAGGTATCTGGAGATGTGCGATCTTTACTCGTCTCAGGCGATCGGGTAACTACCTGCGTCGGATTACGGCTTCGTTTTTTTGGCCTGCGATCTTAATGCTGAAATGGGCAGAAAAACGCGAAATTTAGACGCTATTACGAATGGGCAATGGTACTTATTGAAGGTTATATCATTGCCCATAATGCAGGGAGGGTTAATATGCTATGATAGAATTCTATGTTTGAATATATATCCTCAGAATACAAAATAAAGTAACGCTATCGTTGCGTATATTATATAATTCTATTTCCAGATTACTTTATTTAAAAAAAGACAGATTGCCTGAACAGAAAGAACCGGTGTCAATGTAGATTTGATTGGCGAATGTTGTTGTGTAGTCAACAATCATATGGCCGAAGATAAAAGTATCCGCACCGCGTATTGGATGGATATTCCCCTGTAACGAACCAAGCAGACGATCGCGTGACCATAGAACGCTATCAATATCAACTTGCTTCCCATAATCGTAGCTGTCATCTGGATAATCGGCATGGGCAATCACGTACTTCTTTGAGGACGTTTCAACTTCTATGATGTGAGGACGCTGCTTAAAAGTTAGTAATAGCTCAGTGGCTTCTTGCCTGTCTTTTTCGGTGACCGAGTCGTACCAGTAACCACCGTTTACATACCAGAAATTGCCATCCTGTGTTTCAAAAGCGTCAAGCGCCATAGCTTCATGATTACCCACTACAGAAATAAACCATGGGGTATTTAACAGTCTCAGTGTTTCAAGGTTTTCTTTTCCTCGATCAATGTTATCTCCAGTGGAGATCAAGAGATCGGTATCAGGAGAGAAATTTAATTGAGCCAGTCTGGTTAACAATAAGGAGTAACATCCATGAATATCACCAACGACCCAAATGTGGCGATAGAGATCGCTGTTGATGTCAGCATAACGGATTAATTCCATGATGTTCCTATAGCACAATTTTGGAGGCTGGTATTATAACAAAGAAGTAGGGTAATATTAATTTTTATTCTTTAAAATACACAGTTATTAAAATAGCCTACAAGCTAGAAATGAACAGAGAATATATATTTTATGAATCGGTTAATTAAAGTAGACGATGTGCTTGAAAGATGCACTATTTCTCGCGCAACACTTTCCTGATTAATTGCAAAGGCATACTTTCCCGCTCAGAGGCTCGACAGATGCGCAGGCACTGCCGGGGCTGATTAGCCAGACTCACCGTAAAATCAGGGAAGCCTCGGCTGACGGCGCTTATGACACGCGCTATTGCCATGATGTGTTATTAATCAGGCCGCTAATCCCGCCACGAAGCGGTGCGCGATACTGGCCGGGCAAGTACCATGAGCGTAACCACGCGGTGGCGAATCAACATCGGAGCGGCAGCAATGAGGTCTGGAAAAGAAAGTGGGCTATCACCGTCATTCAGTAGTGGAAACAGCGATGTTCCGTATCAAAACCTTGCTGGGCGGCCATCTGAGCCAGCGGAACTATGGTGCGCAGGTGGGTGAAGCGATGGCGATGGTCAAAGCGCTGAACCGGATGACGTTGTTGGCAATGCCGACCAGCGTCAGGCTCGTATAACGAGTGCTCCGATGGGAGTCCTGTATCCTTATCGTTGGCCGATTCTGAATTATTCAACAAAGCCTCATGTTGTCATAACCTACCAGATGCAGATAAAGCAGCATAAAGCGTTTTAAACGACAGCAACAAGGAAAGGGGTTGATCGTTTAATGGTACTGCGCCAAATCCTTTGTACCAGTCGCAGACCTGTTTATTTTTGGCATCAATAAGCAGGGCTACGCCGCCGACCTGCAAAGCCGCCTGTATGCAACGCTTTCCGGCAGATAACAAAAGTTGTGCTCCCAGCCCTTGCCCCTGCATAGATTTGTCTACGGCTAAACGACCCAGACGAAACACTGGCACATCATATCTCCCTAATCCTTTGCTGATTGCGCCGGGAACCTGTGCATATATCAGTGATGCAGGACTGACTGAGTAAAAGCCGTGGATACGTGTAACATCCGAATTATCAAGCGCAACATAGGTTTTCGTTGTCCCTTTCTCATGATTTTGTCGTGCATGGCGTTGTAGGAATTGGTTCAGATCGGCATCCCCACAATCAAAATTCATTCGATTGTGGGTTTTCCCTATCGCGGCCTCATGCCATTCTGTAAACATCATTTCTTCATGTCCGGCAGGGCGAAAGCAGCGGCAAGAAGCTTTTCATTCGGCGCTGGCGGGTTATCTAAAATTTCCATGATCATTTGAGTATCGCGCTCCGTCAGATATACCCGTTCGGCGGCATCAACAATCTTCTGTGCGACAGGTAGTACGTTACTGACCACAAAATCCGTCAGGTTGGTTTGCTGGATTGCCGCAGCGCGGACTATCAACTTTTTGGCATCCGTCGATACACGCAACGACAGCCTTTCGTTAGATTCTATAGCTATCTGAGGCATGGTTTTCATCCTCCTGTTTATGAACAATATGTACAATTATAATACATATATGTACGCTTTCAAGGCGTACATATGAGGCTGATATAGTCCAGGCATGGCAAGAAGGTCGTTCACTGTCTTTAAACAGGGGATTAACTTCGGTTTATCGCGATTGCATTACTTTAATCTCACTGATTACGTATCATCAGGGAGTTTGCTAAATATATTCATGATTCTCTTTTTTGCCGTAACTGCTTGATTGATCCTACCCGCGTAATAGGGACACAACCCTAAGCGGCGGACATCTTCTGCTCACGTTCAGAAGAAGAGAGCTGAGTTTGCTGTTTGCTTCGCCAGCTGTAGAGCTATGATTCATACAGGTTAAGCTCGCGGGTGGCAGCGGCCACCCCAATGCGTTCCGCCAGTTTCAGGGCTTCCTGACGAAATTCAGGCGTGTGCTGCTTGCGTAGCTTTTTGGTGGTTGATGCTGGTTTGTCATGTGAGTCACCTCTTGCTTGAGCGTTTACTCACTTAGTTGCGTGTCCACTATTGCTGGGTAAGTTCAAAAGAACGTTATCCGCGAAAAGTGGATGGGGTATCGTAAGAATGCCAACATGTGGGGCAAGAGGAGGATGTCAGTTTACCGCGATATACGAGACGATAGATTGTCAGTATAAGTTTCGGCTATTTTCCCGAGTTTGGGAGGCAGTTCTTTATCGCAAATAAAAAAAAGCAGCAGCGAGGTGCTGCTGTATCAAAAAGCAGATTGATAAATGCAACGTAAGAGACAAATGGCCAACCGTAAAAGTGACCATAGCTATAATAATTATATTGATATTAAGTGGCAATGCAAAATATGGTCTTAATTATATCATGATGAGTTCAGCCAGCGGTGATATGGCCTTATAAGGCTTGCAGTCTTTCATGGGCAGAAAGTAACGTCTGATATATGCTTAAATTCTTACTTCCGGGTTCAAGCAAAACTTTTTTAAATTCGGTCATGAGTTGCTCTTCATCTTCTTTCGAACGCATGTATTGTGGATGTTCCTGGAAGAAGGTGAGCGCCTGCTCTTTGGTTTGTTTATATTTTTCGCAAAAAATGCTTGAGCTGATTGCGCTATTTTTTGATGCGGAATTATCAGCGTTCTGGTTTGATAATGATTTATTCTTCGCAAGGTCTGACGGCACATACGGAAGAGACTGACACTCATCAATACTATTTGCGTTGGCCAGTTGCTCTTTCTGAGCGCCAGGTTGCTGTACCGGTTTGCTCACGGAGGAAGGGAGGGGCACTTGGGCACAGCCGATCAGTAAAAAGACAGGAAGACAGCTATAAAATTTTTTCATATTAACTCCAACTACAGAAGAATGAGGCGTAATGTTTTTACACAACCGTCAGAACGTTATCTGACAATAGCTATAAGGGGGCGAATGCGTTTCAGGAATGCTAGCAAAAAAAACTCCTGATATAAATAATTAATTCATCCAACCCGATGACAATATCTGAATTTTTGCGGCTGCAGAACAATAAGCCAGAATTTATATACTATGAGCTGATTTTCTGTTTTAAATCAGCGAGCGCTGTGCAAGTTGGCTAATTTAATTAGCGGGTGGCAACAGTTTCATAATGATTGCATCAGGATTTTGCCACCCGCTCCCGGTATTGTTTACATATTAAAATGATTTTTAACTGGTGCTGACAACTATGCTAAATACGCAGGAAGTACTTAAAGAAGGAGAGAAGCGGAAAATCCGCAGCCCGGAAGCATGGTTTATACAGACGTGTTCCGCGCAAAAGCTGCATATGTCATTTTCTGAAGGCCGACACAATGAAAACTGCCTGATTCAGGAAGGCGCGCTGCTTTTTTGCGAGCAGGCTGTTGTCGCACCAGTATCAGGAGACCTGGTTTTTCGACCGTTGAAAATTGAAGTACTCAGCAAATTACTGGCATTTATCGATGGCGCAGGGTTAGTGGACACGACATATGCTGAATCCGATAAATGGGTTTTGCTAAGTCCTGAGTTTCGCGCTATTTGGCAAGATCGTAAACGCTGCGAGTACTGGTTTTTGCAGCAAATTATTACGCCTTCTCCGGCCTTCAATAAGGTACTGGCGCTGTTACGAAAAAGCGAGAGTTACTGGTTGGTTGGCTATTTACTCGCTCAGTCAACCAGCGGCAACACGATGAGAATGCTGGGAGAAGACTATGGCGTTTCTTATACCCATTTTCGTCGTTTGTGCAGCAGAGCGTTGGGCGGAAAAGCGAAGAGTGAATTACGAAACTGGCGTATGGCGCAATCGCTGCTGAATAGTGTAGAAGGCCACGAGAACATCACCCAATTAGCCGTTAATCATGGTTACTCATCGCCTTCACATTTTTCTAGTGAGATCAAAGAGCTGATCGGCGTTTCGCCGCGGAAATTATCAAATATTATTCAATTGGCAGACAAATGAAGACACATATTCTTTTGGCCAGAGTGCTGGCATGTGCCGCGCTTGTTCTGGTTACACCTGGTTATTCTAGTGAAAAAATACCTGTAACGGGAAGTGGGTTTGTTGCGAAAGACGATAGCCTGCGGACATTTTTCGATGCCATGGCGCTACAGCTAAAGGAGCCTGTCATTGTTAGCAAAATGGCGGCACGAAAAAAAATTACGGGCAACTTTGAGTTTCACGATCCTAACGCATTACTGGAGAAGCTTTCCCTACAACTGGGGCTGATTTGGTATTTCGATGGGCAGGCTATCTATATTTATGACGCCAGTGAAATGCGCAATGCCGTGGTTTCTTTACGCAACGTCTCACTCAATGAGTTCAACAATTTTCTAAAACGCTCAGGTTTATATAACAAAAATTACCCGCTACGTGGCGATAACCGTAAAGGAACATTCTATGTTTCAGGGCCACCCGTCTATGTTGATATGGTGGTCAACGCCGCCACCATGATGGACAAGCAAAACGATGGTATTGAGCTGGGACGCCAGAAAATAGGGGTGATGCGTCTGAATAATACCTTCGTGGGCGATCGTACCTACAATCTGCGCGATCAGAAAATGGTTATCCCCGGTATTGCCACGGCCATTGAAAGGTTATTGCAGGGAGAGGAACAACCCTTAGGTAATATTGTCAGTAGCGAACCCCCGGCGATGCCAGCGTTTTCAGCGAATGGAGAAAAAGGTAAAGCAGCAAATTATGCCGGTGGCATGAGTCTGCAGGAAGCTTTAAAGCAAAACGCCGCGGCGGGCAATATTAAAATCGTGGCCTATCCGGATACCAACAGTTTGTTAGTAAAGGGAACGGCTGAGCAGGTGCATTTTATCGAAATGCTGGTTAAAGCGCTGGATGTCGCCAAACGTCACGTAGAATTATCCCTGTGGATTGTCGATCTTAATAAAAGCGATCTGGAGCGTTTGGGCACTTCATGGAGCGGCAGCATTATTATTGGGGACAAACTTGGCGTGTCATTAAACCAGTCTTCAATAAGTACCCTCGATGGCAGTCGATTCATCGCCGCGGTAAATGCGTTAGAAGAGAAGAAACAGGCGACGGTGGTTTCGCGCCCGGTATTACTGACTCAGGAAAATGTTCCCGCTATTTTTGATAACAACAGAACGTTTTACACCAAGCTGATTGGGGAACGTAATGTGGCGCTTGAGCATGTAACATACGGAACAATGATCCGAGTGCTGCCCCGTTTTTCCGCAGATGGTCAGATAGAAATGTCGCTGGACATTGAAGATGGCAACGATAAGACGCCGCAATCTGATACTACCACCTCCGTAGATGCGTTACCCGAAGTCGGGCGAACGTTAATTAGCACTATTGCGAGAGTGCCGCACGGAAAAAGTTTGCTGGTCGGGGGTTATACACGGGATGCAAATACCGATACTGTCCAAAGTATTCCGTTTTTAGGCAAATTACCGCTTATTGGTAGCCTGTTCCGTTATTCCAGTAAGAATAAAAGTAATGTTGTTCGTGTGTTCATGATTGAACCAAAAGAAATTGTCGACCCGTTAACGCCGGATGCCAGCGAATCGGTAAACAATATTCTGAAACAAAGCGGTGCCTGGAGTGGGGACGATAAGTTACAGAAATGGGTTCGTGTTTATCTGGATAGAGGTCAGGAGGTAATTAAATGATTCCTGGCTCAACCTCCGGTATTTCATTTTCCAGAATATTGTCCCGGCAGACATCTCACCAGGATGCGACCCAGCATACTGATGCGCAACAGGCGGAAATACAACAGGCCGCGGAGGATTCGTCTCCAGGGGCGGAAGTACAAAAATTTGTCCAGTCGACGGACGAAATGTCAGCGGCGCTGGCGCAATTTCGTAACCGTCGCGATTATGAAAAAAAATCCAGTAATTTATCTAACAGTTTTGAACGCGTGCTGGAGGATGAGGCTTTACCGAAGGCGAAGCAAATATTAAAGCTAATTAGCGTACATGGCGGCGCGTTAGAAGATTTTTTACGTCAGGCGCGTAGCTTATTTCCTGACCCCAGTGATTTAGTCCTTGTGTTACGCGAATTGCTTCGTCGTAAAGATCTGGAAGAGATCGTGCGGAAAAAGCTGGAGTCGTTACTTAAGCACGTTGAAGAGCAAACCGATCCGAAGACCCTCAAGGCAGGGATTAATTGTGCGTTGAAGGCCCGGCTTTTTGGGAAAACATTATCGTTAAAACCAGGCTTATTGCGCGCCAGCTATCGGCAATTTATCCAGAGTGAATCACATGAAGTGGAGATTTACTCTGACTGGATAGCCAGTTATGGCTATCAACGTCGACTGGTGGTACTGGATTTTATCGAGGGTTCGCTATTAACCGATATTGACGCGAATGACGCCAGCTGTTCGCGCCTGGAGTTTGGCCAGCTTTTACGACGCCTGACGCAACTTAAAATGTTGCGCTCCGCTGACCTACTGTTTGTGAGTACATTGTTGTCGTATTCGTTTACCAAAGCGTTTAATGCGGAGGAGTCGTCGTGGCTACTACTGATGCTTTCGCTATTGCAACAGCCACATGAAGTGGATTCGCTGTTAGCCGATATTATAGGTTTGAATGCGTTATTGCTTAGTCATAAAGAACATGCATCCTTTTTGCAGATATTTTATCAAGTATGTAAAGCCATACCCTCTTCACTCTTTTATGAAGAATATTGGCAGGAAGAATTGTTAATGGCGTTACGTAGTATGACCGATATTGCCTACAAGCATGAAATGGCAGAACAGCGTCGTACTATTGAAAAGCTGTCTTAATTTAATATTAACAGGATACCTATAGTGCTGCTTTCTCTACTTAACAGTGCTCGTTTACGACCTGAATTACTGATTCTGGTACTAATGGTGATGATCATTTCTATGTTCGTCATTCCATTACCTACCTATCTGGTTGATTTCCTGATCGCACTGAATATCGTACTGGCGATATTGGTGTTTATGGGGTCGTTCTACATTGACAGAATCCTCAGTTTTTCAACGTTTCCTGCGGTACTGTTAATTACCACACTCTTTCGTCTGGCATTATCGATCAGTACCAGCCGTCTTATCTTGATTGAAGCCGATGCCGGTGAAATTATCGCCACGTTCGGGCAATTCGTTATTGGCGATAGCCTGGCGGTGGGTTTTGTTGTCTTCTCTATTGTCACCGTGGTCCAGTTTATCGTTATTACCAAAGGTTCAGAACGCGTCGCGGAAGTCGCGGCCCGATTTTCTCTGGATGGTATGCCCGGTAAACAGATGAGTATTGATGCCGATTTGAAGGCCGGTATTATTGATGCGGATGCCGCGCGCGAACGGCGAAGCGTACTGGAAAGAGAAAGCCAGCTTTACGGTTCCTTTGACGGTGCGATGAAGTTTATCAAAGGTGACGCTATTGCCGGCATCATTATTATCTTTGTTAACTTTATTGGCGGTATTTCGGTGGGGATGACCCGCCATGGTATGGATTTGTCCTCCGCTCTGTCTACTTATACCATGCTGACCATTGGTGATGGTCTTGTCGCCCAGATCCCCGCATTGTTGATTGCGATTAGTGCCGGTTTTATCGTGACTCGCGTAAATGGCGATAGCGATAATATGGGGCGGAATATCATGACGCAGCTGTTGAACAACCCATTTGTATTGGTTGTTACGGCTATTTTGACCATTTCAATGGGAACTCTGCCGGGATTCCCGCTGCCGGTATTTGTTATTTTATCGGTGGTTTTAAGCGTACTCTTCTATTTTAAATTCCGTGAAGCAAAACGTAGCGCCGCCAAACCTAAAACCAGTAAAGGCGAGCAGCCGCTCAGTATTGAGGAAAAAGAAGGGTCGTCGTTAGGACTGATTGGCGATCTCGATAAAGTCTCTACAGAGACCGTACCGTTGATATTACTTGTGCCGAAGAGCCGGCGTGAAGATCTGGAAAAAGCTCAACTTGCGGAGCGTCTACGTAGTCAGTTCTTTATTGATTATGGCGTGCGCCTGCCGGAAGTATTGTTACGCGATGGCGAGGGCCTGGACGATAACAGCATCGTATTGTTGATTAATGAGATCCGTGTTGAACAATTTACGGTCTATTTTGATTTGATGCGAGTGGTAAATTATTCCGATGAAGTCGTGTCCTTTGGTATTAATCCAACAATCCATCAGCAAGGTAGCAGCCAGTATTTCTGGGTAACGCATGAAGAGGGGGAGAAACTCCGGGAGCTTGGCTATGTGTTGCGGAACGCGCTTGATGAGCTTTACCACTGTCTGGCGGTGACGCTGGCGCGCAACGTCAATGAATATTTCGGTATTCAGGAAACAAAACATATGCTGGACCAACTGGAAGCGAAATTTCCTGATTTACTTAAAGAAGTGCTCAGACATGCCACGGTACAACGTATATCTGAAGTTTTGCAGCGTTTGTTAAGTGAACGTGTTTCCGTGCGTAATATGAAATTAATTATGGAAGCGCTCGCATTGTGGGCGCCAAGAGAAAAAGATGTCATTAACCTTGTGGAGCATATTCGTGGGGCAATGGCGCGTTATATTTGCCATAAATTCGCCAATGGCGGCGAATTACGAGCAGTAATGGTATCTGCTGAAGTTGAGGATGTTATTCGCAAAGGGATCCGTCAGACCTCTGGCAGTACCTTCCTCAGCCTTGACCCGGAAGCCTCCGCTAATTTGATGGATCTCATTACACTTAAGTTGGATGATTTATTGATTGCCCATAAAGATCTTGTCCTCCTTACGTCTGTCGATGTCCGTCGATTTATTAAGAAAATGATTGAAGGTCGTTTTCCGGATCTGGAGGTTTTATCTTTCGGTGAGATAGCAGATAGCAAGTCAGTGAATGTTATAAAAACAATATAAGGGCTTAATTAAGGAAAAGATCTATGCAACATTTGGATATCGCTGAATTAGTTCGTTCCGCACTGGAAGTAAGTGGTTGCGATCCTTCACTCATCGGAGGAATAGATAGCCATTCAACAATTGTTCTGGATTTATTTGCATTGCCAAGTATCTGTATCAGCGTCAAGGACGATGATGTATGGATCTGGGCGCAATTGGGTGCTGACAGCATGGTGGTATTACAACAGCGGGCTTATGAAATCTTAATGACCATCATGGAAGGATGCCATTTTGCCCGCGGCGGGCAATTACTACTGGGGGAGCAGAATGGGGAGCTAACGCTTAAAGCCTTAGTGCATCCGGATTTTTTATCTGACGGTGAAAAGTTCTCTACTGCCTTGAATGGGTTTTACAACTATCTGGAAGTTTTTAGTCGGTCGCTAATGAGATGAAAACACCTCGTTTACTGCAATATCTGGCCTACCCACAAAAAATAACCGGCCCAATTATTGAGGCGGAATTGCGCGATGTGGCCATTGGCGAACTGTGTGAAATACGCCGTGGCTGGCACCAAAAACAGGTTGTTGCGCGTGCGCAGGTGGTTGGCTTACAGCGGGAACGCACCGTGCTGAGCCTTATCGGCAATGCCCAGGGGCTGAGCCGCGATGTCGTGCTTTATCCCACTGGACGTGCGTTATCGGCGTGGGTGGGATACTCGGTATTAGGCGCGGTGTTGGATCCGACAGGGAAAATCGTTGAGCGTTTTACCCCTGAAGTGGCGCCGATTAGCGAAGAACGCGTTATTGATGTCGCACCGCCGTCTTACGCTTCACGCGTTGGCGTCCGTGAACCGCTGATTACCGGTGTGCGCGCGATTGACGGGTTATTGACCTGTGGCGTAGGCCAGCGAATGGGCATTTTTGCCTCCGCAGGATGCGGTAAGACCATGCTGATGCATATGCTGATCGAGCAAACGGAGGCGGATGTTTTTGTTATCGGTCTTATCGGTGAACGAGGCCGTGAGGTCACTGAATTCGTGGATATGTTGCGCGCTTCGCATAAGAAAGAAAAATGCGTGCTGGTTTTTGCCACTTCCGATTTCCCCTCGGTCGATCGCTGCAATGCGGCGCAACTGGCGACAACCGTAGCGGAATATTTTCGCGACCAGGGAAAACGGGTCGTGCTTTTTATCGATTCCATGACCCGTTATGCGCGTGCTTTGCGAGACGTGGCACTGGCGTCGGGAGAGCGTCCGGCCCGTCGAGGTTATCCCGCCTCCGTATTCGATAATTTGCCCCGCTTGCTGGAACGCCCCGGGGCGACCAGCGAGGGAAGCATTACTGCCTTTTATACGGTACTGCTGGAAAGCGAGGAAGAGGCGGACCCGATGGCGGATGAAATTCGCTCTATCCTTGACGGTCACCTGTATCTGAGCAGAAAGCTGGCCGGGCAGGGACATTACCCGGCAATCGATGTACTGAAAAGCGTAAGCCGCGTTTTTGGACAAGTCACGACGCCGACACATGCTGAACAGGCATCTGCCGTGCGTAAATTAATGACGCGTCTGGAAGAGCTCCAGCTTTTCATTGACTTGGGAGAATATCGTCCTGGCGAAAATATCGATAACGATCGGGCGATGCAGATGCGGGATAGCCTGAAAGCCTGGTTATGCCAGCCGGTAGCGCAATATTCATCCTTTGATGACACGTTGAGCGGTATGAATGCATTCGCTGACCAGAATTAAAGTATTGCAGCGGCGCTGTACGGTATTTCATTCACAGTGTGAGTCGATATTACTTCGCTATCAGGATGAGGACCGCGGGCTGCAGGCCGAGGAGGAGGCGATCCTTGAACAAATAGCGGGTCTGAAATTGTTATTAGATACGCTGCGTGCAGAAAACAGACAGCTCAGTCGTGAGGAAATTTATACGTTATTACGTAAGCAGTCTATTGTTCGCCGGCAGATAAAAGATTTAGAACTCCAGATTATACAAATTCAGGAAAAACGGAGCGAGCTGGAAAAGAAAAGGGAAGAGTTTCAGAAAAAAAGTAAATATTGGTTGCGCAAAGAAGGGAACTATCAACGCTGGATAATCCGTCAGAAAAGATTCTATATCCAGCGAGAGATACAGCAGGAAGAGGCCGAGTCAGAGGAGATAATTTAATGGGCGATGTGTCAGCTGTCAGTTCATCCGGGAACATTTTACTGCCGCAGCAGGATGAGGTTGGCGGTTTATCAGAAGCATTAAAAAAAGCGGTGGAAAAACATAAGACAGAATATTCCGGTGATAAAAAAGATCGCGACTATGGCGATGCTTTCGTAATGCATAAAGAAACGGCTTTACCGGTATTACTGGCGGCATGGCGACATGGCGCGCCAGCGAAATCAGAACATCACAATGGCAACGTTTCTGGTCTGCATCATAACGGAAAAGGCGAACTCAGGATTGCTGAAAAACTGTTGAAAGTCACTGCTGAAAAATCTGTCGGTTTGATCTCTGCGGAGGCCAAAGTAGATAAATCCGCAGCGTTGCTATCGTCTAAAAATAGGCCGTTAGAAAGCGTAAGCGGTAAAAAATTATCTGCTGATTTAAAAGCCGTGGAATCCGTTAGTGAAGTAACCGATAACGCCACGGGAATCTCTGACGATAATATCAAGGCATTGCCTGGGGATAATAAAGCCATCGCGGGCGAAGGCGTTCGTAAAGAGGGCGCGCCGCTGGCGCGGGATGTCGCACCTGCCCGAATGGCCGCAGCCAATACCGGTAAGCCTGACGATAAAGATCATAAAAAGGTTAAAGATGTTTCTCAGCTTCCGCTGCAACCAACCACTATCGCCGATCTTAGCCAATTAACCGGCGGCGATGAAAAAATGCCTTTAGCGGCGCAATCAAAGCCGATGATGACTATTTTTCCCACTGCCGATGGCGTGAAAGGAGAGGATAGCTCGCTGACTTACCGTTTTCAGCGCTGGGGAAATGACTATTCCGTCAATATTCAGGCGCGGCAAGCAGGGGAGTTTTCGTTAATACCGTCAAATACGCAGGTTGAACATCGTTTGCATGATCAATGGCAAAACGGTAATCCCCAGCGCTGGCACCTGACGCGAGACGATCAACAAAATCCGCAGCAGCAACAGCACAGACAACAATCTGGCGAGGAGGATGACGCCTGATGTCATTGCGTGTGAGACAGATTGATCGTCGCGAATGGCTATTGGCGCAAACCGCGACAGAATGCCAGCGCCATGGCCGGGAAGCGACGCTGGAATATCCGACGCGACAGGGAATGTGGGTTCGGTTGAGCGATGCAGAAAAACGGTGGTCGGCGTGGATTCAACCTGGGGACTGGCTTGAGCATGTCTCTCCCGCTCTGGCGGGGGCGGCGGTTTCTGCTGGCGCTGAGCACCTGGTCGTTCCCTGGCTTGCTGCAACAGAGCGACCGTTTGAGTTGCCCGTGCCGCATTTGTCCTGTCGGCGTTTATGCGTAGAGAACCCCGTGCCGGGAAGCGCGCTGCCGGAAGGGAAATTGTTGCACATTATGAGCGATCGGGGCGGCCTGTGGTTTGAATATCTTCCTGAACTGCCTGCAGTCGGGGGCGGCAGGCCGAAAATGCTGCGCTGGCCGTTGCGCTTTGTAATCGGTAGCAGTGATACGCAGCGTTCGTTGCTGGGCCGAATCGGGATCGGAGATGTACTCCTGATTCGTACTTCCCGTGCGGAAGTTTATTGCTACGCGAAAAAGTTAGGTCATTTCAACCGTGTTGAAGGGGGAATTATTGTGGAAACGTTAGATATTCAACATATCGAAGAAGAAAATAATACAACTGAAACTGCAGAAACTCTGCCTGGCTTGAACCAATTGCCCGTCAAACTGGAATTTGTTTTGTATCGTAAGAACGTTACCCTCGCCGAACTCGAAGCCATGGGGCAGCAGCAGCTATTATCACTGCCGACCAATGCTGAACTTAACGTTGAAATTATGGCGAATGGTGTTTTGCTGGGTAATGGCGAACTGGTACAGATGAATGACACCTTAGGCGTTGAGATCCATGAATGGCTGAGCGAGTCTGGTAATGGGGAATGATATCTCATTAATTGCCTTACTGGCATTTTCCACCCTGTTGCCATTTATTATTGCGTCAGGAACCTGTTTCGTTAAATTTTCTATTGTATTTGTCATGGTGCGTAACGCCCTGGGATTGCAGCAGATACCTTCAAATATGACGCTTAACGGCGTCGCATTGCTGCTTTCTATGTTTGTTATGTGGCCCATAATGCATGATGCCTACGTCTATTTTGAGGACGAAGATGTCACCTTTAATGATATTTCGTCATTAAGTAAACACGTTGATGAAGGTCTGGATGGTTATCGCGATTATCTGATCAAATATTCAGATCGCGAGTTAGTTCAGTTTTTTGAAAACGCGCAACTGAAGCGTCAGTATGGAGAAGATACCGAGACGGTAAAGCGTGACAAAGATGAAATTGAAAAACCATCAATATTTGCGTTATTACCTGCTTATGCGCTGAGCGAAATAAAAAGTGCGTTTAAAATTGGTTTTTATCTCTATTTACCCTTTGTCGTCGTCGACCTGGTGGTATCCAGCGTGCTACTGGCGCTGGGGATGATGATGATGAGTCCGGTGACGATATCTACACCTATTAAGCTGGTGCTTTTTGTCGCGCTTGATGGCTGGACCTTACTGTCTAAGGGATTGATATTACAGTATATGGACATTGCAACATGACATCATTACGAGACGGGATAGTTAAATGGATGATTTAGTGTTTGCAGGTAATAAGGCGCTCTATCTTGTTTTGATCCTGTCAGGGTGGCCGACGATTGTCGCAACGATTATCGGCCTCCTGGTAGGGTTATTCCAGACGGTAACGCAATTACAGGAACAGACGCTGCCTTTTGGCATTAAATTACTTGGCGTGTGTTTATGCTTGTTTTTACTGTCTGGCTGGTATGGCGAAGTTTTACTCTCTTACGGGCGTCAGGTGATATTCCTGGCGTTGGCTAAGGGGTAAAAAATGTTTTACGCGTTGTACTTTGAAATTCATCACCTGGTTGCGTCTGCGGCGCTAGGGTTTGCTCGCGTGGCGCCGATTTTTTTCTTCCTGCCGTTTTTGAATAGCGGGGTATTAAGCGGTGCGCCGAGAAACGCCATTATCATCCTGGTGGCATTGGGAGTATGGCCGCATGCATTGAACGAGGCGCCGCCGTTTTTATCGGTGGCGATGATCCCGTTAGTTCTGCAAGAAGCGGCGGTAGGCGTCATGCTGGGCTGTCTGCTGTCATGGCCTTTTTGGGTTATGCATGCGCTGGGTTGTATTATCGATAACCAGCGAGGGGCAACGCTAAGTAGTAGTATCGATCCGGCAAACGGTATTGATACCTCGGAAATGGCTAATTTCCTGAATATGTTTGCCGCTGTCGTTTATTTACAAAACGGCGGTCTGGTCACGATGGTTGACGTGTTAAATAAAAGCTATCAGCTATGCGATCCGATGAACGAGTGCACGCCTTCATTACCGCCGCTATTAACGTTTATTAATCAGGTGGCTCAAAACGCGTTGGTTCTGGCCAGCCCGGTGGTATTAGTGCTGTTGCTGTCAGAAGTATTCCTGGGTTTATTGTCGCGCTTTGCTCCGCAAATGAACGCTTTTGCGATTTCACTGACGGTAAAAAGCGGCATTGCCGTTTTAATTATGCTGCTTTATTTCTCTCCGGTACTACCGGACAATGTACTGCGACTCTCTTTCCAGGCCACAGGGTTAAGCAGTTGGTTTTACGAGCGAGGGGCGACGCATGTCCTCGAATAAAACAGAAAAACCGACTAAAAAACGGCTGGAAGACTCTGCTAAAAAAGGCCAGTCATTTAAAAGTAAAGATCTCATTATCGCCTGCCTGACGCTGGGAGGAATTGCCTATCTGGTGTCGTATGGCTCATTTAATGAGTTTATGGGGATAATTAAGATCATTATTGCGGATAATTTTGATCAGAGCATGGCTGATTACAGTTTGGCCGTTTTTGGGATAGGATTAAAATATCTGATTCCATTTATGCTGCTCTGTTTAGTGTGTTCCGCATTACCGGCGTTATTACAGGCCGGTTTCGTGCTGGCGACAGAAGCATTAAAACCTAATTTATCGGCGTTAAACCCGGTAGAAGGGGCGAAAAAACTTTTTAGTATGCGCACGGTTAAAGATACGGTCAAAACCCTACTGTATCTCTCATCCTTTGTGGTGGCCGCCATCATTTGCTGGAAGAAATATAAGGTTGAAATCTTTTCTCAGTTAAATGGCAATGTTGTGGATATTGCCGTCATTTGGCGTGAACTTCTCCTCGCATTGGTATTAACTTGCCTTGCTTGCGCATTGATTGTCTTATTATTGGATGCTATTGCGGAATATTTCCTGACCATGAAAGATATGAAAATGGATAAGGAAGAAGTGAAGCGTGAAATGAAGGAGCAGGAAGGGAACCCAGAGGTTAAATCTAAAAGACGTGAAGTTCATATGGAAATTCTGTCTGAACAGGTGAAATCCGATATTGAAAACTCACGCCTGATTGTTGCCAACCCCACGCATATTACGATCGGGATTTATTTTAAACCCGAATTGATGCCGATTCCGATGATCTCGGTGTATGAAACGAATCAGCGCGCGCTGGCCGTCCGCGCCTATGCGGAGAAGGTTGGCGTACCTGTGATCGTCGATATCAAACTGGCGCGCAGTCTTTTCAAAACCCATCGCCGTTATGATCTGGTGAGTCTGGAAGAAATTGATGAAGTTTTACGTCTTCTGGTTTGGCTGGAAGAGGTAGAAAACGCGGGCAAAGACGTTATTCAGCCACAAGAAAACGAGGTACGGCATTGAGCCGCGTAAAGCAGTAGCGATGTATTCATTGGGCGTTTTTTGAATGTTCACTAACCACCGTCGGGGTTTAATAACTGCATCAGATAAACGCAGTCGTTAAGTTCTACAAAGTCGGTGACAGATAACAGGAGTAAGTAATGGATTATCAAAATAATGTCAGCGAAGAACGTGTTGCGGAAATGATTTGGGATGCCGTTAGTGAAGGCGCCACGCTAAAAGACGTTCATGGGATCCCTCAAGATATGATGGACGGTTTATATGCTCATGCTTATGAGTTTTATAACCAGGGACGACTGGATGAAGCTGAGACGTTCTTTCGTTTCTTATGCATTTATGATTTTTACAATCCCGATTACACCATGGGACTGGCGGCAGTATGCCAACTGAAAAAACAATTTCAGAAAGCATGTGACCTTTATGCAGTAGCGTTTACGTTACTTAAAAATGATTATCGCCCCGTTTTTTTTACCGGGCAGTGTCAATTATTAATGCGTAAGGCGGCAAAAGCCAGACAGTGTTTTGAACTTGTCAATGAACGTACTGAAGATGAGTCTCTGCGGGCAAAAGCGTTGGTCTATCTGGAGGCGCTAAAAACGGCGGAGACAGAGCAGCACAGTGAACAAGAAAAGGAATAATTATGGTAAATGACGCAAGTAGCATTAGCCGTAGCGGATATACCCAAAATCCGCGCCTCGCTGAGGCGGCTTTTGAAGGCGTTCGTAAGAACACGGACTTTTTAAAAGCGGCGGATAAAGCTTTTAAAGATGTGGTGGCAACGAAAGCGGGCGACCTTAAAGCCGGAACAAAGTCCGGCGAGAGCGCTATTAATACGGTGGGTCTGAAGCCGCCTACGGACGCCGCCCGGGAAAAACTCTCCAGCGAAGGGCAATTGACATTACTGCTTGGCAAGTTAATGACGCTACTGGGTGATGTTTCGCTGTCTCAACTGGAGTCTCGTCTGGCGGTATGGCAGGCGATGATTGAGTCACAAAAAGAGATGGGGATTCAGGTATCGAAAGAATTCCAGACGGCTCTGGGAGAGGCTCAGGAGGCGACGGATCTCTATGAAGCCAGTATCAAAAAGACGGATACCGCCAAGAGTGTTTATGACGCTGCGGCCAAAAAACTGACGCAGGCACAAAATAAATTGCAATCGCTGGACCCGGCTGACCCCGGCTATGCACAAGCTGAAGCCGCGGTAGAACAGGCCGGAAAAGAAGCGACAGAGGCGAAAGAGGCCTTAGATAAGGCCACGGATGCGACGGTTAAAGCAGGCACAGACGCCAAAGCGAAAGCCGAGAAAGCGGATAACATTCTGACCAAATTCCAGGGAACGGCTAATGCCGCCTCTCAGAATCAGGTTTCCCAGGGTGAGCAGGATAATCTGTCAAATGTCGCCCGCCTCACTATGCTCATGGCCATGTTTATTGAGATTGTGGGCAAAAATACGGAAGAAAGCCTGCAAAACGATCTTGCGCTTTTCAACGCCTTGCAGGAAGGGCGTCAGGCGGAGATGGAAAAGAAATCGGCTGAATTCCAGGAAGAGACGCGCAAAGCCGAGGAAACGAACCGCATTATGGGATGTATCGGGAAAGTCCTCGGCGCGCTGCTAACCATTGTCAGCGTTGTGGCCGCTGTTTTTACCGGTGGGGCGAGTCTGGCGCTGGCTGCGGTGGGACTTGCGGTAATGGTTGCCGATGAAATTGTGAAGGCGGCGACGGGGGTGTCGTTTATTCAGCAGGCGCTAAACCCGATTATGGAGCATGTGCTGAAGCCGTTAATGGAGCTGATTGGCAAGGCGATTACCAAAGCGCTGGAAGGATTAGGCGTCGATAAGAAAACGGCAGAGATGGCAGGCAGCATTGTTGGTGCGATTGTTGCCGCTATTGCGATGGTAGCGGTCATTGTGGTGGTCGCAGTTGTCGGGAAAGGCGCGGCGGCGAAACTGGGTAACGCGCTGAGCAAAATGATGGGCGAAACGATTAAGAAGTTGGTGCCTAACGTGCTGAAACAGTTAGCACAAAACGGCAGCAAACTCTTTACCCAGGGGATGCAACGTATTACTAGCGGCCTGGGTAATGTGGGTAGCAAGATGGGCCTGCAAACGAATGCCTTAAGTAAAGAGCTGGTAGGTAATACCCTAAATAAAGTGGCGTTGGGCATGGAAGTCACGAATACCGCAGCCCAGTCAGCCGGTGGTGTTGCCGAGGGGGTATTTATTAAAAATGCCAGCGAGGCGCTTGCTGATTTTATGCTCGCCCGTTTTGCCATGGATCAAATTCAGCAGTGGCTTAAACAATCCGTAGAAATATTTGGTGAAAACCAGAAGGTAACGGCGGAACTGCAAAAAGCCATGTCTTCTGCGGTACAGCAAAATGCGGATGCTTCGCGTTTTATTCTGCGCCAGAGTCGCGCATAAAAACTGCCAAAATAAAGGGAGAAAAATATGTTAATTAGTAATGTGGGAATAAATCCCGCCGCTTATTTAAATAATCATTCTGTTGAGAATAGTTCACAGACAGCTTCGCAATCCGTTAGCGCTAAAGATATTCTGAATAGTATTGGTATTAGCAGCAGTAAAGTCAGTGACCTGGGGTTGAGTCCTACACTGAGCGCGCCTGCGCCAGGGGTATTAACGCAAACCCCCGGAACGATCACGTCCTTTTTAAAAGCCAGTATTCAAAATACCGACATGAATCAGGATTTGAATGCCCTGGCAAATAATGTCACGACTAAAGCGAATGAGGTTGTGCAAACCCAGTTACGTGAGCAGCAGGCAGAAGTCGGAAAGTTTTTTGATATTAGCGGAATGTCTTCCAGTGCCGTTGCGCTGTTGGCTGCCGCGAATACGTTAATGCTGACGTTGAACCAGGCTGATAGCAAACTGTCTGGTAAGTTGTCATTAGTCAGCTTTGATGCAGCTAAAACGACGGCAAGCTCCATGATGCGCGAAGGGATGAATGCGTTGTCCGGTAGTATTTCCCAGAGCGCGCTTCAGTTGGGGATCACTGGCGTGGGCGCCAAACTGGAATATAAGGGGCTGCAGAATGAAAGAGGCGCGCTTAAACATAATGCCGCGAAGATCGATAAACTGACCACTGAAAGCCACAGTATTAAAAACGTGCTGAACGGGCAGAATAGCGTCAAACTCGGTGCTGAAGGCGTCGATTCTCTGAAATCGTTAAATATGAAGAAAACCGGTACCGATGCGACGAAAAATCTTAATGATGCGACGCTTAAATCTAATGCCGGAACCAGCGCCACGGAAAGTCTGGGTATTAAAGACAGTAATAAACAAATCTCCCCTGAACATCAGGCTATTCTGTCGAAACGTCTTGAGTCTGTCGAATCCGATATTCGTCTTGAGCAGAATACCATGGATATGACCCGAATTGATGCGCGCAAGATGCAGATGACGGGCGATCTGATTATGAAGAACTCGGTCACGGTCGGTGGTATTGCAGGGGCGTCCGGGCAGTACGCCGCTACTCAGGAACGTTCCGAGCAGCAAATTAGCCAGGTGAATAACCGTGTTGCCAGCACCGCATCGGACGAAGCCCGTGAAAGTTCACGTAAATCGACCAGCCTGATTCAGGAAATGCTGAAAACAATGGAGAGCATTAACCAGTCGAAAGCATCCGCACTTGCTGCTATCGCAGGCAATATTCGCGCTTAATCTGAAAGGTCATCTATACGCCATCATGGGTGTGATTTAATCGCGCTCCTGATGGCGAACTGGGGATATTATGCTTAATATTCAAAATTATTCCGCTTCTCCTCATCCGGGGATCGTTGCCGAACGGCCGCAGACTCCCTCGGCGAGCGAGCACGTCGAGACTGCCGTGGTACCGTCTACCACAGAACATCGCGGTACAGATATCATTTCATTATCGCAGGCGGCTACTAAAATCCAGCAGGCACAGCAGACGCTGCAGTCAACGCCACCGATCTCTGAAGAGAATAATGACGAGCGCACGCTGGCGCGCCAGCAGTTGACCAGCAGCCTGAATGCGCTGGCGAAGTCTGGCGTGTCATTATCCGCAGAACAAAATGAGAACCTGCGGAGCGCGTTTTCTGCGCCGACGTCGGCCTTATTTAGCGCTTCGCCTATGGCGCAGCCGAGAACAACCATTTCTGATGCTGAGATTTGGGATATGGTTTCCCAAAATATATCGGCGATAGGTGACAGCTATCTGGGCGTTTATGAAAACGTTGTCGCAGTCTATACCGATTTTTATCAGGCCTTCAGTGATATTCTTTCCAAAATGGGAGGCTGGTTATTACCAGGTAAGGACGGTAATACCGTTAAGCTAGATGTTACCTCACTCAAAAATGATTTAAACAGTTTAGTCAATAAATATAATCAAATAAACAGTAATACCGTTTTATTTCCAGCGCAGTCAGGCAGCGGCGTTAAAGTAGCCACTGAAGCGGAAGCGAGACAGTGGCTCAGTGAATTGAATTTACCGAATAGCTGCCTGAAATCTTATGGATCCGGTTATGTCGTCACCGTTGATCTGACGCCATTACAAAAAATGGTTCAGGATATTGATGGTTTAGGCGCGCCGGGAAAAGACTCAAAACTCGAAATGGATAACGCCAAATATCAAGCCTGGCAGTCGGGTTTTAAAGCGCAGGAAGAAAATATGAAAACTACATTACAGACGCTGACGCAAAAATATAGCAATGCCAATTCATTGTACGACAACCTGGTAAAAGTGCTGAGCAGTACGATAAGTAGCAGCCTGGAAACCGCCAAAAGCTTCCTGCAAGGATAACAGAAGAGGATATTAATAATGGTTACAAGTGTAAGGACTCAGCCCCCCGTCATAATGCCAGGTATGCAGACCGAGATCAAAACGCAGGCCACGAATCTTGCGGCGAATCTTTCCGCAGTCAGAGAAAGTGCCACAACGACGCTGTCAGGGGAAATTAAAGGCCCGCAACTGGAAGATTTTCCCGCGCTGATCAAACAGGCGAGTCTAGATGCATTGTTTAAATGCGGGAAAGACGCTGAGGCGTTAAAAGAAGTTTTTACCAATTCAAATAATGTCGCCGGTAAGAAAGCGATAATGGAGTTTGCCGGGCTCTTTCGTTCAGCGCTCAACGCCACCAGTGATTCTCCTGAGGCGAAGACGCTACTGATGAAGGTGGGGGCAGAGTATACCGCGCAAATCATAAAAGATGGCCTGAAAGAAAAGTCAGCTTTTGGGCCATGGCTGCCAGAAACAAAGAAAGCGGAAGCGAAGCTGGAAAACCTGGAAAAGCAGCTGTTAGATATTATCAAAAATAACACTGGCGGTGAATTAAGTAAATTATCGACGAATTTTGTTATGCAGGAGGTGATGCCCTATATTGCCAGCTGCATTGAACATAACTTTGGCTGTACGTTAGATCCGTTAACCCGCAGCAATCTTACGCACCTTGTTGACAAAGCGGCGGCGAAGGCGGTTGAGGCGCTTGATATGTGCCACCAAAAATTAACGCAAGAGCAGGGTACCAGCGTAGGACGGGAAGCCCGGCACCTTGAAATGCAAACGTTGATACCCCTGCTGCTACGTAATGTTTTTGCACAAATTCCTGCAGATAAACTGCCTGACCCTAAAATTCCGGAGCCTGCGGCTGGACCAGTACCTGATGGTGGGAAAAAAGCAGAACCTACGGGTATTAATATCAATATTAATATTGATAGCAGTAACCATAGCGTGGATAACAGTAAGCATATTAACAATAGCCGAAGCCATGTCGATAATAGCCAGCGCCATATCGATAATAGCAACCATGATAATAGCCGGAAGACGATTGATAATAGCCGAACATTTATTGATAACAGCCAACGCCATGGCGAGTCACACCATTCGACTAACAGCAGCAACGTAAGTCATAGTCATTCGCGTGTGGATTCGACTACGCATCAAACGGAGACGGCACACAGCGCCAGCACAGGGGCAATTGACCATGGCATCGCGGGTAAAATTGACGTCACGGTTCATGCGACGGCAGAGGCTGTGACCAACGCTTCATCCGAAAGTAAAAATGGAAAGATGGTCACGTCAGAAAAAGGCACTACGGGTGAAACCCCCTCTTTTGATGAAGTCGATGGCGTAACCAGCAAGAGCATTATCGGCAAGCCGGTACAGGCCACGGTGCACGGCGTTGATGATAATAAACAGCAAAGCCAGACGGCAGAGATTGTGAATGTGAAGCCGCTTGCCAGTCAACTGGCTGGCGTCGAGAATGTTAAAATCGATACATTACAATCAGACTCGACGGTAATTACAGGTAATAAAGCCGGTACGACCGATAATGATAATAGCCAGACAGATAAGACTGGCCCATTTTCTGGTTTGAAGTTTAAGCAAAATAGTTTCCTCTCAACAGTACCGAGCGTTACGAATATGCATTCAATACATTTCAACGCCCGTGAGGCGTTTTTGGGTGTGATACGTAAAGCCCTGGAGCCGGATACCTCCACACCGTTCCCTGTACGCAGAGCGTTTGACGGCTTGCGTGCGGAAATATTACCCAATGACACGATAAAGAGTGCAGCGTTGAAAGCGCAATGTAGCGATATTGACAAGCACCCAGAATTGAAAGCGAAAATGGATACGCTTAAAGAGGTCATTACTCATCATCCACAAAAAGAAAAACTGGCTGAGATTGCACAGCAGTTTGCCAGAGAGGCGGGGCTGACCAGGCTAAAAGGGGAAACTGACTATGTGTTAAGTAATGTGCTGGACGGACTTATCGGAGACGGTAGCTGGCGAGCTGGCCCGGCTTACGAGTCATACCTGAATAAACCTGGCGTGGATCGGGTTATTACTACCGTTGATGGCTTGCACATGCAGCGTTAATTAACCGGGAAAGATGCGATGAATATGGATATTGAAGCAAGAGTCAAAAAAGTGATCACCTCCTGTATTGCCGTTGATGTTGATAGTATCAATGGTCAGACCCATCTGGTTGAGGATCTTTACGCTGACTCATTGGATTTAATTGATATTGTATTTGGTCTTAGTGAGGAGTTTGACATTAGTTGCAATGAAAACGATCTTCCTGATATGACGACCTTTGCGGATATATGCCGTGTTGTTAAAAAAAGTCTTGAGTCCAGGGTGTAGTATTTTTCTCTCGCTTGACAACAATTGAATAAGATTAATTGTTATGAAAATCATCACACATGTAGTACCCGGTTCAGGTATGGCTGCAATATATGATGATATTGCTGACAGTTCGCGTTTTGTTATTAAAGGCAAGTTACGTCATGTTGAAAATGATCCGAAGGAGCTGCTGATATGTGTTCCGATGCGTAGTGAATGGCTATTCTACTGGATTAAAGGAGAGAAATATTGCGCCCGGCGATGGGCGCGAAAAAGTATCAAGACATTGTGTAACCAGATTAAATTTGAAGAAGCAATCTTATAAAAGATATAATTCAAGAGGAAAGTAAATTGCAAGCACACCAGGATATTATCGCTAATATTGGTGAGAAATTGGGTTTACCGCTCACTTTTGACGACAACAATCAGTGCTTATTATTACTCGATAGCGATATTTTTACGTCTATTGAAGCTAAAGATGATATCTGGTTATTGAACGGTATGATTATACCGTTATCGCCTGTTTGTGGCGATTCTATCTGGCGGCAGATTATGGTGATTAATGGTGAACTGGCTGCGAATAATGAAGGTACGTTAGCGTATATTGATGCCGCAGAGACGTTGTTGCTTATACATGCAATTACCGATCTGACAAATACTTACCATATTATATCGCAGCTTGAGTCATTTGTGAATCAGCAGGAAGCGCTCAAAAACATACTGCAGGAATATGCTAAAGTATGAGGAGAGAAAATTGAATAATTTAACGTTGTCTTCGTTTTCAAAAGTTGGTGTGTCGAATGATGCCCGACTTTATATTGCTAAGGAAAATACTGATAAGGCATATGTTGCGCCTGAAAAATTTTCGTCAAAAGTATTAACCTGGCTTGGAAAAATGCCGTTATTTAAAAACACTGAAGTGGTGCAAAAACATACGGAAAATATCAGAGTACAGGACCAAAAGATTTTACAGACATTTCTCCATGCACTAACGGAAAAATATGGGGAAACAGCGGTTAATGACGCACTGTTAATGTCCCGTATAAATATGAACAAACCCCTTACCCAACGTTTAGCAGTGCAGATCACGGAGTGTGTAAAAGCTGCTGACGAAGGGTTTATAAACCTTATTAAGAGCAAGGATAATGTTGGTGTCAGGAATGCCGCTTTAGTCATAAAAGGCGGCGATACAAAAGTGGCAGAAAAAAATAACGATGTTGGAGCAGAAAGTAAGCAACCTTTACTCGATATCGCGCTAAAGGGACTTAAAAGAACATTACCGCAACTGGAACAAATGGATGGAAATAGCCTGCGAGAAAACTTCCAGGAGATGGCTTCAGGTAACGGCCCGCTGCGTTCATTAATGACGAATTTACAGAATTTAAATAAAATTCCAGAGGCTAAACAACTTAATGATTATGTTACAACGTTAACAAATATTCAGGTCGGTGTAGCCCGGTTCTCACAATGGGGAACCTGTGGAGGAGAGGTTGAGAGGTGGATTGATAAAGCCTCTACTCATGAATTAACCCAGGCTGTAAAAAAAATTCACGTTATTGCTAAAGAACTGAAAAATGTTACAGCTGAACTTGAGAAAATAGAAGCCGGCGCGCCAATGCCACAGACGATGAGCGGACCGACACTGGGCCTGGCACGGTTTGCGGTCAGCAGCATTCCAATTAATCAGCAAACCCAGGTGAAACTGAGCGATGGAATGCCTGTGCCAGTGAATACGTTAACTTTTGACGGTAAGCCTGTGGCATTAGCCGGTTCGTACCCAAAAAATACGCCGGATGCGCTGGAAGCGCATATGAAAATGCTTCTTGAAAAAGAATGCTCATGCCTGGTGGTGTTAACGTCGGAAGATCAGATGCAGGCAAAACAATTACCAGCCTATTTCAGAGGGAGCTACACTTTTGGCGAGGTGCATACCAACAGCCAAAAAGTGAGCTCAGCCAGTCAGGGAGAAGCGATAGACCAATACAATATGCAACTGTCCTGCGGGGAAAAGCGGTATACAATCCCGGTATTGCATGTGAAAAATTGGCCAGATCACCAGCCGTTACCGTCTACGGAGCAGTTAGAATACCTGGCGGATAGGGTGAAAAATAGTAACCAAAATGGCGCGCCGGGGCGTAGTTCATCAGATAAGCATTTACCGATGATTCATTGTCTGGGCGGAGTGGGGAGAACCGGAACGATGGCGGCGGCCCTTGTACTTAAGGATAATCCTCATAGTAATCTGGAGCAGGTACGTGCAGATTTCCGGAATTCACGGAACAATAGAATGCTGGAAGACGCCTCACAGTTTGTACAACTAAAAGCAATGCAAGCCCAGTTGCTTATGACGACGGCACGCTGATAAAAACATAGCTTACTTTTAGAACTATCTGAAAGTAAGCTATTTCTGTATAATTATTTGTTTGACGCGATAGAAAGTCTTTTGTTTTTCTCTTCTGCTGACATTCCTTTTAATTTTCTGTAATTCTCCCAAATTTTTTTAGCATAACGTTTCCTTATATCCGATCGTTTCGGCGACGTCCCGGCATTATAAGCGCCAACGGCCTCCCAGCTATAACCGTAGATTTTCATCATATCTGATAAAATGGAAGCGCCCACAATGACAGAAATGCAGGGGTCCTGTAACAACTGTTTTTCACTAATCCCCATTTTTTTCAGCCTTTTCATATGGAAGCTGTTAATTTGCATCAGGCCAAGATCGGTTGAACCATCTCGGTTATGACCAATGGCGCCAGGTTTCATCGCCGATTCCTGCTGGGCGATAGCGTAAAGTAGTTCGGATTCAATATTGAACATTTTTTCAGCCTGAAGCCAGCAATCAGCCCATGCTGTATTTATGCTAAGCAACCAGATTACGATGATAAAAAAATAATGCATATCTCCTCTCTCAGATTTTACCGTAATTTAATCAAGCGGGGATCCTGTTTCCATCTTTTGAACCAAATATTGTCTTCGTTTTTAAATTTATTCCACATTTTCTCGGCAATAGCTTCGCCGTGGGCAACCAGCACTAACGGTAATAATCCCGGATTATTATCTATACGCTGTTCACTTTCCAGAAATTCTCTTATCGTCGGTAAGGCACGCTCACTATTCTGACAATATTCAGCGTAAAGAAGATTAACAGCAATAAGTCCTGTTATTTCCTGCGTGGATATTTCTTTAGTTAATTTTCGTGCCAGTTCATGTTTACCTTTAAGCGAAAGAAACATAACCTGCATACTTAATAATATTGGATTATCCTGCAGGTGTTGTGAGCGTAATTCATCGCCTAAACGTATAGCATCATCAATACCGGTATGATAATAGGTAATCCACAGCTTAGTGATCCCTGCGGCTGCGCGCGTTGGGTCCAATTTTAAACACTCGTTAATCGTTTGTAAGGCCTCCTCCAACTGACCAGCCATGAAGAGATTCCAGCCATAATAATATTTAATATCTGCAGAAATGGGCGAAAGTAAGTTAGCTTG
The DNA here is from genome assembly GCF_017573605.1 of Salmonella sp. 32070601201500089SM. Lineage (NCBI taxonomy): Bacteria > Pseudomonadati > Pseudomonadota > Gammaproteobacteria > Enterobacterales > Enterobacteriaceae > Salmonella > Salmonella sp. 32070601201500089SM. Next base: position 142,921 of record NZ_JAGETK010000007.1, read on the forward strand.
TTTGAATAGCAAACTCCCGACGATGTATTCTGAATGAATCGTATTAATTAGTCCCAGTAATCCTAAAGCTTGTGGATTATTGTGGTCCAGCTCTGTCGCCTTAATCGCATGTTCTTTAGCTTTGATCATGGCGTTTTGTTTATCAAAAATCCCCATTTGCGCCATGCTGAGGTAGCATTCTGCCAGCGCACAGTAAGGCGCAATGCTGTTTGGCGACATGTTAACGCATTGAGTCAGCAATTTAAGCGCTTGCTGTAAGCTATAGGGGGTATATTGATTTAACTCATGCTTACCGCGTAAGTAAACCATAGTACTGTCAATCGAATTTAGCTCGCTAATCTGCTTTGTGTCCCAGCGAAGTCCGGGAATACATCTGAGCAAAAGATTCGCAATTTTGTTTTGCAAGAGAGAAGCGGGTTGGTGTTCTATCAACTTAATGCTTTCCTGGTGCAGCAGGTGATAACCTTTAACCCGAACTATCTCGATCTGTACAATATTATCATTGCCATCGGGTATCATCTGCCCGGAGATATAATAATCGGGGCGTAATTGATCCATGAGCTCAAGAATATCCTTAACACTGCGGCAGTTCTTCGTAATGGTCACCGGCAGCACGCTCAGGCCAAAGGGCGCATACTGCGATAATCCCTTCACGATAGAGTAATGCAGACTCTCGGATTGAACCTGATCCTGCATCTGAAAAGGAAGTATCGCCAATGTATGAGTCGTAGGTTGCGGCGCTGGCGGAGACACCACTACGACCGGACGATTAAACCGATAGCCCTGTCCGTACAGTGTTTCAATGTAACGATGCTCTTTATCTTCCGACAGAATACGTCGTAAGGCATAAATACAGCGGGTAAGAGATTCTTCGTTAACTTCCGCGTCGCCCCATACCTGGTCCAGTAAGGTGTTTTTACTCACAATCTCGCCGGCGGCTTCGAGCAGGATGACCAGAACGGCATATTCTTTTGGCGGAATATTGACTTTCTTTTCTGAGCGTAGCAGGGAGCCGTCCATGTTGAGTATAAAATCATCAAAGACGAATTTTTTATTCGATACAGGAACAGGATTAAAATGTGGCATGATAATAGTGTATTCTCTTACAGGGTGAAAAGTTATAATAACTAATACAAGTCGTTAGGATAGAATCTACTGTTTCAGTAATTCTGCTGTTAGTACTAACGGTCAGGTTGAGCTTTTATTATGAGCTTAATGTCATATTCTACGGGCTCGGGTTTATATGTTTTTAACATTTGATTATTTAGCTTATGCCTGTGCTTTAAATAACTGACATGTTGGTAATAATATTGTTATAACTAACTGTGATTATCGAATGGACGCTGCCGTATATCCTGGTGCAGAGAGAGTCAGCGCCGGGCATCTAAATATTTACATATTTAACTTGGCCTCATTGCAATAGAGATTAGTTTTGTAGCTATCTTACTGCATTTTTTTGGGGTGTAAATGCTGCTTATTATATCTTCATGGTTAATGGTCTGATAATTACACCATCAGAACCATTTTTCTCGAAGATTTCCACTAAATGACCATTCGTTGAAAGTTTAAGAGTGTAATTTGTCTTAGGTTCCAAAATATAAATGAAAGACTGTTTTTAATGGTGCGCTTATTTTTATATTTTTTTGCAAAATAATGATATCGTCTTTTCTTTACTCCCTTCAGCTATAGCGTCAAAAAGGCAGGGGGTTTATGAGCAGTATCATCCTCAGGCTGGCCCCAGGCATTATATCGATATCAGGAGGAAGAGAGGAGGTATGCCTGGCAGAAAGCTAACAAGTGTGACTGTTTCGGTATAAACCGTTCAGGCAAATAGTTCTCAGAGGGAACGGATGATGTATAAATATGAATAAAATGCCGGCCTTAATCCACAGGGTTAAAGCCGGAAGGAGATAGTGTCATCTGGACGAATTCTTACGCTGTGAATAAGGCAATATCGTTTTACCAGTCATCATAGCGATGACAAGTTCACAAAAATCGTGTTATATAATCAGCCTTACTTTAAATTACCAGAGATATCAGTATAAGCTGTCTTCCGGACAGAACAATGATATTGAATAGCCTCCCATCCTGATAGAGCGTGTTAATGCGCAGTCTGAATTTTAAATTATTACAATTTTAATAAAAATCTTTACTTAAGTGACAGATACAAAAAATGTTAATGGTTCGCCATTTTTATGAATGTCGATGGCGTAGTTTTAAAATATTTTTTGAAACATTGAATGAAGTAGGACGTGCTGTCATAACCACATTTTAATGCTACAGCATTAACATTATGGTTGCCTATGCGTAAAAGTTTTGCTGCCTGATTCATTCTTGCCGATAAGTAGATGTCGCTAAAGCTGGTACCTTCTTCTGCAAGTTTCCGTTTGAGCGTTGACGTACTCATAAATATATGATCGGCAACATCCGTAAGCTTCCACTGTCTACTGGGTGACGAAGATATAATGTTGTAAACGCGCTCCTTTAACGTTATCTGAGCCGAGCTAAGGATGATCTCATAACTCTCCGGGAGTCGGAGAAAAGCAGTAAGCAGGAACAGCAGAAAATAAGGAATTAACTCTTCATTTTCAATACAACTTTTGTTGTTACAGTTACTGCAACCTTTGCTTGTATCCTTCGTACAGGAGAACGCCGTTTTCAGATGTTCAAATACCTCTCTTCTGGCAGGAAAGTCAGGCGTATAGAAGATTTTCTGCGCTTTCTCTGTGGGTACCGCCATTTTGGTTTGCTGCTCGTTTGGGATAAGTGCATAGAGAGCGCCAAGTCGTTGCGTCGGTATCTCGAGTATATCGAAATCCATGTGGCCATTGACCTCTTCAAGCGTCACGTTAACTACCTGCTCTTTTTTGAGCACCAACATCCCAGGTTCGTCACAGTAAATCGTATCGTGATTATTGCTAATCGTCAGTTTACCGCTCCGAAAGCAAACTAAAGTGAAACTGCTTACATAAAGATTTTTGATGGTAACCTGCTGAGTCTGACTTTTAATTTGCTGCTGGGTATTTGTCAAAAGTGATTTTAATTTCTGTAAGTTATCTGCGGCAGGACGCTGATGACTATTACTTACAAAGGTTACATTTTCCATATTATCCCTTTGTTGATGTTGTTTTAATGTTCCTTACTGGTATCCTACTGAAAAAATCTGAGTTGTAAATGCTCTTTATTAGCGTGTGTTGGCAATGGTCTGATTGTTACACCAAAAGAACCCAAATTTGGGTAATTTATCTACAGTAGTTTAAGCCCCAATGGGGATGATGGTTCTTTTAATATGTGTTGAGACGCATTATACAGAATAAATTGATTTTATTTCTCACTTTTCATTCTATTTTCATCAGGAATCCCTGTGTCCTGTGCGGTAATCTGCTGCTATCGAGAACGACAGACATCGCTAACAGTATATATGGAAACATCAAAAGAGAAGACGATAACAAGCCCTGGGCCATACATAGTTCGATTACTTAACAGCTCACTGAACGGCTGTGAGTTTCCATTGCTGACAGGCCGAACACTCTTTGTGGTAGGTCAGAGTGATGCGCTCACTGCTTCAGGCCAACTCCCTGATATACCTGCCGATAGCTTTTTTATCCCGCTGGACCATGGCGGAGTAAATTTTGAAATCCAGGTGGATACGGATACGACCGAAATTATACTCCATGAGCTGAAAGAAGGAAATTCTGAATCTCGTTCGGTGCAATTAAATACGCCAATACAGGTCGGTGAATTGCTTATCCTGATTCGCCCGGAAAGCGAGCCGTGGGTGCCCGAGCAGCCTGAGAAGTTAGAAACGTCTGCAAAAAAGAACGAGCCGCGTTTTAAAAACGGAATTGTAGCAGCACTGGCCGGGTTTTTTATATTGGGAATTGGGACTGTGGGGACGTTATGGATACTTAACTCGCCGCAGCGGCAGGCCGCAGAGCTCGATTCGTTATTGGGGCAGGAGAAGGAGCGTTTTCAGGTGTTGCCAGGCCGGGACAAAATGCTCTATGTCGCTGCGCAAAATGAAAGAGATACGTTGTGGGCTCGTCAGGTTTTAGCGAGGGGCGATTATGATAAAAATGCGCGAGTGATTAACGAAAACGAAGAAAATAAGCGTATCTCTATCTGGCTGGATACCTATTATCCGCAGCTGGCTTATTATCGGATTCATTTCGATGAGCCGCGTAAACCCGTTTTCTGGCTAAGCCGCCAGCGAAACACGATGAGCAAGAAAGAGCTCGAGGTGTTAAGTCAAAAGCTGAGAGCGCTAATGCCTTACGCGGATTCGGTTAACATCACGTTGATGGACGATGTTACCGCAGCAGGCCAGGCGGAAGCGGGGCTAAAACAGCAGGCGTTACCTTATTCCCGCAGGAATCATAAGGGGGGCGTAACGTTTGTTATTCAGGGGGCGCTCGATGATGTAGAAATACTCAGAGCCCGTCAATTTGTCGATAGCTATTACCGCACATGGGGAGGACGCTATGTGCAGTTTGCGATCGAATTAAAAGATGACTGGCTCAAGGGGCGCTCATTTCAGTACGGGGCGGAAGGTTATATCAAAATGAGCCCAGGCCATTGGTATTTCCCAAGCCCACTTTAATTTAACGCAAATAAGGAAGTCATTATGGCAACACCTTGGTCAGGCTATCTGGATGACGTCTCAGCAAAATTTGATACGGGCGTTGATAATCTACAAACGCAGGTAACAGAGGCGCTGGATAAATTAGCAGCAAAACCCTCCGATCCGGCGCTACTGGCGGCGTATCAGAGTAAGCTCTCGGAATATAACTTGTACCGTAACGCGCAATCGAACACGGTAAAAGTCTTTAAGGATATTGATGCTGCCATTATTCAGAACTTCCGTTAATCAGTTATAAGGTGGATTATGTCGATTGCAACTATTGTCCCTGAGAATGCCGTTATAGGGCAGGCGGTCAATATCAGGTCTATGGAAACGGACATTGTCTCGCTGGATGACCGGCTACTCCAGGCTTTTTCTGGTTCGGCGATTGCCACGGCTGTGGATAAACAGACGATTACCAACAGGATTGAGGACCCTAATTTGGTGACGGATCCTAAAGAGCTGGCTATTTCGCAAGAGATGATTTCAGATTATAACCTGTATGTTTCTATGGTCAGTACCCTTACTCGTAAAGGAGTCGGGGCTGTTGAAACGCTATTACGCTCATGATTCGTCGATATCTATATACTTTTCTGCTGGTAATGACCCTTGCCGGCTGTAAGGATAAGGATCTTTTAAAAGGACTGGACCAGGAACAGGCTAATGAGGTCATTGCCGTTCTGCAAATGCACAATATAGAGGCGAATAAAATTGATAGCGGAAAATTGGGCTATAGCATTACCGTTGCTGAGCCTGATTTTACCGCTGCGGTGTACTGGGTTAAAACTTATCAGCTTCCTCCCCGGCCACGGGTGGAAATAGCGCAGATGTTCCCGGCGGATTCGCTGGTATCGTCTCCGCGAGCTGAAAAGGCCAGGTTATATTCGGCTATTGAACAGCGACTGGAACAGTCATTACAGACGATGGAGGGCGTGCTCTCCGCCAGGGTCCATATTAGTTATGATATTGATGCTGGTGAAAATGGCCGCCCGCCAAAACCTGTTCATCTGTCGGCATTAGCCGTATATGAACGAGGTTCGCCGCTTGCGCATCAGATCAGCGATATCAAGCGTTTCTTAAAGAATAGTTTTGCCGATGTGGATTATGACAACATTTCTGTTGTGTTGTCAGAACGTTCTGATGCCCAATTACAGGCTCCCGGCACACCAGTAAAACGTAATTCTTTTGCAACCAGTTGGATTGTGTTGATTATTTTGTTATCCGTGATGTCAGCAGGCTTTGGCGTCTGGTATTACAAAAACCATTATGCCCGCAATAAGAAAGGCATAACGGCTGATGATAAGGCGAAATCGTCAAATGAATAGGCAGCCATTACCCATTATCTGGCAAAGAATCATTTTTGATCCGTTATCGTATATCCATCCTCAGCGGTTGCAGATAGCGCCGGAAATGATTGTCAGACCCGCCGCCAGGGCGGCGGCAAATGAGTTAATACTGGCGGCATGGCGGCTTAAGAACGGAGAAAAGGAGTGTATTCAAAACTCACTGACGCAGCTGTGGCTGCGTCAGTGGCGCCGACTGCCGCAAGTAGCGTATTTACTCGGTTGCCATAAACTGAGAGCCGATCTGGCAAGGCAGGGAGCCTTGCTTGGCCTGCCGGATTGGGCGCAAGCATTTTTGGCAATGCATCAGGGAACAAGTTTATCTGTCTGCAATAAGGCGCCGAATCACCGGTTTTTACTTAGCGTCGGGTATGCACAGTTAAATGCCCTAAATGAATTTTTACCTGAATCTTTAGCACAGCGTTTTCCTTTGCTTTTTCCTCCATTTATTGAGGAGGCATTGAAGCAGGATGCTGTAGAAATGTCAATTTTGCTACTGGCCTTACAATATGCTCAAAAATATCCCAATACCGTCCCCGCTTTCGCCTGTTGAGGGGATACTGATAAAGCGTAAAACGCTGGAACGTTATTTCTCTATTGAAAGATTAGAACAGCAGGCGCATCAACGGGCTAAGCGTATTTTGCGAGAGGCGGAAGAAGAGGCAAAGACCTTGCGGATGTACGCCTATCAGGAAGGTTACGAGCAGGGAATGATAGACGCGTTACAGCAGGTCGCCGCTTATCTTACTGATAATCAGACAATGGCCTGGAAGTGGATGGAAAAAATACAGATTTATGCCCGCGAGTTATTTTCAGCTGCGGTCGACCATCCCGAAACGCTTTTAACCGTCCTGGATGAGTGGCTAAGGGATTTCGATAAGCCTGAGGGGCAACTTTTTTTAACACTGCCAGTTAATGCGAAAAAAGATCACCAAAAACTGATGGTGTTGCTTATGGAGAACTGGCCAGGCACTTTTAATCTTAAATATCATCAGGAACAGCGCTTTATCATGAGTTGCGGCGATCAGATCGCAGAATTTTCACCTGAACAATTTGTTGAAACGGCAGTAGGCGTCATTAAGCATCATCTTGATGAACTTCCACAAGACTGCCGGACAATTTCTGATAACGCCATTAACGCACTTATTGATGAATGGAAGACAAAAACGCAAGCGGAGGTTATAAGGTGATACCGGGTACGATTCCGACTTCTTATTTGGTCCCGACAGCAGATACTGAAGCGACGGGTGTGGTTTCGTTGAGTGCCAGGGCCGCTATGCTGAATAATGTGGATAGCGCGCCTTTAAGCAATGGCGGCGACGTTGATCTTTATGATGCATTCTACCAACGACTTTTGGCGCTTCCTGAGTCAGCCTCTTCTGAAACGCTTAAAGATAGCATTTATCAAGAGATGAATGCCTTCAAAGATCCTAACAGTGGTGATTCGGCTTTTGTTTCTTTTGAGCAGCAAACGGCTATGCTACAAAACATGTTAGCAAAAGTTGAACCGGGCACCCATTTATATGAGGCTTTAAACGGGGTATTAGTTGGTACAATGAATGCACAGTCACAAATGACCTCCTGGATGCAGGAGATTATTTTATCGGGCGGGGAAAACAAAGAGGCAATTGACTGGTGAACCCCCATTGCTGGCGATTTGTGATAAGGTATGGTGTATATATCAGCAAATAATGCAGAAAATGCACCATGCCAGTGTGTCTATCTTATTGATGTATATGGATTATTAAGATGTCTGCCAGCCGTTTTATTCTGAAATGATTATATTAATATTGTAAGCTTTCATTACAAAATTGTGCATAAAGTTTGTAAGGGTATCTTTTTGTGACGAAATGAACGCGCGTTGGAATGTAATTATTGGCTATAATAATAAAAAAATCGGATTTAAATCATCTCTGTGAGTTTTAATTATTTGTTTATAAGAATATAACGATTTTGAGTTCCTTATAGCACACAGGATAAAATATGGTATTGCCTTCAATGAATAAATCAGTTGAGGCCATTAGCAATAATCACCTTCAACAGCCGAACAAATTTCCATTAATAAATGGATTAGCTGACGTAAGAGACTATTATGTCGCAAACTGCTTATTGTTTAAACTTAATAAAGGCAGTTTGCGAATTGAAAACGAATTTGGGGAGTTCATCGAACAATCTGCGCCGTGTTTATTTTTATTGGAAAAAGATCAAACAATCACGCTTAGTATGAGCGAAATAGAAGGGCATATTGATTTTTCTTCACTGGAAGTTTCCTATGACTTAATGCAAAAATTCTACAAAGTTTTTTGCAGTACAAGAAACTATAATGATCGAGAGCTATCATTAAAAACGAAACCAAAGTATTTTTTTCATGCGGACTTGTTGCCAGGGATGAGTGATACTTTTGACTCTATTTTGCATGGTGTGGCATGTCCACGGGTTTGTAGTAATGTGAGTATTGATGATCATGATTATTCATATTTCTCATTGATGTATCTTATATCGGCATTTGTACGTAAGCCCGGTGGGTTTGATTTCCTTGAGCGAGCAATAAAAATTACGACAAAAGAGAAAGTTTATAACATTATTATCAGCGATCTCACCCGCAAATGGTCACAGGCTGAGGTGGCAGGAAAGCTGTTTATGAGCGTATCAAGTCTGAAGCGAAAACTGGCCGCTGAAGAGGTGAGTTTTAGCAAAATATACCTGGATGCTCGTATGAATCAGGCTATAAAATTATTACGTATGGGGGCTGGAAATATTTCACAAGTCGCGACGATGTGTGGCTATGATACGCCTTCTTATTTTATCGCTATTTTTAAACGGCATTTTAAGATTACACCGCTTAGCTTTATGCGTACAATGAACCATTGATTTGTGAAATTATTTTAAACGTTACTATCTGTTTGCGTTACAGATACCAAATATTTTTTTAATCGTAGTGTATATTTCAGTATCGCTACACCAGTGATATGTAGTTAATGAAAGGGAATCGAAAGCGTTCATTGTCAGACATACATGGCCACCAGGCGCCGGGCAATCGTTGTACTCTAAGAGATTACAGTAAAGTAAAACAGCAAATTTAATCATTATCAGATTTGTAAAAGGAATTCATTTCGGTAACGACATTGCGCATGTAATAACGTATCTGGTCTTATTACCTTTGTAGTAAGAAGGCGTTATCTACTTGCGCAGTAGTCGCCCAGGAAGAAAAATCATTACCGAAGCTGTGGTCAGTTTTCAAAAAAGGATAAATAAATGAGAAATGTAATTATATACGGTATTAACTGGACTAATTGTTATGCCCTACAGTCTATTTTTAAGCAAAAATATCCGGAAAAGTGCGTTAAAACGTGTAACTCATTAACTGCACTTTTGCATTCCCTATCCGATATGCCGGACGCCGGGCTGATTTTAGCTTTGAACCCGCATGAGCATGTTTATCTTTTTCATGCGTTGCTGACGCGGTTGCAGAACCGTAAAGTTTTGGTAGTGGCAGATCGCTTGTATTATATCGATCGCTGTGTGCTGCAATATTTTGGCGTTATGGATTATGTTTTAAAAGACGAACTATCCTGCGCTATCCGCTCGGAGCGAGAGAAGCTCCGTCTTCCGGAAGCCTGGCTGCGTTTCTGCCACAGGCCACAAAAGAAAACCGTGGCTGCTACGTATGCTTTTAATGCCGGCGAGACGCCGGAAGAGGTATTGTTTAATATCAATCAATACGCCTGGTGGAATCTACCTCCCGGTGTCACGCAGGCGAAATATGCGCTGCTGATATTATTATCCTCCGGACATCCGGCAATTGAACTGGCGAAAAAATTTGGTCTGGGAACAAAAACCGTCAGTATTTATCGTAAGAAGGTTATGTATCGTTTGGGGATGGACTCTTCACCGCTATCGCTGTTCCGGGGACTGAAACTAGACGCGCATTTACAGCGCACTGCTTTTGCACATAACCCTGCTGTACCTGACGATAATTGCGCGTTACCGATTGCGGTAGGAATGAATTAAAATATTTTTTATCATTTATGACCATGTGTTGAGCTTTTATTATAAAAAAGATTTTTTGAGTAGTAATTCTTATATATAATCATCCGGAGGTGGTTGGTAGCCTGGCTCAATCATTGAGGCATATTTTTGCAGGCAATATATTGAATCTGAAAAGTTAAAGATGATATTTTCGGTGCAGGAGCTATCATGTGGAGGGAAAAGTATGCTAAGTCCTACGACTCGTAATATGGGGGCGAGTTTATCGCCTCAGCCTGACGTCAGCGGGGAGCTAAACACCGAAGCATTGACCTGTATTGTTGAGCGTCTGGAAAGTGAAATTATAGATGGCAGCTGGATTCATATCAGTTACGAGGAAACCGATCTCGAAATGATGCCTTTTCTTGTTGCACAGGCCAATAAGAAGTATCCAGAGTTAAATCTTAAATTTGTTATGTCAGTCCATGAGCTTGTTTCCTCTATAAAGGAGACCAGAATGGAAGGCGTTGAATCTGCCCGATTTCTCGTAAATATGGGAAGTTCAGGTATCCATATTTCAGTCGTCGATTTTAGAGTTATGGACGGAAAGACATCGGTGATTTTGTTCGAACCAGCAGCGTGTAGCGCTTTTGGACCTGCTTTACTGGCGTTGAGGACCAAAGCAGCTCTTGAACGTGAACAACTGCCTGATTGTTATTTTGCTATGGTCGAGCTGGACATTCAACGAAGCTCTTCTGAATGCGGTATTTTTAGCCTGGCGCTCGCCAAAAAACTTCAGCTTGAATTTATGAACTTAGTAAAAATTCATGAAGATAATATTTGTGAACGTCTGTGTGGTGAAGAACCTTTTCTCCCGTCCGATAAAGCAGACCGCTATCTGCCGGTGAGTTTTTACAAACATACTCAAGGCGTACAACGATTAAATGAATATGTGGAGGCCAATCCGGCGGCGGGAAGCAGTATAGTAAACAAAAAGAATGAAACGCTTTATGAGCGATTCGATAACAATGCCGTTATGCTAAACGATAAAAAACTCTCTATATCCGCTCATAAAAAAAGGATAGCTGAATATAAGTCTTTACTTAAACCGTAATGAAATTATAAGGTTGCCTGCCAGAGGAAATCCTTCCAGCGCCATAAGACTACTCTATATTATGACCGTATGTTTCCTGAATAGCAGACAAAAAAGTGTTAACCTTGCGCCTCTGGTACGATTTCATTACGCCTGTCGCGCCATGTTGCGTAAATAAATACCGCAATAAACACGATGGCAAATAATACCACGATGGTCGGCGCTGGCGCGCTATCAAGATAAAAAGACAGATAGACGCCCGCAAAAGCGGTAATAACTGACAGACTCACCGCTAATCCCAGCGCGCGCGCAAAGCGTCGCGTCAGCAAAATGGCAATTGCGCCGGGGGCGATAAGCAGTGAGATCGACAGAATAATGCCCACCGATTTCAGCGTGGCGACGATAGTCAGCGCAATCATACATAGCAGGCCATAATGCAGTAGCGTCGTATTCAGCCCGCTGGCTTTCGCCTGGTGCGGGTCAAAAGCGTGTAGCAGGAGATCTTTCCATTTCAGTCCTATGATTAACGCAATACCCAGTGCAATAACCGACGTTTGTACGATATCCCCCAGCGATACGCCCAGCATATCCCCAAACAGGATGTGATCCAGATGCACTTCCGATTGAATAGAAACATAGAGCACCAGACCTGCGCCAAACATCCCGGAAAAGACGATGCCCATCACCGTATCACGTTTGATGCGGCTGTTATCGTCCAGATAGCCGGTGGCGATAGCGCAAAATAATCCGGCAATGAAAGCGCCAATCGCCAGGGGGATCCCCACAATATATGCCAGCACGACCCCGGGGAATACCGCATGACTCATTGCGTCGCCCATTAACGCCCAGCCTTTTAACACTAAAAACACGGACAGTAAGGCGCAGGGAATCGCTACAATGACCGAAACCATAAGGGCGTTCACCATAAAATCAAACTGAAAGGGTTCCAGTAACGTTGTTAAGAACATGTCGGCTCCTTCTGCAGGCGGGCGCGTCGACGGTTGGCTAACAGACCGTGTTTCGGGGCGAAAATAAAGGCCGTGATGAACAGTAAGGTTTGCATGACGACAATAATTCCGCCAGTGGCGCCATCCAGCCAGTAGCTAAGCCATGCGCCCAGAAAACTGGTCAGGCTGCCAATCACGACGGCAATCATGAGCAGACGTGGAAAACGGTCGGTGAGTAACCAGGCTGTCGCGCCCGGCGTGACGACGAGACAGATCACCAGGAACGCCCCAACGGTTTGCAGGGCCGCCACGGTAGAGACGGACAATAGAGTGAAAAACAACAGCTTTAGTCGACCCGGATTAAGCCCGATAGAGCGCGCATGGGTTTCATCGAAAAAGACGACCATCAGATCTTTCCACTTTAACAGCAGAATCGTCAGCGAGACTGCGCCGATAATCGCCAGTTGCGCAATATCCGCTGGCGCGATCGCCAGCACGTTGCCGAGAATAATCGTCTGGATATTCACCGACATCGGATTGAGCGACACCATAAAAAGGCCGACGCCAAAAAAAGAGGAGAAGTTAAGCCCGATAATCGCGTCTTCTTTCAGGCGTGAGCGTTGGTTAAGAAAGAGCATACTGCCTGCCGCCAGTCCGCCGGAAAGAAACGCGCCGAGCGAGAAGGGCAGCCCTAACATCCAGGCGCCAGCGACGCCAGGCACAATAGAGTGAGATAGCGCATCGCCAATGAGCGACCAGCCTTTGAGCATCAAATAGCAGGAGAGAAACGCGCACAGACCGCCCACCATCGCGGAGACCCACATCGCGTTGAGCATATACTGGTAGCCAAACGGCTCAACAAGCCAGTTCATGACGATTTTCCTCCGCTGGCCACGCGCCGGGAAATAAAGGGGCGCTCGTCATCGGTGATGATGTGCTCTTCACCTCCGCTTAACGCGATATGACGTAGAACGCCGCTAAACGCCTGTTCCAGATTCGCGGCGGTAAACGTGGTTTCGGTAGGGCCGCTGGCCAGTACGGTTCCTTTAATCATTACCGTATAGTCGCAAAACTCGGTGACGGAGCCGAGATTATGCGTTGAGACCAGCATCGTGCGGCCTTCATCGCGCAGTTCCCGCAGTAGATCGATGATTCGCGCTTCGGTTTTTACATCCACGCCGGTAAAAGGTTCATCCAGCAGGATTACCTGTCCATCCTGAGCGATGGCCCTGGCAAGAAACACACGTTTTTTCTGCCCGCCGGACAGCTCGCCAATCTGCCTGTGACGATACTCCTGCATATCCACCCGCGCCAGCGCGGCGTCAACACAGGCGTGATCATGCGCAGTGGGACGGCGTAGCCAGCCCATATGGCCGTAGCGTCCCATCATCACCACATCTTCTACCAGCACCGGAAATGACCAGTCCACTTCTTCCGATTGCGGAACATAAGCAATGAGGTTTTTTTTCAGCGCCTTGTTGACTGACTGTTGCAGGATAGTGATATCGCCCCGCGCAAGATGCACAAAGCCCATTAACGCTTTAAATAACGTAGACTTACCGGAACCATTTACGCCTACCAGCGCGGCGATTGAACCGCCAGGCACCTGAAAAGTGGCGTCCCGTAGGGCGGTATGACCGTTGCGATACGTCACCGTGACTTGATCAACGGTAATCGCAGATTGACTCATTGTTGACTCCTCAGTCCGTCGTTAATGCCGTTGACGATGGTTTCGGTCGTGACGCGCAGCAGATCCAGATAGGTTGGCACAGGGCCGTCAGCGGCGCTCAGAGAATCGACATACAGCACGCCGCCATAATGCGCGCCGGATTCACGCGCGACCTGGCGGGCGGGTTTATCGGAAACCGTACTCTCGCTAAAGATGGCGGGAATATGGTGCTTTTTAATGGTATCAATCACTTTACGCACCTGTTTTGGCGTCCCCTGTTGATCGGCGTTAATTGGCCAGAGATAAAGCTCTTTCATGTCGTTATCGCGCGCCAGGTAAGAGAACGCGCCTTCACTGGTGACCAGCCAGCGCTGATCGGCGGGAATTTTTTCCAGTTCGGCACGCAACGGATCGGCCATCTGGCGAATTTTCGCTTTATAGCGTTCGGCATTTTGCTTATAGATCTGCGCATTATCCGGATCGTACTTCACCAGGGCGTCGCGAATGTTATCGACATAAATCAGCGCGTTTTCTGCCGACATCCAGGCGTGCGGGTTCGGTTTACCGTTATACGGGCCTTCGGTAATGCCCATCGGTTTGACACCGGTGGAGACGACGACTTCCGGCACGCCGGAAAGGTGCTGATAAAAGCGGGCGAACCATCGCTCTAGGTTCAGACCATTCGCGAGGATAAGCTGTGCCCCCTGCGCTCGTTTAATATCGCCGGGCGTTGGCTGATACTCATGGATTTCAGCGCCGGGCTTGGTAATTGAGCTGACTTCCGCTGCGTCGCCCGCCACGTTTTTCGCCATGTCGGCAATAACGGTAAACGTGGTGATGACTTTAAATTTCTCTTTTGCATAGGCTGGCGATAGCGCGAGTATCGCAACAATACCGGCAATCAGGAGTGTTTTCAGACGATGTAGATTCGTCATAGTATCCCTCGCAACAATGTGGTTAATTAATCATCGAATATAGCCTTTGCTATGTTATATAGCACAAGGCATGAATAAATGAAAATAATTCTTATTTGCGAAATGGCGACGATATGCAGTGATAGTGCTAAAGAGGGATAAGGTGTAAAATAAATACACCTTAATGTTCGGAGAGAGCACGATGCCTGGTAAACGTATCGCTCGTGAAAAACTGACGATCAAAAAAATGATCGCGCTGTATGAAAGCCAGTGCCCACAGGCGTCAGCGGTGCAGGGGCATTACGAGGCGCTGTTCGCCTACGCGCAAAAACGTCTTGATAAATGCGTATTTGGCGAGGAAAAACCCGCCTGTAAGCAGTGCCCGGTGCACTGCTATCAGCCGGCTAAACGCGAGGAGATGAAGCAGATTATGCGTTGGGCAGGTCCGCGAATGCTTTGGCGGCATCCTATCCTGACCGTGCGGCACCTTATCGACGATAAGCGCCCCGTTCCGGAATTGCCGGAAAAATATCAGCGCAAGAAGTGAAGGGGAAGCGCCAGGCCTACGGCGCGCATCATCTCCAGGCCGGATCAGATCCGGCAACCCGTTACGCTAACGCGTCTTTATCAATACCCAATCGCTTCATACGCGACAGCAGGGTGGTTCGTTTAAGCCCCAGACGCTGCGCCGCGCCTTTTGGTCCAGCCACTACGCCATTGGTCTCTTTCAGCACGCGTATAATAAGCTGATATTCATCTTCGCCTTCTTTGGCGCTTTCAGTCGCAACAGGCGAGGTATCGGGCGTTACGGCGGTAATATCCGGCAGCGACAGTTGTAGCACATTGCCGCGCGTCAGCAGCACGGCGCGCTCGACGACATTCTCCAGCTCGCGAACGTTCCCCGGCCATTCCATGCTGCTGAGCGTGCGCAGCGTTTCGGCGGGAATGCTGTCGATATTACGCCCCATTCGGCGGGCGATTTTGAAAGTGAACGCTTTGACCAGTAGTGGAATATCTTCCGGACGTTCGCGTAACGGAGGAAGTTGGATCGGAAAAACATTCAGCCGATAGTAGAGATCGTTACGGAATTCGCGATCGGCGACCATTTTTTTCAGATCGCGGTTAGTCGCGGCGATCAGCCGCACGTCGGTCTGGATCAGTTTATTGCTGCCGAGACGTTCAAACTCTTGCTCCTGAAGGACGCGCAGCAGCTTAGGCTGTAGCTCCAGCGGCATGTCGCCCACTTCATCCAGAAACAGCGAGCTTTTATCCGCCAGCTCGAAACGGCCAATCCGCTGCGCGCTGGCGCCGGTAAACGCGCCGCGCTCATGACCAAACAAATCGCTTTCCAGCAGCCCCGCCGGCATCGCGGCGCAGTTCATCTTTACCATCCTGCGCCCGCTACGTCCGCTCAGGTTGTGAATGGCGCGGGCAATCAACTCTTTACCGGTTCCCGTTTCGCCCAGAATTAGCACGGTACTGTCGCTTTGCGCCACCATCTCAACCTGCTTTAGCACGTTGTACATCGCTTCGCTGCGTCCGATGATCTCGCCAAACTCGCTGTCGACGTTATTAAGCTGCTCTGTGAGCGCCAGGTTTTCGTCGACCAGGCGTTCCTTCAGTCGGTGGATTTCCTGATAGGCCAGCGCATTATCCACGGCAATGGCTACCCGTTCGGCAATCTGATGCAGCAGCTTGAGGTTGGCAGTGGTAAACACTTTTTCTTCGCACTGGGCCAGTTTGAGCACGCCAAGCATCGTCTTGCCGGACATCAACGGCAGCAGGCAAAGCGTCTGGATCTGATTGCCCCAGGTATCGAACAGCATGCGTTCGTAGGGGGCAAGCGGATCGCGTTCGTTGAGGTTGATAAGCAGCATCTCTTTACTTTTAAAGACGCGCTCCGTGAGCGTGCCGGCTTCGTCGACTTCGCTCTGTTCGTGCGCCGGATGATGCTCATCAAGGTAGTGGGTGGAGTAGATATTCAGCTTATTTTTGCGATGGCTGCGCAACACGATGCTGATTGCGTCGATATTGAAATAGTGGTGGATCTCTTTTGCGACTTCGCTTACCAGCTCATCAATATCCAGACGCGACAGGACGGCGTTGGTAATCGCAACCAGAATACGGAAGTTATCGCGTTCGCGGCACAATAGATCATAATCGACATTATTGTTTACCCGGTTTTGAATTTGCTCGGCGACCACGCCGACAATTTGGGTAAACGTATGCAGACGGTCATATTCCTTTTCACTCCAGGGGCGATCTTCCTGACGGATGAATTCGCAGCCGCCGAAAATACGGCCCTCCGCGGCTAAAGGAAGCAGACAGTAATGACCAAATTCAGGGTAGAGGCCGCTCGCGGCAAGCTGCGGCCAGGTTTCGGTAAACTCATGGAAATTACAGTGCAATGCATCGGGGCGAGAAAGGATGCGACGTACCGGGCCGTGCGCCAGTACGGTTTCATCTTCATATTCAACAGGACGGCCATTTTCTCGCGTCGCATAATATTGTGCGCGTTGCGACTGCGCCTGCCATAGCACAATGCCGGCGCTGTCGGCGAGCGCTGAACGCTTTACTAGTTGCGAAAGCGCTTCACTGAGCGACGCCAAATCGGGCTGCTGCAATAAGGTACGAGTGATATCGAACAAGCCTTGCTGTCCAAGATCGCTCATGGGTGTATACGACATGTTGCTTTTCCAGGAAAATACCGCAAAACGGTGCGAAAACGGTAAATGAATTATAGGTATAAGTCGTAAGTTATTGCCGGATGGCTGACCGCAAACTCGCTGGTCACACACTCCGTAGGCCTGATAAGCAAAGCGCCATCAGGCGTTCATGCAGCGTTAATGCCGGATGTCGACGCAAATGCGTCTTATCCGGCCTACAGTATGCTGCCAACAGGCTGCTAGCATATACGAGGTAATGGTTCGGCGTGTGGCAAATCAAGGGTTCGCTTCACGCCATAGAGTCCGGCTAAGCGAACGCCTTTGCGTTCCACGACTTCGCCAATCAGCGCTGCATCACGTCCCAGCGGATGCGCGCGTAATGCCGCCAACGCCCGATCTGCGGCCTGCCGTTCAACGGCAATCACCAGTTTTCCTTCGTTGGCAAAGTTCAGGGCATCCAGCCCCAACAGCTCGCAGACGCCGCGCACGGCAGGTTTGAGCGGCAGTGCGGATTCGGACAATTCAATACCGTAACCGCAGGACGTTGCAAACTCATGGGCGACCGCATTCACGCCGCCGCGCGTGGCGTCACGCAATGCCTTCACTCCGTCAATATGACGCAGCGTCTGAATAAGCGGCGTTAATACTGCGCAGTCGCTCGCCAGCTCGCCATCCAGTCCCAGTTGCTCACGCAGGTTGAGGATAGTGGCACCGTGATCGCCAAGCGTACCGCTGACTAACAGCACATCGCCAACGCTCAGCGTTTGCGCGCCCCAGCGAATATCGGCGGGAATCGCCCCCATGCCGGCAGTGTTGATAAATAATTTATCCGCCGCGCCGCGCTGCACAACTTTGGTGTCGCCGGTTACAATGGCGATATCCGCTTCCCGCGCGGTCGCCGCCATGCTATTGACCACGCTTTTTAACGTCTCCATCGGCAGCCCTTCTTCAAGGATAAAGCCGCAGGAGAGATAGCGGGGGATCGCGCCGCTCACCGCAACGTCGTTCGCCGTACCGCAAATCGCCAGTTTGCCGATATTGCCGCCGGGGAAAAAGAGCGGATCGATCACATAGCTATCGGTAGAAAACGCCAGACGGTCGCCCTCCGCCGTCAGCTGCGCCAGCTCCAGACGCGCCTGATCTTCTTGTTCCGCCAGCCACGGGTTGGCAAAGGCCTCCATAAACAGGCTATTAATCAACTGTTGCATAGCCTGGCCGCCGCTGCCGTGGGCGAGTTGTATATTGTTCAAACTTCACACTCCTGCTGACGATACTGATACCAGGCGGCGCATGCGCCTTCGGAAGAGACCATCAGCGCGCCGAACGCGGTCTCTGGATTACATGTTTTACCAAATAGCGGGCACTGATGCGGCTTGCATCTGCCGGTCAGCACTTCGCCGCAGCGGGCGCGCGGATCGTCATAGACCTGCTGCGGCGCTGGGCGGAAATGCGCTTCGGCGTCAAAGCGCTGATACTCCGGCGTCAGGTGGACGCCGGAGGATTCAATCACGCCCAGACCGCGCCACTCGCTATCGCCATTAACGCAGAACACATCGGCAATGGCCTGCTGCGCCAGCATGTTTCCGGCATCCGGCACCACGCGACGGTATTGATTTTCAACCTGGCTTAGGGCCGCTATTTTCTGCTCAACCAGCATGACCACGCCTTGCAGTAGATCAAGCGGTTCGAATCCAGCCACCACCAGCGGGCGATGAAAATCGGCGGCGATAAACTGGTACGCCTCGGTGCCGATGACCATGCTGACGTGGCCTGGCGCAAGAAAGGCGTCAATGCCGTTGTCCGGCTGCTCCAGTAGGCTACGCAGCGTCGGGATCAGCGTAATGTGCTGGCAGAAAAAGTAGAAGTTTCGCACGTCACGCTGTTTTGCCTGCTGTAGCGTGATGGCGGTAGTCGGCATGGTGGTTTCAAAGCCCAGCCCGAAAAATACCACTTTGCGGGTCGGGTTATCCTGCGCCAGTTTCAGCGCGTCCATCGGAGAATAAACAATACGGACATCCGCGCCGCGCGCTTTAGCCTGCAACAGCGAACCCTGTTTCCCCGGCACGCGCATGGCATCGCCAAAGGTGCAGAAAATCACCTCCGGATGGCTGGCGATTTCCACGCAACTGTCGATGCGTCCCATCGGCAGCACGCAGACCGGACAACCGGGGCCGTGAATAAACTCCACGTTTTCGGGCAGTAACTGATCGAGACCAAATTTAAAAATCGCGTGGGTATGACCCCCGCAGACTTCCATAATGCGCAACGGACGTTCGGCAGTGTAAGGAAGAAGGGCGGCGCGTTCACGCAGGTGTTCAATGAGCTGCATTACCTGTTCCGGCGCACGGTACTCGTCAACAAAACGCATTATCTCCCCTCACCATACAGCAGTGCGCCGACGTCCGGCTCAACATCAAACATATTTTGTAGCGCGTCGAGCGTGTCGCGCGCTTCCGCTTCGTTAATGACGCTCATGGCGAATCCGACATGAACCAGCACCCACTGACCCAGACGCGGCTGACCGTTTTCATCACAACTGCCGACTAATGTGAGATCGACGTCGCGCTGAATGCCGCAGACGTCAACTTTTGCCTGATTGCCGTCAATGGCGCGGATTTGACCCGGAACGCCTATGCACATCGCTGCGCCTCCAGCCAGGCCAGCCACTGATCCATGCCTTCGCCGCTGGTGGCGGAAATCAGGATAATTTCAATCTCCGGGTTCACTTCACGCGCGCTGGCGATGCACTTCTCAACGTCAAAATTGAGGTAGGGCAGCAGATCGACTTTATTGAGCAGCATGAGCGACGCAGCGGCAAACATATGGGGATACTTCAGCGGCTTATCTTCACCTTCGGTCACGGAAAGCACTGCGACTTTATGCTTTTCGCCCAGATCGAAGCTGGCCGGGCAGACGAGATTACCGACGTTTTCGATAAACAGAATACCGTGGTCATCCAGCGGCAGGCGCGGCGCGGCGTCGGCGATCATTTGCGCGTCAAGATGGCAGCCTTTACCGGTGTTGACCTGAATGGCGGGCGTGCCGGTAGCGCGGATGCGGGCGGCGTCGTTCACTGTCTGCTGGTCGCCTTCAATCACCGCGCACGGTACACGGTCTTTCAATTTCATTAGCGTTTCAGTCAGCAGGGTGGTTTTACCGGACCCGGGGCTGGACACCAGGTTGAGCACCAGTTGCTGGCGGGCGGCGAAACGGGCGCGGTTGCGCTCAGCCAGACGATTATTTTTGTCCAGCACGTCGATTTCAACCTCCAGCATCCGCCGCTGACTCATACCAGGCGCGTGGGTTCCGGCTTCGCCGTGGCCGTAATGCAGATCGCCTTCTGCGGTCTGACTTGGGGCAAAGTCAGGCGTTTTAATGCCGGTAATATTCAGCGCCGGGCGAGCCGCTGGGGCAAAGGGCGCGCTACGAAACGCTGAGTGCGGATTATGTTCATCGCCTTCTATATAAAGGTTGCCTTCAGCGCAACCGCAAGTCGTACACATCGCTTACTCCTGATCTTTTTCTTGTTACAGGCTTTCTGCCGGATGGCGACGCGAGCGTCTATCCGGCATTAATCTTCAGTTTCATCAATCTCTATGCGCCGAATTTGTAAGCCGTCATCGGCCACAATTCGCAGCGTATCGCTATGACATTGCGGACAACGACGTACACGGTGGGTTAACAACGTGACATATTGTTGACAATGCTCACACCAGCATTCGGCTTCCTGTTCTTCGAGGTGCAGTTTACAACCTTCTGCTATCGTGCCGCGGCATACCAGATCAAAACAAAAGGAAAGAGCGCTGGTTTCCACGCAAGAAAATGCGCCAATTTTGATCCAGACGGCTGTCACACGTTTTGCACCGTATGCTGAAGCCTGTTGTTCAATCAATTCCAGTGCCCGTTGGCAGAGGGTGATTTCGTGCATATCGCCTCCCGTAGTGGTTGCCCCTGTAAAGCAATATTTATGCCAATATTTTTATCCCCTGGCAGGTTAATGTCGACGATGACGAAATGACATGTCGTCACCGCGTCGAAACGGCAGTGACTGTGCTCGTCTGCCATTAAAAACAATAAGTTAAAAATTGGCATGGAAAATGCTTAACGCAGGCATCTCTGTTAAACGGGTAACCTGACATGACTATTTGGGAAATAAGCGAAAAGGCCGATTACATCGCGCAACGGCATCGTCGCCTACAGGACCAGTGGCATATTTACTGCAACTCGCTGGTTCAGGGGATCACCCTCTCGAAAGCGCGCCTGCATCACGCAATGAGCTGCGCGCCGGAAAGGGATCTTTGCTTTGTCCTGTTTGAGCACTTTCGTATTTACGTCGCGTTGGCGGATGGTTTTAACAGCCACACCATTGAGTACTACGTTGAAACCAAAGATGGCGAAGATAAACAATTGATTGCACAGGCGCAGCTCGATATCGACGGCAAGGTTGATGAACGGGTTAACAACCGCGATCGCGAGCAGGTGCTGGAGCACTATCTGGAAAAAATCGCCAGCGTTTACGACAGCCTCTATACCGCTGTAGAAACCAACTCGCCGGTTAATTTGCGTCAATTGGTAAAGGGACACAGCCCGGCGGTATAAGCCTGAGGCGTTGCCCGCTTTGATTCGCGATGTGGCGTTGCGCCATGTCATGAATGTTTTGGGGATGGGCGTGTCGATAAGTGTCGAAAATGACATTTCAACGGCATGTTTTCGTCAAAAATGACAATCACCTGAGGAATGCCTGGTGAATCGTTTTGTAATTGCTGACTCCACTCTCTGTATCGGCTGCCACACCTGTGAGGCCGCCTGTTCAGAGACGCATCGCCAGCATGGCCTGCAGTCAATGCCGCGCCTGAAAGTGATGCTGAATGAAAAAGAATCTGCGCCGCAGCTTTGTCACCACTGTGAAGATGCGCCATGCGCCACGGTATGCCCGGTTAACGCGATTAATCGCGTTGACGGCGCTGTCCAGCTTAATGAAAGCCTGTGCGTGAGCTGCAAACTGTGTGGTATTGCCTGTCCGTTTGGCGCTATTGAGTTTTCCGGCAGCCGTCCGCTGCATATTCCGGCGAACGCCAATACGCCGAAAGCGCCGCCCGCGCCGCCAGCGCCTGCGCGCGTCAGTACGTTGCTCGACTGGGTGCCGGGCGTACGCGCTATCGCGGTGAAATGCGACCTGTGCAGCTTTGACGAGCAAGGCCCGGCCTGTGTGCGGATGTGCCCGACTAAAGCGCTACACCTGGTGGATAACACGGATATCGCCCGCGCCAGCAAACGTAAACGTGAGCTGACGTTTAATACCGATTTTGGCGATCTCTCCTTGTTTCAGCAGGCTCAGAGTGGGGATGCATAATGAGTTCACTTTCACTGATTACTAGCGGCGTCGCGTGGTTTGCCGCCGCCGCCGTTCTGGCGTTTCTGTTTTCGTTTCATAAAGCGCTGAGCGGCTGGATTGCCGGTATCGGCGGCGCGGTCGGCAGCCTGTATACGGCTGGCGCGGGGTTCATCGCACTGACCAGCGCCGTTACGGTGAGCGGCGTGATGCCGTTTACCGGCCACATGCTGCAAATTACGCCGCTGAATGCTATCTGGCTGATTACACTGGGGCTGTGCGGTCTGTTCGTCAGCCTGTTCAATATCGACTGGCATCGCCATCCACAGGTAAAAGCCAACGGACTGTTGATCAACCTGCTGATGGCGGCAGCCGTCTGCGCTGTGGTCGCCAGTAACCTGGGGACGATGGTGGTGATGGCGGAAATCATGGCGCTCTGCGCCGTGTTCCTTACCGGCGGTAGCAAAGAGGGCAAACTGTGGTTTGCGCTGGGCCGTCTCGGTACGCTGCTGCTGGCAATCGCCTGCTGGCTGGTGTGGCAGCGCTACGGCACGCTGGATCTGGGGCTGCTGGATCAACGCGCTCAGCAACTGCCGCTGGGCTCCGATATCTGGCTGCTCGGTGTTATCGGCTTTGGTCTGCTGGCCGGGATTATCCCGCTACACGGTTGGGTGCCGCAGGCGCACGCCAACGCCAGCGCTCCCGCCGCCGCGCTGTTCTCGACCGTGGTGATGAAAATCGGGCTGCTGGGCATTCTCACGCTATCTCTGCTTGGCGGCAATGCGCCGCTGTGGTGGGGCGTGGCGCTGTTGGTGCTTGGGATGATCACCGCCTTTGTCGGTGGTTTGTACGCGCTGATGGAGCATAACATTCAGCGCCTGCTGGCCTATCACACGCTGGAAAATATCGGCATCATTTTGCTCGGTCTGGGCGCAGGCGTTACCGGGATTGCTCTCAATCAGCCGGTACTGATCGCGCTGGGTCTGACCGGCGGGCTCTATCACCTGCTGAACCATAGCCTGTTCAAAAGCGTGCTGTTTCTGGGCGCGGGCAGCATCTGGTTCCGTACCGGTCATCGCGATATCGAAAAACTGGGCGGTATTGGTAAACGGATGCCGGTTATTTCTATCGCCATGCTGGTCGGTCTGATGGCGATGGCTGCGTTGCCGCCGCTGAACGGCTTTGCCGGCGAGTGGGTGATTTACCAGTCCTTCTTCAAACTGGGCAACAGCGGCGCGTTTGTTGGTCGTCTGTTAGGACCGCTGCTGGCGGTTGGCCTGGCGATTACCGGCGCGTTGGCGGTGATGTGTATGGCGAAAGTTTACGGCGTGACGTTCCTTGGCGCGCCGCGCACGAAGGAAGCTGAAAACGCCAGCTGCGCGCCGATCCTGATGGGCGTCAGCGTGGTTGCGCTGGCTATCTGCTGCGTGATTGGTGGGGTTGCCGCGCCGTGGCTACTGCCGATGATTTCCACTGCGGTACCGTTGCTGCTGGAAACCGCGCACACCACCGTATCGCAGCCGATGATCACGCTGCTGTTGGTCGCCTGTCCGCTACTGCCGTTCATCATTATGGCGATATTCAAAGGCAACCGTCTGCCGTCGCGTTCTCGCGGCGCGGCCTGGGTGTGCGGCTACGACCATGAGCAGTCGATGGTGATTACCGCGCACGGTTTCGCCATGCCGGTGAAAGAGGCCTTTGCCCCGGTACTCAAATTGCGTAAATGGCTGAACCCGGTATCGCTGGTGCCGGGCTGGCAGAACGCGGCGGCCGCGGTGCTGTTCCGTCGTCTGGCGCTGATTGAGCTGGCGGTGCTGGTGGTGATTGTGGTTTCACGAGGAGCCTGAAAATGAGTGTGTTTTATCCGTTAATTCAGGCGCTGGTGCTATTTGCCGTTGCGCCATTGCTGTCCGGTATTACTCGCGTGGCGCGCGCCCGTCTACACAATCGCCGTGGGCCGGGCGTGTTGCAGGAGTACCGCGACATTATCAAACTGCTCGGTCGTCAGAGTATTGCGCCTGCGGATTCCAGCTGGGTTTTTCGCCTGACGCCGTTTGTGATGGTCGGCGTGATGCTGACTATCGCCACCGCGCTGCCGGTTGTCACCGTTGGATCTCCGTTGCCGCAACTGGGTGATTTAATCACCCTGATTTACCTGTTCGCCATCGCGCGCTTCTTCTTCTCTATTGCAGGCCTGGATACCGGCAGCCCGTTCACCGCGATCGGCGCCAGCCGTGAAGCGATGCTCGGCGTGCTGGTGGAGCCGATTCTGCTGCTGGGTCTGTGGGTCGCCGCGCAGGTGGCGGGTTCAACTCATATCAGCAATATCGCCGATACCATTTATCACTGGCCTGTCGCGCGTAGTATTCCGCTGATTCTGGCGCTGTGCGCCTGCGCCTTCGCCACCTTTATCGAAATGGGCAAGCTGCCGTTCGACCTGGCGGAAGCGGAGCAGGAGTTGCAGGAAGGGCCGTTGACCGAATACAGCGGTAGCGGCTTTGCGGTGCTGAAATGGGGCATCAGCCTTAAGCAACTGGTGGTGCTGCAAATGTTCGTCGGCGTGTTTTTGCCGTGGGGACAGATGGAAACCTTCAGCGCAGGCGGACTGTTGCTGGCGCTGGTGATTGCCGTCGTCAAGCTGATTGTCGGCGTACTGGTGATCGCCCTGTTTGAAAACAGCATGGCGCGACTGCGTTTTTGCGCCACTTCACGCGTGACCTGGGCCGGTTTTGGGTTTGCGTTTTTAGCCTTCGTCTCCTTGCTGGCGGCGTGATTTAAGAGAGTTTGAGCATGTCTGAAGAAAAATTAGGTCAACAATACCTTGCGGCGCTGCACCAGGCGTTTCCGGGCGTCGTGCTGGACGAAGCCTGGCAGACCAAAGATCAGCTGACTATTACGGTAAAAGTGAACTATCTGCCGGAAGTGGTGGAGTTTCTTTACTACCAGCAGGGTGGGTGGTTGTCGGTGCTGTTCGGTAATGACGAACGCCAGTTGTGCGGCCACTATGCCGTTTATTACGTGCTGTCGATGGAGCAGGGCACGAAGTGCTGGATTACCGTTCGCGTTGAAGTGGATGCCAATAAGCTGGAATTCCCATCCGTTACGCCGCGCGTGCCGGCTGCCGTGTGGGGTGAGCGCGAAGTACGCGACATGTACGGTTTAATCCCGGTCGGTCTGCCGGACGAGCGCCGTCTGGTGCTGCCGGACGACTGGCCGGATGAACTCTATCCGCTGCGTAAAGACAGTATGGATTATCGTCAGCGCCCGGCGCCGACCACCGATGCGGAAACCTACGAGTTCATTAACGAGCTGGGTGACAAGAAAAATAACGTGGTGCCGATTGGCCCGCTGCATGTCACCTCCGATGAACCGGGCCACTTCCGTCTGTTCGTCGATGGCGAAAACATTATCGACGCCGACTACCGCCTGTTCTACGTCCACCGTGGTATGGAAAAACTGGCGGAAACCCGCATGGGTTATAACGAAGTCACCTTCCTGTCGGATCGCGTGTGTGGTATCTGCGGCTTCGCGCACAGCACTGCCTACACCACTTCCGTGGAAAACGCGATGGGCATTCAGGTGCCGGAGCGTGCGCAGATGATCCGCGCCATTCTGCTGGAAGTGGAGCGTCTGCACTCGCACCTGCTGAACCTAGGCCTCGCCTGCCACTTTACCGGTTTTGACTCCGGCTTTATGCAGTTCTTCCGCGTGCGTGAAACCTCCATGAAAATGGCAGAGATCCTTACCGGCGCGCGCAAAACTTACGGACTGAACCTGATCGGCGGGATTCGCCGCGATCTGCTCAAAGAGGACATGATCCAGACCCGTCAACTGGCGCAGCAGATGCGTCGTGACGTGCAGGAGCTGGTGGACATGCTGCTGAGCACGCCGAATATGGAACAGCGTACCGTGGGTATCGGCCGTCTGGACCCGGAAATTGCCCGCGACTTCAGTAATGTCGGCCCGATGGTGCGTGCCAGCGGTCACGCCCGCGACACCCGCGCCGACCACCCGTTTGTCGGCTACGGTCTGCTGCCGATGGAAGTACATAGCGAGCAGGGTTGTGACGTGATTTCTCGTCTGAAAGTCCGTATCAACGAAGTCTACACCTCGCTGAATATGATCGATTTCGGTCTGGATAATCTGCCGGGCGGCCCGCTGATGGTGGAAGGCTTTACCTATATTCCGCACCGTTTTGCGCTCGGCTTCGCTGAAGCGCCGCGTGGTGACGATATCCACTGGAGCATGACTGGCGACAACCAGAAGCTGTACCGCTGGCGCTGCCGTGCGGCGACCTACGCCAACTGGCCAACGCTGCGCTATATGCTGCGCGGCAACACCGTTTCTGATGCGCCGCTGATCATCGGCAGCCTCGACCCGTGCTACTCCTGTACCGACCGGATGACCGTGGTCGATGTGCGTAAGAAGAAGAGCAAAGTCGTGCCGTACAAAGAACTTGAGCGCTACAGCATTGAGCGTAAAAACTCGCCGCTGAAATAAGGAATCGCCATGTTTACCTTTATCAAAAAAGTTATCAAAACCGGCACGGCGACCTCGTCTTATCCGCTGGAGCCGATTGCGGTTGATAAAAACTTCCGCGGCAAGCCGGAACATAATCCGCAGCAGTGCATCGGTTGCGCCGCCTGCGTTAATGCCTGCCCGTCGAACGCGCTGACGGTGGAAACCGATCTTGCGACCAATGAGCTGGCGTGGCAGTTCAATCTTGGCCGCTGCATTTTCTGCGGTCGCTGCGAAGAGGTTTGCCCGACGGCGGCGATCAAGCTGTCGCAAGAGTACGAACTGGCAGTGTGGAAGAAAGAAGATTTCCTGCAACAGTCCCGCTTCGCGCTGTGCAACTGTCGCGTGTGTAATCGTCCTTTCGCGGTACAGAAAGAGATCGACTACGCCATTGCGCTGCTTGCGCACAACGGCGACAGCCGCGCGGAAAACCACCGCGAAAGCTTTGAGACCTGCCCGGACTGTAAGCGTCAGAAATGCCTGGTGCCGTCCGATCGTATTGAACTGACTCGCCATATGAAAGAGGTCAGCTAATGAGCAATTTATTAGGCCCGCGTGACGCCAACGGCATTCCGGTACCGATGACGGTGGATGAATCCATCGCCAGCATGAAGGCGTCTTTACTGAAAAATATTAAGCGTTCGGCATACGTTTACCGCGTGGACTGCGGCGGCTGTAACGGCTGTGAAATCGAAATCTTTGCGACGCTTTCGCCGTTGTTTGATGCCGAGCGTTTCGGCATCAAAGTAGTACCGTCGCCGCGTCATGCCGATATTCTGCTGTTTACCGGCGCGGTGACCCGCGCCATGCGCTCTCCGGCGCTGCGCGCCTGGCAGTCGGCACCGGACCCGAAAATCTGTATCTCTTACGGCGCCTGCGGCAACAGCGGCGGCATCTTCCATGATCTGTACTGCGTCTGGGGCGGTACCGACAAAATCGTCCCGGTGGATGTGTATATTCCAGGCTGCCCGCCAACGCCTGCGGCGACGCTGTATGGCTTTGCGATGGCGCTTGGCCTGCTGGAGCAGAAAATCCACGCCCGCGCGCCGGGTGAGCTGGACGATCAGCCCGCAGAGATCCTGCATCCGGATATGGTGCAGCCGCTGCGCGTGAAGGTGGATCGCGCGGCGCGCCGGCTGGCGGGTTATCGCTATGGTCGTCAGATCGCCGATGATTACCTGACACAGTTGGGGCAGGGCGAGCAGCAAGTGGCGCGTTGGCTGGAAGCGGAAAACGATCCGCGTTTAACCGAAATTGTCACCCATCTCAATCATGTTGTTGAAGAGGCGCGTATCCGATGAGCGAACAGGTGGTGTTCAGTCAACTGAGCCGTAAGTTTATTGATGAGAACGATGCGACGCCTGCCGAGGCGCAGCAGGTTGTCTATTACAGCCTGGCGATTGGTCACCACTTGGGGGTTATCGATTGTCTGGAGGCCGCGCTCACCTGCCCATGGGATGAGTATCTGGCGTGGATCGCCACCTTGGAAGCCGGTAGCGATGCCCGGCGTAAAATGGAAGGCGTGCCGAAGTATGGCGAGATCGTTATCGATTTCAACCATGTGCAAATGCTGGCGCGCGCGTTTGATGAGGCGCGCGCCGCGCAGACCCCGCAGCAGCAAGAATGGAGCAAACTGATGCTCAGTATGCTGCATGACATTCATCAGGAAAGCGCCATCTACCTGATGGTGAGGAGGCTTCGTGACTGACGTT
Organism: Salmonella sp. 32070601201500089SM; assembly: GCF_017573605.1. Taxonomy (NCBI): domain Bacteria; kingdom Pseudomonadati; phylum Pseudomonadota; class Gammaproteobacteria; order Enterobacterales; family Enterobacteriaceae; genus Salmonella; species Salmonella sp. 32070601201500089SM. Next base: position 171,702 of record NZ_JAGETK010000007.1, read on the forward strand.
TTACTCTGTGTCGGCAACAGCATGATGGGCGACGACGGCGCAGGCCCATTACTGGCGGAAATGTGCGCGGCGCAGCCGAAGGGGAATTGGGTGGTGATTGATGGCGGCAGCGCGCCGGAAAACGACATTGTGGCGATTCGCGAACTGCGCCCGCAGCGTCTGTTGATTGTCGACGCCACCGACATGGGACTTAATCCGGGCGAGATCCGCATTATCGATCCGGATGATATCGCCGAAATGTTTATGATGACCACCCACAATATGCCGCTCAACTACCTTATCGATCAGCTGAAAGAGGATGTCGGCGAGGTGATTTTTGTTGGTATCCAGCCGGATATCGTCGGGTTTTATTATCCGATGACTCAACCGATTAAGGACGCGGTAAACATCGTCTATCAGCGCCTGGAAGGCTGGCTGGGAAACGGCGGATTTGCCGCGCTGGAAGCGCCGGAGGCGTAAAATGCGCACATATTTAGGGAGAATTTGTGTTACACGGCAAAGGTTGTAAGAAGGACGTGAAGATTATCGTATGGAGCGGACTGCTATTTCTCTGCCTCGCCGCGCGCGCACTGGCCACCGGTTTTGTCGGTTACCTGCCGATGAGCGACGGTGAATATGCGCAAAAGCGTGCGCTGAAGCCGCTGTTGACCCTGCCTTATTCTGTATCGCCCGACCAGACCTGGCATTTTCGCCAGGTCGGAGTCAGTGGCGTGACGCTACTGCCGGAGCCGAAAAAAGATAACGAATGGCGGATTAGCGGAAAAGACAGAGCCGGTAATTCGTGGGTTGTCCCGGTGGGAAGGCTGATTAATTTGGCGGGTAATGCGCAATTTTATCGCGCTGACCTCGATCGTAACGGCATTCAGGACCTGGTTATCTGGTTGGGCAATCCTGGGTTGGGCCTGGCGCCGAGCGCGCAATACATCATTTTCACCTTTCTCAAGAATGGCCGCCCCTGCGTCTTTGAACCGTGGGGGTTTTATACCGCCACCGATACTGGCGTCGATGATTTGCTTGATTTACAGGGCAATGGTCGCACGCAACTGTTGGATATGCAGTTTGACTCAGGCTACTGGATAACCAATTTATATCAGGTGAAGGACGCCCGCTGGCAGCGCGTACACGGCTGGTTTGGCCGGTTGAGTTATCCGGCGCTGACCCGTTTTAATCACTATCCTGGCCGTAAATTAATTATCAAACCTATTGCCGGAAGGAATCCGCAAACGGACGATCTTTCCCTTACGCAGCGCTGTTTAATACGCGGTAACGTATTGCCAGGCGTTAATCAGGATTGATGCCAGTTGCGGTGCAGAGTTGGCTAGCTATCACTGCAAATCTTGACCACCACTGGCGACATTACGTGTCATCGACACTTGTGACGATGACACGTAAATGCTCACGAAAATAGAAATAATATTCTTAAATAACAATGAAATAAAAATTGGCACGATTCGTGTATATATCGGCACATCATCTGTTATTGCTGGAGAATTTGATGAACCGTTTCATCATTGCAGACGCGAGTAAGTGCATTGGTTGCCGTACCTGTGAAGTGGCTTGCGTCGTATCCCATCAGGAAAATCAGGATTGCGCATCGCTGACCCCTGAAACCTTTTTACCTCGTATCCATGTCATCAAAGGCGTGAATGTTTCCACGGCAACGCTGTGTCGCCAGTGTGAAGACGCGCCGTGCGCCAACGTTTGCCCGAATGGCGCCATCAGCCGTGACAAAGGCTTTGTTCATGTGATGCAGGAGCGCTGCATTGGCTGTAAAACTTGCGTAGTGGCATGTCCTTACGGTGCCATGGAAGTGGTGGTACGTCCGGTGGTTCGCAATAGCGGCGCGGGGCTGAACGTGCGTGCCGAAAAAGCCGAAGCCAACAAGTGCGATCTGTGTCACCACCGTGAAGCCGGTCCGGCCTGTATGGCCGCTTGCCCAACGCACGCCCTCATCTGCGTTGACCGCAATAAGCTTGAACAGTTGAGCGCGGAAAAACGCCGTCGTGCGGCGCTGGATTCAACGGCATCGCTGCTTTTCTGATTTCTGCGATTGCGCGTAGAATACGCCACAAAGCATTGCCGGATGGCGGCATCAATGCCTTATCCGGTCTACGGTCCGTGCGGTTGTAGGCCTGATAAGCGTCGCGCCATCAGGCATCCGGGTTCGATGATGGCGGGAAAATAAGATGGCGATAGACACACCTTCCGGCGTACAGCTACGCATTCGGGGCAAAGTACAGGGCGTCGGTTTTCGTCCTTTTGTCTGGCAGCTGGCGCAGCAGTTGCGATTACACGGCGACGTGTGTAATGACGGCGACGGCGTCGTCGTTCGGCTGCTGGAAGAACCGTCGCAATTTATTGCCGCGCTCTATCAGGATTGCCCGCCGCTGGCGCGCATTGACAGCGTTGAACACGCGTCGTTGGTATGGGAGCGCGCGCCGACGGATTTCGCTATTCGTCAGAGCGCAGGCGGTTCGATGAACACGCAAATCGTGCCGGATGCGGCGACCTGCCCGGCATGTCTTGCCGAGATGAATACCCCAGGCGAGCGGCGCTACCGTTATCCTTTCATCAATTGCACCCACTGTGGACCACGCTTCACCATTATTCGTGCTATGCCCTATGACCGGCCATTTACGGTGATGGCGGCGTTTCCCTTGTGTCCGGAATGCGACAGCGAATACCGCGATCCGTACGATCGCCGTTTTCATGCCCAGCCCGTTGCCTGTCCGTCATGCGGGCCGCATCTTGAGTGGCGGAGCCAACATGAACGAGCGGAAAAAGAGGCGGCTTTGCAGGCGGCGGTCGCCCAACTGAACGCCGGAGGCATTATTGCCGTTAAAGGGCTGGGTGGTTTTCATCTGGCCTGCGATGCGCGCAACGATAACGCAGTGGCGATGCTGCGGGCGCGTAAACATCGCCCGGCGAAACCATTGGCGGTGATGTTGCCCACGGCGCAAACGCTGCCGAGCGCGGCGCGTTCGCTGCTGACCACGCCAGCGGCCCCGATTGTGCTGGTGGATAAGCAGTATGTACCTTCGCTGAGTGAGGGCATCGCGCCAGGACTTACGGAGGTGGGTGTGATGCTGCCAGCCAACCCATTGCAACACCTCTTGTTGCAGGAGCTCAATTACCCGCTGGTGATGACATCCGGCAACCTGAGCGGCAAACCGCCCGCCATCACCAACGAACAGGCGCTGGACGATTTACACGATATTGCCGATGGTTTTCTGTTGCACAATCGCGACATTGTACAGCGCATGGACGACTCTGTCGTGCGCGACAGCGGCGAAATGCTGCGTCGTTCGCGGGGATACGTGCCGGACGCGATTGCGTTGCCGCCCGGATTTCGCGATGTGCCGCCGATACTTTGTCTGGGCGCGGATCTGAAAAACACGTTCTGTCTGGTACGCGGCGAACAGGCAGTTGTCAGCCAGCATTTAGGCGATCTCAGCGATGACGGTATCCAGGCGCAGTGGCGCGAGGCATTGCGTTTGATCCAGTCAATCTACGATTTTATCCCAGAGCGTATCGTCTGTGATGCGCATCCGGGCTATGTTTCCAGTCAGTGGGCCAGTGAGATGCGTCTACCGACAGAGACGGTGTTACACCATCATGCCCATGCGGCGGCTTGCCTGGCCGAGCATGGTTGGCCGCTGGACGGTGGAGAGGTGATTGCCCTGACGGTAGACGGTATCGGCATGGGTGAGAATGGCGCGCTATGGGGCGGAGAATGTTTGCGGGTCAATTATCGCGAGTGCGAACATTTAGGCGGTTTACCCGCCGTGGCGCTGCCGGGAGGCGATCTGGCTGCCAAACATCCGTGGCGTAATCTGTTGGCGCAGTGCCTGCGCTTTGTGCCGGACTGGCAGGATTATCCGGAGACAGCGGGGCTGCAACAGCAAAACTGGAATGTCCTGGCGCGCGCCATTGAGCGCGGCGTCAATGCCCCATTGGCGTCTTCCTGCGGGCGGTTGTTTGACGCGGTGGCTGCCGCGCTTCGCTGCGCGCCAGCATCGCTTAGCTATGAGGGCGAGGCCGCCTGCGCGCTGGAGGCGCTGGCCTCTCAATGCGCTAACGTTGAGCATCCGGTAACGATGCCGCTTAACGGCGCTCAACTGGACGTCGCTGTTTTCTGGCGGCAATGGTTGAACTGGCAGGCCACGCCCGCGCAACGCGCCTGGGCTTTTCATGATGCGCTGGCGTGCGGGTTTGCCACGCTAATGCGCCAGCAGGCTACGGCGCGGGGGATAACCACTCTGGTCTTCAGCGGCGGGGTGATACACAACCGCTTACTTCGCGCGCGTCTTGCCTTTTATCTTTCTGATTTTAAATTGTTATTTCCGCAGCGGTTACCAGCGGGCGACGGCGGGCTGTCGTTTGGACAGGGCGTGATTGCCGCAGCGCGAGCGTTAAGTGAAGTGTAGGGCGCCGGATGGCGGCTGCGCCTTATCCGGCCTGTAAACAGATGCTCACTCGTAGGCCGGATAAGACGCGAAGCGGCGCCATCCGGCATCACAGGCTTATACCGACAACGTTTTTAGCAGTGCAAAGGCCTCTTTCATGCGGTCTTCACTCACCACAAAGGCGCGTAGTTGGCCTTCTCCACTCATGCCTTTGGCAATCATACCGTCAGATTCTGCGGTAATATGCCAGCTCAAATCGCGGCGCTGAGTTTCTCCCGCCAGATGCAGCGGCAGTTCCGGCGTTTTGACTTTGACCAGCATCGCCGGTAGCTTCAGCGGCGCGTTGCCGCCAAGCAGATTTTTCGCCAGGTACATCGCGCTTAACTGGATTGGTTGCAGGAAGGGCAGCACCTGACCGTTGATCTCCGCGCAGTCGCCGATCGCATAAATATCCGGGTGACTGGTCTGTAGATAGCTATCCACGCAGACGCCGCGGTTGACGACTACCCCGGCGCGGCGCGCCAGAGCGGTTTCCGGGCGTAAGCCGGTGGCGGCAATCACCGCATCGACCTCAATACTATGCTGGCTTACCAGCGTAGCGCGGATACCGGCTTCGGTTTTCTCCAGTTTTTGCAACTGCGATTTCAGCAGCAGATGCACCCCCATATCGGTCAGGTGATGCTGTAAGCGACTGCTCACTTCCGGTGGCATCAGTGAGGCGAGAAGGCTGGCGGCGTTATCCATCAGCGTTACCGTTTTCCCGGCGCGGCAGAAATCCATCGCTAATTCACTGCCAATGAGACCGCCGCCGACAATCAGCACTCGCTGCGCGTCGCGCAGTTGTGTCTCACAGGCGCGGTACTCCTGCTGGCTATTCAAAGTAAGCATTAACTCACGTCCTGCAATCGGCGGCACAAAGGCTGCCGCCCCGGTCGCCAGTACCAGCTTGTCGTACTGCCACTGCTTATCCTGACTTTTCACCACATGGGCATCGGCATCAATGTCAGCAACCCAGGTATGCGGGAACAGTCGCAGATTAAACTGTTCAGCAAATTCCCCCGCTAACTGACGGGTGAGATCATCGGCGCGCTGCGACTGGCTGATAACGTGGCTGAGATCGGGCTTGTTGTACTCATCCATGCTGTCCGCCGCAATCAGGGTTAACGGCACATGCGCATCTTGTTTACGGATATTTTTGACGAGCTGGCGGGCGGCGAAGCCCGACCCAATAATGATGATTCCCCGACTCATTTTGCCTCCGTCGCCAGTACGTCGAACACGTCTTTACCTAATGAACATTCCGGGCACAGGAAGTTATCCGGCACGTCGTTCCACGGCGTACCCGGCGCGACATCCTGCAACGGCTCGCCCAGCGCAGGGTCGTAAATCCACTGGCATACGCTGCATTGCATTTTAGGGCCGAGGTCTGCGGCGGCGCAGGTTGTGATTTCTTCGGCTGGCGCGATTTGCTGTGTGGTTTCCGGCAGCGGAGCAAGCGCCCACTGACGGGCGATGTCGCGACCATGCTGACGGCACAACTCCAGCGCATCCAGATCCGGACGCCATTTCGCTTTCAGACTCAGGGACATTTCAAAACCGGCATCCTGTAAGCGCGTGGACAGTCGATCCACCGCGCCGCCGCTCCAGCCATGAGAACCGAAGGCGCTGGCGCGTTTGTTGCGAAAGCGCAGGCCGGTCATCTCTTCCACCAGACCAGCGATTTTCGGCATCATCACGTTGTTCATGGTAGAAGTGCCGACCAGCACGCCTTTCGAACGGAAGACGTTGGTCAATATTTCATTTTTATCGCTGCGGGCGACGTTAAAGATTTTGACCGCCACGTTGGGGTCCACTTCGTTGATACCCTGCGCGATGGCATCCGCCATCATGCGAGTATTGTTCGACATGGTATCGTAGAAAATAGTGATACGATCTTCCTGATAATCTGCCGCCCATTTCAGATACAGTTCCACGATTTGCGTTGGGTTGTCGCGCCATACCACGCCGTGTGAGGTGGCAATCATATCCACCGGCAGGTTGAAGCCGAGGATTTCGGTAATTTTTGGCGTTACCAGACGGCTGAACGGCGTCAGGATATTGGCGTAGTAGCGCTGGCATTGTTCAAACAGTTCGGTTTGGTCCACTTCATCATTGAACAGGCGCTCGTCGCAATAGTGCTGACCAAAGGCGTCGTTGCTGAATAACACCGCGTCGCCGGTCATATAGGTCATCATGCTGTCCGGCCAGTGCAGCATCGGCGTTTCCACGAAGATCAACTGCTTGCCGTTGCCGACATCCAGCGTATCGCCGGTTTTCACCACCTTAAAATTCCATTCCGGGTGATGGTGATGGCCGTTGATAGAATCAATGGCGTTGGCGGTACAGTAGATAGGCGCGTCCGGGATCTGCGCCATCAGTTCGGTCAGCGCGCCTGCATGGTCTTCTTCGGCATGGTTAATGATGATGTAGTCGATATCCGCGAGGTCGATTTCACTGCGCAGGTTTTGCACAAACTCACGGCTAAACTTATGATCGACGGTATCGATCAGCACATTCTTTTCTTCACGAATGAGATAGCTGTTATAGCTGCTGCCGCGCAGCGTTTTGTATTCGGTTCCGTGAAAATCACGAACTTCCCAGTCGCGCTGGCCGACCCAATGAATATTATTTTTAACCAGAATAGACATAACCACCTCAATTCATTCAACGTTTACAAAAAGTTGTTTTGCTTATTGCAGCTAGTATGCCAACTTTTCATCTTATTGATTTGTATTAAGTTATATTGGTTTTTTATTTTTGGTGTAGTCAAAAAGACTATAAATGATGCTGTCAATATGACACTATAGGTTGTCAAAATGACAATGAGGTAACCATGAGTTTTTCCGTGGAGGTATTGGCGGGCATCGCCATTGAGTTACAACGCGGCATTGGGCATCAGGATCGTTTTCAGCGGCTGATTACTACGCTGCGTCAGGTGCTGGCGTGCGACGCCTCGGCGCTGTTGCGTTATGAATCACGACAATTTATTCCACTGGCGATTGATGGCCTGGCGCAGGACGTCCTCGGCAGACGTTTTACCCTGGAAGGGCATCCGCGCCTGGAAGCCATCGCCCGCGCGGGGGACGTGGTGCGTTTTCCGGCTGATAGCGATTTACCCGATCCGTATGACGGGTTAATTCCCGGACAGGAAAGCCTGAAAGTCCACGCCTGTGTTGGTCTGCCGCTGTTTGCCGGACAGAACCTCATCGGTGCGCTGACCCTTGATGCTATGACGCCGGAGCAGTTCGAGGTATTTAGCGATGAAGAGCTACGGCTTGTCGCCGCGCTGGCCGCTGGGGCATTGAGTAATGCGCTGTTAATTGAACAACTGGAAAGCCAGAACATGCTGCCGGGGTCGTCAGGCGTGTTTGAACCGATAAAAGAGACGCACATGATCGGTCTGTCGCCGGCGATGACGCAGTTGAAAAAAGAGATCGAGATTGTGGCGGGCTCCGATCTTAACGTGCTGATCGGCGGTGAAACGGGGACCGGTAAAGAGCTGGTGGCGAAAGCTATTCACCAGGGCTCCCCCAGAGCGGTCAATCCGCTGGTCTATCTCAACTGCGCCGCGCTGCCGGAAAGCGTGGCGGAGAGCGAGTTGTTTGGCCATGTAAAAGGCGCATTTACCGGCGCCATCAGCCACCGTAGCGGAAAGTTCGAAATGGCCGACAACGGTACGCTGTTTCTGGATGAGATTGGCGAACTGTCGCTGGCGCTACAGGCCAAGCTACTTCGCGTGTTGCAGTATGGCGATATTCAGCGCGTCGGCGACGATCGTAGCCTGCGCGTGGATGTGCGGGTGTTGGCGGCGACCAACCGTGACCTGCGTGAAGAGGTGCTGGCGGGGCGTTTTCGCGCCGATCTGTTCCATCGCCTGAGCGTTTTCCCGCTCTTTGTGCCGCCGCTGCGCGAGCGCGGCGATGATGTGGTGCTGCTGGCGGGCTATTTTTGCGAGCAGTACCGACTGCGGCTGGGGCTGTCCCGCGTGGTGCTGAGTCCCGGCGCGCGCCGCCATTTGCTCAACTATGGCTGGCCGGGCAACGTCCGGGAGCTGGAACATGCCATTCACCGTGCGGTTGTACTGGCGAGAGCGACCCGGGCAGGGGATGAGGTGGTACTGGAGGAGCAGCATTTTGCCTTGTCAGAGGACGTTTTACCCGCGCCGTCTGCGGAAAGCTTTCTGGCGCTGCCGGCCTGCCGCAATTTGCGCGAATCGACGGAGAACTTCCAGCGAGAGATGATTCGCCAGGCGCTGGCGCAAAATAATCACAACTGGGCGGCCAGTGCGCGGGCGCTGGAAACCGACGTCGCCAACCTGCATCGGCTGGCGAAGCGTCTGGGACTGAAGGATTAGATAATCCCCGCCTGGTAGAAATCCTGCAGGTTAATGGCGCCGGTGAGTTTGCCGTTTTCATCGACCACTGGCGCGGCGGTAATTTTGCGTTTCATCAGGAGCTCTTTGGCGTCAATGGCGCGGCTTTGCGCCTGGAGCGTAATACCGTTGGGCGTCATGGCTTCGCTTACTGGCGTGGTGAGCGCGCCGCCGCCTACCAGCCAGCGACGCAGGTCGCCGTCGGTAAAGACGCCTTTCACAACATGTTGCTCATCGCAAACCGCCACCAGCCCCAGCCCGGTACGGCTAAGTTCCAGCATGGCATCCATCACGCTGGTGGCGAGCATCACCTGCGGTATTGCATCGCCCTGGCGCATCAGGTGATGCACATTATTGAGCAAACGCGCGCCCAGTGCGCCAGCCGGATGCGAACGGGCGAAATCTTCTTCGTTAAAACCGCGCGCCTGCATGACCGCCATCGCCAGCGCATCGCCCATCATCAGCGTATTGACGGTACTGGATGTCGGCGCCAGATGCATCGGACAGGCTTCACGCTCGACGGAAATATCCAGAACGGCTTTTGCCGCTCGCCCCAGCGGAGAGTGAGGTTTACCGGTCATCGCCAGCAGCGCGACGGATTTATCTTCCAGACGCGGGATGATGAGGTCGAGTTCTTTTGCGCCGCCGGAATAGGAGATAAATAACATCACGTCGCGGCTTTCAATCATCCCCAGATCGCCATGCAGTGCTTCCGCCGGATGAACAAAAAAAGCGGGAGTACCGGTACTGGCAAGCGTCGCGGCGATTTTTTTACCAATATGACCTGACTTGCCAATGCCGGAAACGATCACTTTGCCTTCACAGTGAATAATGATATTGGCGGCGCGGACAAAATCATCGCCCAGACGCTCCGGCAGACGGCTGGCTTCCTGTAGCTCCAGCATTAAGGTCTGACGGCCCGCGTTTAGTAGTGCATCACTCATTGCTTTCTCCGGTTATGATTACTTCAATCCCTTTTGCTTCCAGCGCCTGACGAAATGCCGGATCGATCCCCGCGTCCGTGATCAGTTTGTCGACGGTTTCCAGACTGCACACCACATTGGGGCTTTTACGACCAAATTTTGAGGAGTCCGCCATCAGAATCACCTCGCGTGCTGCATTGCACATTGCGTTACTGACGGTGTAAACCTCATTGAACGTGGTCACACCGACGTTCAGGTCAATACCGTCAGTTCCCATGAAAAGTTTATCAAAGCTGAATTGCTCAAAGGCGTTTTCCGCCAGTTGACCGTGAAACGACGCCGATTTTTTACGGAAGGTGCCGCCGGGCATCAGGATAGTTTGTTCGTTGTCCAGTTCCGATAGCGCGTTGACAATATGGAGGCTGTTGGTCATCACCGTGATGTTGCTAAAACGCGAAAGCAACGGCACCATCTGTAACACGGTACTTCCGGCGTCCAGAATAATGGAATCGCCATCATGGATATATTTCACAGCGGCTGCGGCTATCAGCGCTTTTTTGTGGGTGTTGATAAGCGTTTTGTGATCAATAGGCGGATCGGACTCTTCTTTATTCAACACCACGCCGCCATAGGTGCGGATGACGGTTCCGGCATTTTCCAGAATGACCAGATCTTTACGGATAGTGGTGCCTGTCGTGTCAAAGTACTGGGCCAGTTCTTCAACCGAGCATTTTCCCTGTTTTTGCAGGTGCTCCAGAATCGCGGCCTGACGCTGACGAGGTTTCATAGGCGTGATTACCCTGACTTATGTATTTACCCGTCATACTTCACGCTGCATGTGCGTTGGCTTTCCTCGCTCACCCCGGTCACGTACTGATGTACGCTCCTGGGATTCACTGCGTCGCCGCCTTCCTGCAACTCGAATTATTTAGGGTATTGGTTGCAAAATGATAATTTCGCAAGCTATACGCATTCACAACGAAATTACCCATGTTTCAGTTTAAGCGCCAATGATAGTGCATTCTGCGCGAGCGAATCATGGGGAAAGATCACATCAGGCTGTAATTCATGCAAATGTTTTCCTTGCATTGCGGCAATTTTAACCGGTCTGGCGAATACCGTAAGGCCTTTCATCAATAAAGTGTCCGTCACCCGCTGCTGTTCGTCCAGCGCCACGGCAACCACCACCCGGGGCTTAAAACGCCCGCCGGAGCGCCCGACGCCGACCCGCCCCTGTTGGCTAAGTTTATCGAAGGCCCGATTAAAGCGGGAAATCTGCCAGCCGCCCAGCGCCAGTTGCGCACACCAGGCGATAACGGCGACGGTAATCAGAGTGGAAACCATAATGTGCTCCTGTTGTTTTGCCGGATGGCGGCGTAACCGTCTTATCCGGCTTACGGCGCCATCCGGCAATTCACGGTCAGAACATCACTTGACCGCCGGTTACGTTGATCGACTGCCCGGTGCAATAAGACGCTTTCGGGCTGGCATAAAATAGCAGCATGTTCAGCACATCCTGATAATCACACCCGCGTTTGAGCGGTACCTTATCAATGTAATACTGCTCCACCTCGTCGGGCTTAATGCCCAGTTTAGTGGCGTATTGCGGCAGCAGTGACTGGAACATCGGCGATTTCAACAGGTTGCCGAGCATCAACGAGTGTACGGTAATGCCGTATTCCGCCAGATCCAGCGCCAGAGACTGGGTTAACCCCACGCCGCCGAATTTCGCCGCGCTGTAGCCGGAGTTGTGTTTACTGCCCACTTTGCCGGATTTAGAGTTAATCTGAATAATGCGCCCCTGAATGCCGTCGCGGATCATCAGGCGGGAAAACTCACGGGCGCAGAGGAAATAGCCCACCAGATTCACCTGTAGCGAGCGGTCAAAATCGCCCAACTGGAAATCGCTGATAAACGCCGCTTTGGCGATACCCGCGCTGTAAACCAGCAGATCGACGCGCCCGAAAATCTCGTCTACGCCGCGGGAAAGCGCCAGCACGCTCTGCTCGCTGGTGGCGTCGGCGCCAAAACCGTACGCCATACCTTCGCCAAAATCGGCGTTAATTTCCTGGGCGACATTCGCGGCTTTATCGCTTTGAATATCAACGACCGCCACGCGGTATCCTTCTTCTGCAAGCCCACGGCAAAGGAATGCCCCCAGGGTCTGGCCTCCGCCAATGACAACGGCAACTTGATTCATGTTTTTTCTCCTTAAGCGACAAACGTCAAAATACAGCCCGGCGCGATATCGTCCGGTACAGGCCCCGCAACGTGTACGGTGCCGGGAAATTCCGCTTCACGCAGACCATCGAAGCGCAAAGTGATATGCCCCAGTTCACGCAGGTTTTGCTCGGCTACGCTGCCGACCGCCGTGACCGGATAGCAATGTTGGCCCAATTCACACCGCGCGCCAGGCTGCAGCGCGCCGGTCAGTTCGCCATGACAATGGATGAAGCAAAATTCTTCGATATCCGCCGGCGCGCCTTCCCGAAACGTAATCAGCATCTGTTCGCCGAGCGCCTCCATCGCGCTCTGGCCGATACGGGTGATGGTGGTTTGATAAATCACGCTCATGTCTGAACCTCTTATTGATAGATAAAGCCGGAAACAAACCAGGCGATAAGTACCGTGGGCGCGCCAGTCAGGAAGCGTCCGACCAGCACAGAAGGTACGCCGACGCGAACGGTGTCTTGTTTCGCTTCCGCCAGTGACAGGCCGACCGGGATAAAGTCGCAGGCCGCCTGCGCGTTAATCGCGAACAGGGCGGGCAGCGCCAGATGCGGGGGGATATTGCCCAGACCTATCTGAACGCCGATCAGAACGCCAATAACCTGAGCGATAACCGCGCCTGGGCCGAGAAAGGGCGACAGCAGCGGGAACGAGCAGATCAATGCCAGCGTCACCAGCCCCAGTGGATGGCTGGCTAATGGCGCCAGGCCGTGGGCGATCCAGTCGCCAAGACCTGAGGCCATAATGATGCCGATCAGCGCCGAAACGAACGCCATAAACGGCAGGATTGTTTTCAGGACCGTATCAATGGTGTCGCGACCGGACTGGAACAGTACCGCCACGGCGGAGCCCATTCCCATACCGACTTTTGCCAGCAGCCCGTCGCTCTGCTCGGTGATTTTTTTGCTGGTGTCGTAGTCACGTCCTAATGTCGTTTTGGCAGGCTGGGGACTGGCAGGCGTTTCGCCGACAAGAGTAATGTTTTCTTCTTTTACGCCGGAGACATAAATATCCTCAACAATATACTGCGCCAGTGGGCCGGACTTACCCGTCGAGTGAATATTAATGGTTGGGATCCGGCGTTTCGGGTAGATACCGCAGCGCAGCGTACCGCCGCAGTCGATAATGGCCGCGCCGATCTCCGCTTCCGGCGGTTCGCCTTCTTTAAAGCCGTCCACCGCTTGCCAGCCTGTTAGTTGCGCCAGTTTGTCGACGATCGCCGGGCGCGTACCGGCTGTGATATAGACGATCTTTTTGTCTGGCGTAACGTCCAGTTCAAGCGGGCCGCCCCAGCCGCCGGCGCCTTTCTCAATGCGAACCCGTGTCATGATACCGCTCCTGTCAGATGAACTTTCTGCTCAAGTTGAATCCCCATTTTTTTCTCAAAAATAGCGGTGGTGAGATCGGTGACCCAACCGCGGAAGAAGTTCGTCACCAGACCTACCAGCAGATAGCTCACCGCGAGCGGGCCGAGAGGAAGCCCTAACGTGGTGAGTCCGCTGGCGATACCCAGATAAACAAACAGTTCGCCGGGATTGATATGCGGAAACAGACCGTTCATGGAGTGACAGCTATAGGAGGCCGCCGCGTAATAGCTCGGCTTGTACTTCTCCGGCATAAAGCGTCCCAGACTCAGGGTCATCGGATTACAAAAAACAAACGTTCCGATAAACGGTAAAAGCAGGTAGCGGGATAGCGGATTTCCGGCGCAGCGTTGGGCAAAACGCTCAATACGCTGCTGGCCGATAAAATTGATGAGCGCATTCATGATAACCAGCAGGCTTATCAGTAGCGGAAGAATACCTGTCACCATACCGGTAAACACCTCTCCGCCTTTCTGGAATAACCCGATGAACCACTCCGCACCATGTGTAATGGTTTCGATCATTGTTCTCTCCTGTAGGGTTTTTAGTTTTCTTGCTAATTTCCTGTTCATTGTAATCATGTTGAAAGATTCAAAAGTGTTATTGTGATCGCAAAATAAAAGAAAAATATTTTAAGTTGAAAGATTGCGGGGGTGGGGGAGCGGATACAAACTGAAAAGAGGAGAAAGGTGATTTATTCTCTTGTGCCGCTTCCTTGTGCGGCGGGGGATGCTTTACCATACTTCTCCCTGGCTGAATTTGTTTAATGGATGTCTCATGTTCAAGCGTCGTTATGTAGCGTTACTTCCACTTTGCGTATTGCTTGCTGCCTGTAGCAGCACGCCAAAATCTTCCGAGACTCAAGCGACGACGGGCACGCCTTCCGGCGGCTTCCTGCTTGAGCCGCAGCATAACGTCATGCAAATGGGCGGCGACTTCGCCAACAACCCTAATGCGCAGCAGTTCATTGATAAAATGGTCAGTAAACACGGTTTCGACCGTCAGCAGTTGCAAGAGATCCTCTCGCAGTCTAAAAGACTGGATTACGTCCTGCGTCTGATGGACAGACAAGCGCCGACCACTCAGCCGCCCGCTGGACCAAATGGCGCCTGGTTGCGCTACCGCAAACAATTTATTACGCCGGATAACGTGCAAAACGGCGTCGCGTTCTGGAATCAGTATGAAGACGCGCTGAACCGCGCCTGGCAGGTATACGGTGTACCGCCGGAAATCATCGTGGGGATTATCGGCGTGGAAACCCGCTGGGGACGTATCATGGGGAAAACGCGGATTCTGGACGCGCTGGCGACGCTGTCATTTAACTATCCGCGCCGGGCGGAATATTTCTCCGGCGAGCTGGAAACCTTCCTGCTCATGGCGCGCGATGAGCAAGACGATCCGCTCAATCTGAAAGGTTCCTTTGCCGGCGCGATGGGCTACGGCCAGTTTATGCCGTCTTCCTATAAAGAATATGCGGTCGATTTCAATGGCGATGGGCACATTAACTTGTGGGATCCGGTAGATGCCATCGGCAGTGTGGCGAACTATTTCAAGGCGCATGGTTGGGTGAAAGGCGATACGGTTGCGGTGCCGGCGAATGGTCAGGCGCCGGGACTGGCGAATGGTTTCAAAACAAAATACAGCCTCTCTCAGCTTGCCGCCGCAGGCTTAACGCCGCAGCAATCGTTGGGCAATCATCAGGAAGCCAGCCTGCTGCGTCTGGATATCGGTACGGGCTACCAGTACTGGTACGGCCTGCCGAACTTCTACACCATTACCCGATATAACCACAGCACGCATTATGCGATGGCGGTTTGGCAACTGGGACAGGCGGTAGCGCTGGCGCGGGTGCGCTAATTTACGCTTAGGGAGGGGAGCACCCCCTCCGCTATTATTATGGCTTTTTGGGCTGATTCTCTGCCTGCAAGTGGGATATCTTCTTTGATAGTGCCAGATTATATCCCAGACATCCCAGACCTAAGATAATTTGACCGCCGTCATACGGTTCAAAATAGCCTGACGACAATATATTCAGTACTCCCATTCCTAATGAACATACTCCACCCACAATTAACCACAGCCGTAGTTGACAGGTTTGTTTCAGTTTGTGCTGTGTGCTTTCCGTTTTTTTGAGTGACATCCTTGCTTTCTCTCCGTGCGTGTAAATTTAGCGACATGGTACTGCTATTTAGTCATGTGCTACCTCATTTCATTCTGCATAAATAACCTGCTGGCATTTTTTCGGAATCCGACTCGTAAAATCGACTGCTCGTCCCCACCTCTGGTGAGAAAGTGCTATCTTGTGCGGCAGGATTTCTAACTGACAGAGGTCATGATGACTGACAGTGAACTGATGCGGCTTAGCGAGCAGGTCGGGCTGGCGTTAAAAGCGCGCGGGGCGACCGTAACGACAGCAGAGTCCTGTACCGGCGGCTGGCTGGCGAAAGCCATTACCGACACCGCCGGAAGCTCCGCCTGGTTTGAACGCGGCTTTGTCACCTATAGTAATGAAGCCAAAGCGCAGATGATTGGCGTGCGTGAAGAGACTCTGGCGCAGCATGGCGCGGTCAGCGAACCCGTAGTGGTCGAAATGGCGATCGGGGCGCTGAAGGCCGCTCGCGCCGATTTTGCTGTCGCTATTAGCGGAATTGCCGGGCCGGATGGCGGCAGTGAAGAAAAGCCGGTTGGTACGGTGTGGTTTGCTTTCGCCAGCGTCAGCGGAGAAGGGATTACGCGTCGGGAATGCTTCAGCGGCGACCGTGAATCGGTGCGTCGACAGGCGACGACGTACGCGCTACAAACCCTGTGGCAACAATTTCTACAAAACACTTGATACTGTATGAGCATACAGTATAATTGCTTCAACAGTACGAATTCACTATCCGGTTCAATACCAAGTTGCATGACAGGAGTAATAATGGCTATCGACGAAAACAAACAGAAAGCGTTGGCGGCAGCACTGGGCCAAATTGAAAAGCAATTTGGTAAAGGCTCCATCATGCGTCTGGGTGAAGACCGTTCTATGGATGTGGAAACTATCTCCACCGGTTCGCTTTCACTGGACATCGCACTCGGTGCGGGCGGTCTGCCGATGGGGCGTATCGTCGAAATTTACGGGCCGGAATCTTCCGGTAAAACGACCCTGACGCTGCAGGTGATTGCCGCTGCGCAGCGTGAAGGTAAAACCTGTGCGTTTATCGATGCGGAACACGCGCTTGACCCCGTTTACGCACGCAAGCTGGGCGTCGATATCGATAACCTGCTCTGTTCTCAGCCGGATACCGGCGAGCAGGCGCTGGAAATCTGTGACGCGCTGGCGCGTTCAGGCGCGGTGGACGTCATTGTGGTCGACTCCGTAGCGGCGCTAACGCCGAAAGCGGAAATCGAAGGCGAAATCGGCGACTCTCACATGGGCCTCGCGGCGCGTATGATGAGCCAGGCGATGCGTAAGCTGGCGGGGAACCTGAAACAGTCCAACACGCTGTTGATTTTCATCAACCAGATCCGTATGAAGATTGGCGTGATGTTCGGTAACCCGGAAACCACCACCGGCGGTAACGCGCTGAAATTCTACGCCTCTGTTCGTCTTGATATCCGTCGTATTGGCGCGGTGAAAGAGGGCGATAATGTCGTGGGTAGCGAAACACGTGTGAAAGTGGTGAAAAACAAAATCGCCGCGCCGTTTAAGCAGGCCGAGTTCCAGATCCTCTACGGCGAAGGCATCAACTTCTATGGCGAACTGGTTGACCTGGGCGTGAAAGAGAAGCTGATCGAGAAAGCGGGCGCATGGTACAGCTACAACGGCGAGAAGATTGGCCAGGGCAAAGCGAACGCGACTACCTGGCTGAAAGAGAACCCGGCGACAGCGAAAGAGATCGAGAAAAGGGTTCGTGAATTACTGTTGAGTAATCAGAATGCCACGCCCGATTTCGCCGTTGACGATAGCGAAGGCGTTGCAGAAACCAACGAAGATTTTTAATCATCAGGTGATGGTGGGTCGGACAAAACGAAGCCGCCATTCAGCAAAACGTTAAATTACCATCAAGGGCTGCATTTATGCGGCCCTTTTGGCATTTACCCCTGTTAAGGTTTTTTATGAGTGAACCCACATCGCGCCGTCCCGCTTATGCTCGTCTCCTTGATCGTGCGGTACGTATTCTTGCTGTCCGCGATCACAGCGAGCAGGAATTACGGCGTAAACTCTCCGCGCCGGTGATGGGCAAAAATGGGCCGGAAGAGATTGATGCGACGGCAGACGATTATGAACGCGTGATCGCCTGGTGCCACGAACATCACTATCTTGATGACGAGCGCTTCGTGATGCGCTTTATCGCCAGTCGTAGCCGCAAAGGCTATGGCCCGGCACGTATTCGCCAGGAGTTGAATCAGAAAGGCATTTCCCGTGAATCGACTGAAAAAGCGATGCGAGAATGTGAAATTGACTGGAGTGAAATGGCACGTGAACAGGCCGTTCGCAAATATGGCGAGCCGCTCCCTTCAAACTTTTCAGAAAAGGTTAAGGTACAGCGCTTTTTGCTCTATCGCGGGTATCTGATGGACGATATTCAGCAAATATGGCGAAATTTTGCAGATTGAGCGCATACGGGATTTTACTTCCCGGTAAAGAAAACTTATCTTATTCCCACTTTTTCCGTCTGGACGCGGGTTGCTTAACGGCGAACAGCGTCTGCGACGAATATTCCTTAAATACACAAAATCATTCAAGCCGCATCAAAGCGGCAAGTGAGCCTCGGGAACGCGTGACCGGGAAACTCGCAGCCAACGCAGAGGCGGCCTGAAGGATGAAGTGTAGCTTGATTTCAGGATAATTATGAGCAAGAGCACCGCTGAGATCCGTCAGGCGTTTCTCGACTTTTTCCATAGTAAAGGGCATCAGGTAGTTGCCAGCAGTTCCCTGGTGCCTAACAATGACCCCACTCTGTTGTTTACCAATGCCGGGATGAACCAGTTCAAGGATGTTTTCCTTGGGCTCGATAAACGTAATTATTCCCGTGCAACCACTTCCCAGCGTTGCGTACGCGCGGGGGGTAAACACAACGATCTGGAAAACGTCGGATACACTGCACGTCACCATACTTTCTTCGAAATGCTGGGCAACTTCAGCTTCGGCGATTACTTCAAACACGACGCCATTCAGTTCGCATGGGAATTACTGACCGGTGAAAACTGGTTTGCTCTGCCAAAAGAGCGTTTATGGGTCACCGTCTATGAAACCGACGACGAAGCCTATGAGATCTGGGAAAAAGAAGTCGGCATCCCGCGCGAGCGTATCATTCGTATCGGCGACAATAAAGGCGCGCCATACGCATCGGATAACTTCTGGCAGATGGGCGACACCGGTCCCTGCGGTCCGTGCACCGAAATCTTCTACGATCATGGCGACCACATCTGGGGCGGCCCTCCGGGAAGCCCGGAAGAAGACGGCGATCGCTATATTGAGATCTGGAACATCGTCTTTATGCAGTTCAACCGTCAGGCTGACGGGACGATGGAACCATTGCCGAAACCGTCTGTAGATACCGGTATGGGGCTGGAGCGTATTGCCGCGGTACTGCAGCACGTTAACTCTAACTATGACATCGACCTGTTCCGCACGTTGATTGAAGCGGTAGCGAAAGTCACCGGCGCTACCGATCTGGGTAATAAATCGCTGCGCGTTATCGCCGACCACATCCGTTCTTGCGCATTCCTGGTTGCCGATGGCGTGCTGCCGTCGAATGAAAACCGTGGTTATGTGCTGCGTCGCATTATTCGTCGCGCGGTTCGTCACGGCAACATGCTGGGCGCGAAAGAGACCTTCTTCTACAAGCTGGTTGGGCCGCTGATTGAGGTAATGGGCTCCGCAGGCGAAGAGTTGAAACGTCAGCAGGCGCAGGTCGAGCAGGTTCTGAAAACGGAAGAAGAGCAGTTCGCCCGTACGCTGGAGCGCGGTCTGGCGCTGCTGGATGAAGAACTGGCGAAATTGCAGGGTGATACCCTGGACGGCGAAACCGCTTTCCGTCTGTATGATACTTATGGTTTCCCGGTCGATCTAACGGCGGACGTCTGCCGTGAGCGCAACATCAAAGTCGACGAAGCCGGTTTTGAAGCCGCTATGGAAGAGCAACGCCGTCGCGCGCGCGAAGCTAGCGGTTTTGGCGCGGACTACAACGCGATGATCCGCGTTGACAGCGCTTCTGAATTTAAAGGTTATGACCATCTGGAACTGAACGGCAAAGTGACCGCGCTGTTTGTCGATGGTAAAGCGGTTGAAGTGATTAACGCGGGACAGGAAGCGGTTGTCGTGCTGGATCAGACCCCATTCTATGCGGAATCAGGCGGTCAGGTTGGCGATAAAGGCGAGCTGAAAGGCGCTGGATTTACTTTCGCTGTGGACGACACGCAAAAATATGGTCAGGCGATTGGTCACCTCGGCAAATTGTCTGCGGGCGCTCTGAAAGTGGGCGATGTGGTACAGGCTGACGTAGATGAAGCGCGCCGCGCACGTATCCGTCTGAACCACTCCGCCACGCACCTGATGCACGCGGCGTTGCGCCAGGTGCTTGGGACACACGTTGCGCAGAAAGGCTCGCTGGTTAGCGATAAAGTGCTGCGCTTCGACTTCTCGCACAATGAAGCGATGAAGTCGTCGGAGATTCGTGAGGTTGAAGATTTGGTGAATGCGCAAATTCGCCGCAACCTGCCGATTGAAACGAACATCATGGATCTCGACGCGGCGAAGGCGAAAGGGGCCATGGCGCTGTTTGGCGAGAAATACGACGAACGTGTACGCGTTCTGAGCATGGGCGATTTCTCTACCGAACTGTGCGGCGGTACTCACGCCAGTCGTACCGGTGATATCGGTCTATTCCGTATTATCTCTGAGTCCGGCACCGCAGCGGGCATTCGTCGTATTGAGGCGGTAACCGGTGAAGGCGCTATGGCCACCGTTCATGCGCAAAGCGATCGCTTAAACGATATTGCGCATCTGCTGAAGGGCGACAGCCAGAATCTGGGCGACAAAGTGCGCGCCGTGCTGGAACGTACACGTCAGCTGGAAAAAGAGTTGCAGCAGTTGAAGGACCAGGCCGCAGCGCAGGAGAGTGCAAATCTTTCCAGTAAAGCGGTCGATCTCAACGGCGTGAAGCTCCTGGTCAGCGAGCTTGCTGGTATTGAGCCGAAAATGCTGCGAACCATGGTTGATGATCTGAAAAATCAACTGGGGTCTACCGTTATCGTACTGGCAACGGTTGTTGAAGGTAAGGTTTCTCTGATTGCGGGCGTGTCGAAGGATGTGACCGACCGGGTTAAAGCAGGGGAATTGATTGGGATGGTCGCTCAGCAGGTGGGCGGTAAGGGTGGCGGTCGTCCGGACATGGCGCAAGCCGGTGGTACGGATGCGGCAGCTCTGCCTGCAGCGTTAGCCAGTGTACAAGGCTGGGTCAGCGCAAAATTGCAATAATTATAAGCGTTCGTTGGCGCCGCAGCCCATGCTGCGGCGTTTACGTCAACGCTATCGACAACGATAAAGTCAGGTTGAAGTTTTGTATATCGGCTAAACTTAGGTTTAACAGAATGTAATGCCATGACTGCTTACACCTAAGGTGTTTGTCATCGCTTACTTTTTGGCGTTATATGATGGATAATGCCGGGATACAGAGAGACCCGACTCTTTTAATCTTTCAAGGAGCAAAGAATGCTGATTCTGACTCGTCGAGTTGGTGAGACCCTCATGATTGGCGATGAGGTCACCGTGACAGTTTTAGGGGTGAAGGGCAACCAGGTGCGTATTGGCGTGAACGCCCCGAAAGAAGTTTCTGTCCATCGTGAAGAGATCTACCAGCGTATCCAGGCTGAAAAATCCCAGCAGTCCAGTTACTAAGGTTTTCGCGTCTCACTTTTCGGGTGAGACGCAGCCTCTCTTCTCGCTCGCCCGCGTTGTCCCTTCATGACTTTTTTCAACCTCACTGTTGATATGGTGCGCTTTTGGCGGCCAGCGTGTCATCAAATTATCTGTTGATAAAACACTCTTTTTGGCTTTTTTACAGACTAATTGAGCGTGAAGTGTGCAAACGATAAAAGCTCTGGAAAAATTGTTTGACTTATAAGTCCCAGAAAGTAATATGTGCGCCACGCAGCGACGATGAGCAGAACAAGTTCTTCGAAGCACTCGTAAGAGGCGTGTGGTGAGGTGGCCGAGAGGCTGAAGGCGCTCCCCTGCTAAGGGAGTATGCGGTCAAAAGCTGCATCCGGGGTTCGAATCCCCGCCTCACCGCCATTTGCATCCGTAGCTCAGCTGGATAGAGTACTCGGCTACGAACCGAGCGGTCGGAGGTTCGAATCCTCCCGGATGCACCATCTCTTACTTGATACGGCTTTCCCGCGGTATCAAAATCTGCAGTAAAGTAAGTTTCCCGATGCATCCGTAGCTCAGCTGGATAGAGTACTCGGCTACGAACCGAGCGGTCGGAGGTTCGAATCCTCCCGGATGCACCATCTCTTACTTGATACGGCTTTCACCGCGGTATCAATATCGGCAGTAAAGCAAGTTTTCCGATGCATCCGTAGCTCAGCTGGATAGAGTACTCGGCTACGAACCGAGCGGTCGGAGGTTCGAATCCTCCCGGATGCACCATCTCTTACTTGATACGGCTTTCACCGCGGTATCAATATCAGCAGTAAAGCAAGTTTCCCAATGCATCCGTAGCTCAGCTGGATAGAGTACTCGGCTACGAACCGAGCGGTCGGAGGTTCGAATCCTCCCGGATGCACCATATTCTCCGTACTTTCAGCGATGAAGATGCAGATAAGATAGCTATAATCCCCGCTGGCACCAGGAAGGATAACGTTGCGTCAGCAACGGCCCATAAGGCGAATAATCCTCCCGGATACGTCACTGCCCCGCAATCGCTTTTCCCCTTATCCTGAATATACCTCTTCATCTCTATTAGCGACAAAATCAACCAATTGCGATAAAGTACTGTCTGGTTATTCGGTTTGCGAGAACACGATGTACGCACGTTATGCTGGTTTGATTTTTGATATGGACGGTACTCTCCTGGATACCGAACCCACGCATCGCAAAGCGTGGCGTGAGGTTTTGGGGCGCTATGGTCTTCGTTTTGATGAACAGGCAATGGTCGCGCTTAACGGTTCGCCAACCTGGCTTATCGCCCAGTCAATCATTGAGCTTAACCATGCCGATCTTGATCCCCTGTCACTGGCGCGTGAGAAAACCGACGCGGTAAAAAGCATCCTGCTGGACTGCGTAGAACCGCTGCCGCTGGTTGAGGTGGTCAAAGCGTGGCATGGGCGGCGTCCCATGTCGGTCGGTACCGGTAGCGAAAGCGCTATCGCGGAAGCCCTGTTAGCGCATCTGGGGCTGCGTCGTTATTTTGATGCGGTTGTGGCGGCAGATCACGTACAGCATCACAAACCCGCGCCTGACACCTTCCTACTGTGCGCCCAGCGGATGGGCGTCATGCCGACGCAGTGCGTGGTATTTGAAGATGCCGATTTTGGTTTACAGGCGGCGCGGGCGGCGGGAATGGATGCCGTGGATGTCCGACTATTGTGAGTGACGGACTGTCGCTCCTGTCTCTGTTTGCCAGTAGTTTTCTCAGCGCGACGCTGTTACCCGGTAATTCTGAGGTGGTTTTGGTTGCTATGCTGGTCTCCGGCGTCAGTCATCCCTGGGTCTTAGTCTTAACAGCAACAATGGGTAATAGCCTTGGAGGGGTAACTAACGTTATTCTTGGGCGTTTCTTTCCGCTGCGCAAAACGTCGCGTTGGCAGGAAAAAGCGACTGGCTGGCTAAAGCGTTATGGCGCAGCCACACTATTATTAAGCTGGATGCCGGTCATCGGTGATTTGTTGTGCCTGTTAGCGGGATGGATGCGCATCCCGTGGGGGCGGACGATCTTTTTTTGTGTCTTGGTAAGGCGCTGCGCTATGTTGCGCTCGCAGCGGCGACGGTTCAGGGCATGATGTGGTGGTAATAATTGTAGGTTTGGCATGTATGGCCGCCATTACAGTTATGCTTATTAAAACGATTTGGACAGGCGGGAGGTCAATTTGATCCCGGACGTATCACAGGCTCTGGCCTGGCTGGAAAAACATCCTCAGGCGTTAAAGGGGATACAGCGCGGGTTAGAGCGCGAAACGCTGCGTGTCAATGCTGATGGCACGCTGGCGACAACAGGTCATCCTGAAGCGTTAGGTTCAGCGCTGACCCATAAATGGATTACCACAGATTTTGCGGAAGCCCTACTGGAGTTTATTACGCCAGTCGATGGCGATATCCAGCATATGCTCACCTTTATGCGCGATCTCCATCGGTATACGGCCAGGAAACTGGGCGATGAGCGGATGTGGCCATTAAGTATGCCCTGCTATATTGCGGAAGGGCAGGACATAGAGCTGGCGCAGTACGGCACATCCAATACCGGGCGTTTTAAGACGCTCTATCGCGAAGGGCTGAAAAATCGTTATGGCGCTTTGATGCAAACCATCTCCGGCGTGCATTACAATTTTTCATTACCGATGGCGTTCTGGCAGGCGAAATGCGGCGTTACGGAAGGCGAAGCGGCAAAAGAAAAAATTTCTGCCGGCTATTTTCGTCTGATTCGCAACTATTACCGTTTTGGCTGGGTCATCCCCTATCTGTTTGGCGCGTCTCCGGCCATTTGTTCCTCTTTCCTGCAAGGGAAGCCAACCACATTACCGTTTGAAAAAACAGACTGCGGTATGTACTACCTGCCATATGCGACGTCGCTGCGTCTGAGTGATTTGGGCTATACCAATAAGTCGCAAAGCAATCTCGGAATTACGTTTAACGATTTGCATGAGTATGTGGCAGGTCTGAAGCGGGCGATTAAAACCCCTTCCGAGGAGTACGCGCGGATTGGTGTGGAAAAAGACGGTAAGCGGCTACAGATTAACAGCAACGTTCTGCAAATTGAAAATGAGCTGTACGCGCCCATTCGTCCCAAGCGCGTGACGCGCAGCGGCGAATCGCCTTCAGATGCGCTTCTGCGTGGTGGTATTGAGTACATCGAAGTTCGTTCTCTCGATATTAATCCGTTCTCACCGATCGGCGTAGACGAGCAACAGGTGCGCTTCCTCGATCTGTTTATGGTCTGGTGCGTATTGGCCGATGCGCCGGAAATGAGTAGCGATGAGCTGTTATGTACGCGTACTAACTGGAATCGCGTTATTCTGGAAGGGCGTAAGCCGGGCCTTACCCTGGGGATTGGCTGTGAAACCGCGCAGTTCCCGCTGCCTAAAGTAGGGAAAGATCTCTTCCGCGATCTGAAACGCGTGGCGCAAACGCTGGACAGTATCCACGGGGGAGAGGAGTATCAAAAGGTGTGTGATGAGTTGGTCGCCTGCTTTGATAATCCTGAACTGACATTCTCCGCCCGGATCCTACGGTCTATGATTGATGAAGGCATTGGCGGCACCGGGAAAGCGTTCGGTGAGGCTTACCGTAATCTGTTACGCGAAGAGCCGCTGGAGATTTTACAGGAAGAAGAGTTTATTGCTGAACGTGACGCTTCAGTACGTCGTCAGCAGGAGATTGAGGCGGCGGATACCGAGCCGTTTGCCGCGTGGCTTGCAAAACACGCCTGACCCAAAAGAAAAAGGCCACTCACTGAGTGGCCAAAATTTCATCGCTGAAAACAGGGATGATGATAACAAATGCGCGTCTTTCATATACTCAGACTCGCCCCGGAACAAAGAGTTCAGTTTATTTTTAAAAAATTATCGGAGGTGACTAAATGCCATTATTAGATAGCTTCGCAGTCGATCATACCCGGATGCAAGCGCCGGCGGTCCGGGTTGCAAAAACGATGAACACCCCGCATGGCGACGCAATCACCGTGTTTGATCTGCGTTTTTGCATTCCGAACAAAGAAGTGATGCCGGAAAAAGGGATTCATACGCTTGAGCATCTGTTTGCTGGCTTTATGCGCGACCACCTCAACGGTAACGGCGTTGAGATTATCGATATCTCGCCGATGGGCTGCCGTACCGGTTTCTACATGAGCCTGATTGGCACGCCGGACGAGCAGCGTGTTGCCGACGCGTGGAAAGCGGCGATGGCGGATGTGCTGAAAGTGCAGGATCAAAACCAGATCCCGGAGCTGAACGTTTACCAGTGCGGTACGTATCAGATGCACTCGCTCAGTGAAGCGCAGGACATTGCCCGTCATATTCTGGAGCGTGATGTGCGCGTGAACAGCAATAAAGAGCTGGCGCTGCCGAAAGAAAAACTGCAGGAATTGCATATTTAGTCTTATTGGTGAGCGGTTCCAGTATTTAAATTAACCCCGGTTTATGACCGGGGTTTTTTATTGCTTAATATAATTTGTATTTATTATATTTGCGGCAAGAATACATTTTAAATTAAGTAATGCCTGGCCTGTTAAATAATAAAATGTGATCTGGTAAACAGAAAAGGCGGATAACTCACGATGCCAGAGTGTATTGATCACATAAACTAAAAATCATAAATAATTAATAGAAAAACATAATGGAATGCGCCAGATATCCAGGTAATAACAAGACTCTACTAATAGCCGGTCGATGGGGTTTTTAGCAAATCTTATCTGGTATACATCAAACTTAAGGGATAAAAAATGAAGGCTAAATATTTGGCGCTGATGATCGGTGCTTGCTTTTCTCATAACCTTTGGGCAGCGAATAATATCACTATTGAGCAGCGTCTGGCTGAACTGGAGCAACGTGTTGTTAATGCTGAAAAACGGGCATCCGATGCCGAGGCGCAAATTCGCTCGTTGAAACAGCAGCAGGTCGCCGCTACGCCGACGGTGAATGTCCAGTCCGCCGAGCCCATTGCAGCAGATAAAACGCCGCCGAAGCTGACCTTATCCGGATTCAGCGATATTAAGTTCTATGGCGATGTCGAATTTAATATGGATGCGGCAAGCCGTTCCGGTAGCCTGACCTCGATGAGAACGTCAGCGAATAAAGATTGGGCATCAGGAACCAATGAACGCTGGGATATTAACGGGCGCTTGTTGCTGGGCTTTGATGGCTACCAGCGGCTGGACAACGGTAATTTTGCCGGATTCTCTGTACAGCCTCTGGCGGACCTGACCGGAAAAATGAACCTTGATGATGCCGTTTTCTTCTTTGGTCGTGAGAATGACTGGAAAATTAAGGTTGGTCGTTTTGAAGCCTACGATATGTTCCCGCTGAATCAGGATACGTTTATTGAATATTCGGGGAATACAGCGAACGATCTTTACAGTGACGGTTACGGCTATATCTATATGATGAAAGAAGGACGGGGACGTAGCGACAGTGGGGGTAACTTCCTGCTGAGTAAAACCATCGACAACTGGTATTTCGAAGTTAACACATTGCTGGAAAATGGCAGTACGTTATATACAGAGAAGCAGTACCACGGAATGGATTTAACCAACGATAAAAACGTGGCTTACGTCCGTCCGGTTATCGCCTGGCAAAACGGGCGTTTTTCAACGGCGATAGCGATGGAAAGTAACGTCGTTAACAACGCCTATGGCTATTATGAGAATGGGAAGTGGATCGATCAGTCAGATCGTACGGGCTATGGTTTTACCATGACCTGGAATGGTCAAAAAACTGACCCGGAAGATGGCGCAGTGATTAACCTGAATACCGCCTATATGGATGCGACCGATGAGACAGATTTTACCGCTGGGGTGAATGCGCTGTGGCATCGATTTGAACTGGGTTATATCTATGCGCATAACAAAATCGAAGCCTTCAATGCTACTAATATCGATGCCGTTTGTGAGGACGATTGTTGGATCACCGATCCCGGCAATTATGACATTCACACTATTCATGCCTCATATTTATTCCCCAACGTGATGGATATGAAAAACTTTAACATCTACCTCGGTGCCTATGCTTCATGGGTAGAGGCCAATCCGAATAATGGCGATAACAGTGAAGATGCGCGTTACGGCGGGCGTCTGAGATTCAAATATTTCTTCTGATTGTTGGTCTACTAAAAAAGGGATCCGCAGATCCCTTTTATCAGATAGTTAGTGCGCGCCGCCACCGCCGCCGCCCGCACCGAAGGGCGGTTTGGCGAACCACACCAGGCCGAGCAGCACCAGGAAGATCCCCGCTGACATCCAGAAGATTTCGTTGGCGGAAATAATCAGCCCCTGATTCGTGATTTGCTGGGCTATCCAGCCTGACGCCTGTTGATGCGTCATCCCTAAGCCTTCCAGTTTATCGTACATAGCCTGAGCGTTTGGATTATACGCTGTAACCGACTCCGTGAGCTGAGCATGGTGTAGCGACTCACGATCGGTCCACATAGTGGTGGTAATCGAGGTGCCGATGGAGCCCGCCAGCGTTCGCGTGAAGTTCGACAGGCTTGATGCCGCCGCCAGCCGTTCGGGCGGTAACCCGGAGAGCGTAATGGTGGTCAGCGGCATAAAGAAGCAGGCGACGGCAAATCCCTGAATAAACTGCGGCCATGCGGAAGCGCCGAAATCCATACCCGGTTCGAACGTCCAGGCGCGCCAGTAAAAACAGACGGCGTACATAATGAAGCTGAATGTGACCAGCCTGCGCATATCCAGTTTATGCGCGAAGCGTCCGATAATCGGCGACAAAATTACCGGAATAATGCCGACTGGCGCCGACGCCAGACCTGCCCACGTTGCGGTATAGCCGTACACCTCTTGCAAAAGCTGCGGCAGTAGAACAATGGCGCCGAAATAGAGCATATAGGCAAGGCTGATGCACAAGCAGCCAATCGTGAAGTTACGCGATTTAAAAAGAGAAAGATCGACGATAGGGTGATCGTCGGTCAGTTCCCAGACGATCAGGAAACTGATGGCGATGACGGCGACCACGGTCAGGATGATAATTTCCTGTGAGGAGAACCAGTCCAGCTCTTTACCGCGATCGAGCATAATTTGCAGGCTGCCGATGCCAATCACCAGTAGCGCCAGCCCGACGGCGTCAATACGTCGCCGTTCGGTATGCGTTTCACGTCCGCGCAGCGTGTGTAACGTCATCAGGACGACGGCGATGCCAATCGGCACGTTGATGAAGAAAATCCATCCCCAGTGGTAATTATCGCTGATGTAGCCCCCCAGAATCGGGCCGCAAATCGGCGCGACAATGACGGTCATTGACCAGAGCGCCAGCGCAATGGAGCGCTTTGCAGGCGGATAGTTATTCAGCAACAGGCTTTGCGAGAGCGGAATCAGCGGCCCGGCGACCACGCCCTGCACCACGCGGAAGAAGATCAGCATATTCAGACTGCTGGATACGCCACAGGCCCAGGAAGCCGCGGCAAAGGCGACCGTCGACCACATGAACAGTTTGACTTCGCCAAAACGTTTCGCCAGCCAGCCGGTTAAGGGAATCGAGATAGCGTTCGCCACCCCGAAAGAGGTGATAACCCATGTCCCCTGGCTTAGGGAAGAACCCAGGTTCCCGGCGATGGTCGGAATCGCCACGTTGGCAATGGTGGAGTCCAGCACCTGCATGAATGTCGCCAGCGACAGCGCGATCGTCATGATGACGAGCTGCGCGCCTTCCAGCGGTTTTTGCTGTTGCATCACACGCACCTCAGGATTAACCCGCGTTAGCCTGTACGATGTCGTCGATCAGTTTATTGACCGGCGCGAGATTAATTTCGCGTGCGTTACTTTCGGCAACCGGCGTCGTTCGTACCTGGCTGGCCAGTACCTGACCGTCGCGATTAGCGGTATCCACGGTGACCAGCGTCGATAAACCAATGCGCAGCGGATGTTGTTCTAACTGGCGGGCGTCCAGTTCGACGCGTACCGGCAGACGTTGAACCACTTTAATCCAGTTACCCGTCGCATTTTGCGCGGGCAGCAGGGAGAAGGCGCTGCCTGTTCCCATATCCAGACCGACGACTTTACCGGTGTATTTTACGTCGTCGCCATAAATGTCAGTAATAATCGTCACTGGCTGCCCAATGCGCATATTCGCTAATTGGGTCTCTTTAAAGTTAGCGTCCACCCACAGATCGGTTGCAGGCACCACGGCCATCAGCGGCGTGGTGGGGCTGATCTGCGCGCCAGGCTGGACGGCGCGGCGGGAGACATAACCGGTCATTGGACTGACGATGCGAGTACGCTCCAGCGCCAGCCAGGCGTTACGCACTTCGGTCGCCGCTTGTTGAACCGCAGGCTGATCTTCCAGATTACTGTTGAGTATCATTGCCTGGTTGGCATTGTACTGTTGAATGGCGACATCCAGCTGTGCCTGCGCGCTGGCGACGGCATCGCGGGCGTGTTGCAGCTCTTCCCGGCCAATAAGATTGGCATTACCCAGCGGCACACGACGGTTAAGGTCGCTCTGCGCTTGCGCCAGGGCGGTTTTTTGCACGTCGATATTCGCCTGCAACTGCTTACTGTTAATCATCAACTGGTGCGTTTGGCGCACGCTGGAGGCCAGCGCCGTTTTGGCTCTTTCAAACGCTTGTTTGGCGTCAGTCTGATCGAGCGTGACCAGAACATCGCCCTCTTTTACAAAGTCGGTGTTATCAGCCCAGACTTTCGTCACGCTGCCTGACACCTGCGCCATGATTTGAACCTGGTTCCCTGCCACGTAAGCATCATCTGTCTCTTCAATATGACGCAATACTAAAAACCAATAAATTCCATATGCCACGGCAATAATAACAAAGAGCAAGGTAAGAAGTAGCAGCGCTGTTTTGCGTTTGCCTTTCTTCTTAGCCGGTTGCTGCGGGGTTTGGATCTCCGCATTTGCGCTCATGTTGTTCTCCACGATCTTATTATTCACATCGGCTGAGCCGACCTGTTGTCAGAAAGGCCGCAGTAATGCGTGCCGGCCTGTCCGCTTTCCTGTTATTAATCTGGATTTTTGAGCGGGTCGGCGCTTTAGCGCAGCGCCTCAAGAACAGTGCCTTCCTGCTCCATTTGATCAAGACGCGTCAGGAGTTTACGAGTGATGTGCTCAAGTTGATCTTTTTCGGCTGTGCTAAGTGATGACCAGAGTTGATGCAGACAATGATGCTGAGGCGGAAGCACTTCTTGCAAAAATGCCTGGCCTTTCTCCGTTAATTGCAGATGCAGGCAACGGCGGTCGTTATCGCTCTCACGACGCTCAATCCAGCCGCGTTTTTCCAGCTCATCTGCAATGCGTGTCGCATTGGTGCGAGATGAACCCAGCGCGCAGCTTAATTCAGACGGCTGAATACTGTGGTTTTCCTGAGACTCCAGCGTAATCAACGCCATAAACAACGTCTCGTTAATCCCTTGAGCCTTCAGCATTTTATTGCGGTTTTCCAGGAGCTTGCCTTGCATGTGCATACAAAGACGAGTCAAAAGAATTTCCTGGTAAGGAAAGTCTTCGTGACGGCTGGCGCGAAATTTTAGCATTTGTTCAATGGGCGTAAACGAACTATCCATTTGGGCATGACCTCATTAATTTCAGCCGATATAGTAACGACAGTGACAAATAAAGTAAATGTATTATTAATACAAAATCATTCTTTCAGGCTATAAAGCAACCAATGATACGCAGACTGAGACGTCAGCGGGAACATTGGGCCCGGTAAAGCGCCGCCTGCGGCAAATCCAGGAATGACGAGAAAAGCGTGAGTGCCTGCATGAAAAAATCAGGAGAGAACGATAAGCGGGAGGGGCGAAAGCCGGGTAAACGGCCTTACAACCCGATGCAAAAGCCACCGGAATATCACGGATAGCCATCGGTGAACGACCTTCGAATCCTTGAACGGGCGCTATTGGCCTGGGAGCAGATGGGGATGCAGGGCTTTCCATAGAATTATATTATTCTTCACCGGTATAAAAATAACCATGATAAATGAATAGCATAACCTTAACAGACTGGGGAGCTCCTTAACACCCTAAGGAGCTTAAACAAAGGTAAACGCTCACTATCCGCTTAATTTACGGCTTCCTGTCGGTGAAAACCTCGCCACCAGACCAGTAAATTAAGTAAGGCTACCGTGACACCCGCCAGACAAACGCCGGCCCAGCCGGCATGTTGCCAGGCGGAGGCGGAAATCAGCGACCCCGCGGCGCCACCGATAAAGTAGCTGGTCATATAGCCGGCGGTGAGCCGGTTACGCGCATCCGGATGCAAACGATAGATGACCGTCTGATTGGTGATATGTACCCCCTGAACGGTGAGGTCCAGTACCAGAATGCCAATAATCAGCGCCAGTACCGAGGTGTGCCCAAGCCAGATAGCCAGCCAGGAGAGTAACAGCAGCAGTAAGCCGAACGTGGTGGTGAGGTGAGATTTACCTTTATCGGCAAATCCGCCAGCCGGACGCGCGCCTAAAGCGCCGGCGGCCCCCGCCAGGCCAAACAGGCCAATCATCCCCTCGGAGTAGCTAAACGGCGGCGCGGCGAGCAAAAAGGCCATTGATGTCCAGAGGATGCTGAAATTAGCAAAGGTCAGACAGCCCAGCAGTGCGCGGGTACGCAGCAGCTTATCGTGAATAAACAGGCTGAATACAGAACCCAACAGTTGCGGGTAGTTAAGATGGGTGTCGGATTTGAGCTTTGGCAGTCCGCGCCATAACGCGACGGCCATCAGCGCCATCAGCGCCGACGCTACCCAAAATACGGTGCGCCAACCGCCGAGGTTTGCCAGCAGTCCGGCGACCGTTCGCGCCAGCAGGATCCCCAGCAACAGGCCGCTCATAATGGTGCCGACCACTTTACCGCGGGTGGCGGGCGTCGCAAGTGTGGCGGCCAGCGGAACCAGAATCTGCGCCACCACGGAGAACAGTCCGGTTAAGGCCGTTCCGAGTATCATCATGCTAAGCGACTGACTGCTGGCGGTGATCAGCATTCCGCCAGCCGCCAGCAACGTCATGGAGACAATCAGCGTTCGGCGTTCAAACATGTCGCCGAGCGGCACCAGAAACAACAGGCCAGCGGCATAGCCCAACTGCGCGGCGGTAACGATAAACCCTGCGGAGCTGGCGGAAAGCGAAAAGTGATGCGCGATGGTATCAAGCAGCGGCTGGGCATAGTAGTTGCTGGCGACCGCCAGACCCGTGGCCACAGACATTAAAACGATCAGCGCCGGGCTAAGCTCATGAGTGGGTTTCGTCATTATGGTAATCGTGATTCAGATAATTATTTCCTGGGAAAACAATCATAGCGGATGTTGATGAATAAAGGGGAACGGTGACGTGATGAATCGTGCGCTTTGAGGAGAGATTGCGTTGGCCGGATAGCGGCGCATGAACTGCGCCTTATCCGGCATAAAAAACGATCTTATTTCTGCGCGGCCAGCGCTTCTTTCACCCAGCCGTCAAACTGCTGCTGGTGGGCGTTGATCCAGCCGTCCACGTGGCCCTGAACATCGGCTTCAGACGATTTACCGGCATGCATCATGGCGTTCTGTGCGTTGATATCCGCCAGCGGCAGCTTCATGATGGCGAACAGTTTCGCCGCCGCCGGGTTTTTCTCCGCCCATGCCTTATTGGCGACAATATGCATGGTATTAACCGGGAACCCATAGTTCGCGCCGTTCGGCAGTTTAGTATCAATATTTTTCTGTTCGCCCGGCAGAGAGGAGAACGGCACCTGTAGCCAGACGACATCTTTACCCGGCTTCATTACGTCGCTCACCCAGTACGGGGTCCAGGTGTAATACAGCACCGGCTTGCCTTCTTTAAAACGGGTAATGGTATCAGCCATCATCGCCGCATAGTTACCGTGGCTGACCTCAACGGTTTTTTGCAGATCAAACGCTTTATTCTGGTGATTGATCACGGCTTCGCAGCCCCAGCCCGGCGAGCAGCCCATCATGTCCGCTTTTCCGTCGCCATTGGTATCGAAGATTTTGGCGATTTTCGGATCTTTTAGCTGAGCGATATTGGTGATGTTGTACTGCTCGGCGGTTTTTTTATCGATCAGATAGCCCTGCGCAGCGCCGGAGACGAAGATGCCCTCGCGGTAAAACTTTTTGTCTCCGCCTGCTGCGGCATACATATCATCATGCAGCGGCTGCCAGTTCACGGCGGTAAACGTCGCATCGCCAGAGGCGATGGAGGTATAGCCTACGTTGTAATCGACTTCACTCGGCTTATTTACGGTATAACCCAACTTTTCCAGCGCCCGGCTGACCAGTAACGTCTGGAAGGACTCTTCAGAAATCGTGCTTTGGATAGGTTGAACGGTAATGCCTTTGCCAGGCAGGTCGGCAGCGAAAGCGCTGGCGGTGACAAGGGTGGCAAACGCTGAGGCAAATATCACAGTATGTCGCATCGTTGTTCCTTTAATTATGGTAGGGAGTTGTAAGCCCGGTAAGCGTAGCGTCACCGGGCGTCAGGAGAGTTACTTAACGAAAGGGCGGGTGATTAGCCCAACAGGACCGGTGGTATACCAGCGACGGTTACCGCGGCTACGCGAGTCGCGCCCGACGGCCTGCGTCAGACGGTCCAGAATGATGGCGAGAATCACAATGCCGACGCCGCCGACGGTTGCCAGCCCCATATCAAGACGACCAATGCCGCGTAGTACCATCTGGCCAAGCCCACCGACCGCAATCATCGAGGCGATGACGACCATCGAGAGAGCCAGCATCAGCGTCTGATTAACGCCTGCCATAATGGTGGGCATCGCCAGCGGTAGCTGCACTTTGAACAACATTTGGCGCGGGCTGGCGCCGAACGAGCGCGACGCTTCAATTAAGTCGGCAGGCACCTGGTTAATGCCCAGGATCGTCAGGCGTATAATCGGCGGTAGAGCAAAAATAATCGTCACCACCACGCCCGGTACGTTACCGATGCCGAATAACATGACAATCGGCACCAGATAGACAAACGCGGGCGTGGTCTGCATCGCATCCAGCAGCGGACGAACTATTTTGGCCGCGCGCGGGCTGCGCGCCAGCCAGATTCCCATCGGTAATCCGATCACGACGCAGAACAACAGGGCGGTCAGCACCAGCGCCAGGGTAATCATCGCCTGCGACCAGGCGCCGATCGCGCCGATGGCGATCAGCGATATCAGCGTTGCGATCCCCATGCCCACGCCGGAAACCTGCCAGGCAATCAGCGCAAAGAGAATAATCGCCACAGGGGCGGGCATTCCCAGCAGCAGTTGCTGAAAGCCGTTGAGGATGTAATCCACCGGCACACGAATCCCCTGAAAAAGGGGACGGAAATGGGTGACGACCCAGTCGATTCCCTCTGTGACCCAGCTATCCAGCGGGATCAGCGTCTTATGGAACGGGTCCAGAAGAGAAAAGTGTTCAGGGGCTGGCGCGGGCGCGCTGTTCAACCAGTCGGTACTGCCGCCGTCCGTGGCTACGCCTGCCGGTGTTCCCCAGGCATCAGCCGTTTGCGTCGTAGTATCGGCCACCTGTGCGGTATCCCACGGATTCGTTTGATCAGCCATTGTTACCCCCCTCGCGATCTAAAGCCTGTAGCAACATACGTTTTGAAATAATGCCAACATACTGGTGTTCTTCATCGACAACCGGCACCGCGCAGGGCGCCTGGCCGACGTGAGAGAGCAACTCGCTGAGTGGGGTTTGCGCATCAACGACTAAAGGGTCGTCGATAAGCGCCGCTTCAATCCCTTGCGCCTGGCTTAATGCCGCTTTTAATGAGTCGATGGACACGACGCCCACGAATTTATTGCCACGCTCAATGACGTAACCATATTCACGGTCTTCGTCCTGTAATAATTTCAGTGCCGAACGGGGACCGAAACCTGGCGTTTTACGAATTAAGCCGACCGGACTGCGACGGGCAATATCTTTGGCGCTAAAGACCTGACTAATATCCACGCCACGGAAGAACGTGCGGACATAATCATTTGCCGGATTATTCAGGATCTCATCCGGCGTACCAACCTGTACGACCTCGCCATTTTGCATAATGGCAATCCTGTCGCCAATACGCATAGCCTCATCAAGATCGTGGGAAATAAAGACAATGGTGCGCTGATGTTTCGCCTGTAATTTCACCAACTCATCCTGCATTTCGGTACGAATTAATGGATCGAGGGCGGAAAACGCTTCATCCATTAATAAGATATCAGGGTTGATTGCCAGCGCACGGGCAAGCCCAACACGCTGACGCATCCCACCGGAAAGTTCATCCGGATAGGCATGAGCGTAATTTTCAAGCCCCACCTGACGCAAGGCGTCCAGCGCTTTTTCGCGACGCTCTTGCGCCGCGATGCCCGCTAATTCCATACCGAATGCCGTATTATCCAGCACGGTCATATGCGGCATGAGCGCAAATGACTGGAAGACCATCGCAATCTTTTTCCTGCGCACCTCGCGAAGCTCAGCGTCTGATATTTTGGCAATATCAACGCCGTCGATCAGTACCTGTCCGCGGGTGGGTTCAATCAGGCGATTGAGAAGGCGTACCATTGTGGATTTACCCGAGCCGGATAATCCCATGATGACAAATATCTCGCCTTCTTCAATGGCCAGACTGGCGTCTTTAACGCCAAGCGATAGCCCCGTTTTTTCCAGTATTTGCTCTTTCGATAGTCCCTTTTCAATATATTTGAAGGCACGCTGTGGATGCTCTCCAAATATTTTATACAGATTCTTCACTTCTAATTTAATTGCCATGCAATAGAATGATTCCTGTTATTTACTTATGTCGATATGTTACCTGATAGAAATAGTTACCTTTTTCTACCCTAACATACTCAGAATCTGAGACAACCCTGAATTTGCTTCTGGCATGAATATTGCGAGGTGCTATCGGCTGTGATTTCCCATGATATAAGGGCTGAACGCGAATGGGGAGGGAGAGATATTTTTTGAGACAACCAGCAAAAATCCACCTGAATTGGTGGAATCCAGGTGAATAATCTCACTCGTATTGAGTGTAGAACATGTTGTAATATTTGCGCGATTTAACCCGGTATTGCTTGAAATAAAGGCATGGGAAATGTAACGTTATTTCCCATGCCCGTAAGGTTAAAAATTCCAGTCTTCGTCTTCGGTTTCGACTGTTTTCCCCATCACATAAGATGAACCTGAGCCGGAAAAGAAATCATGGTTTTCGTCGGCATTCGGCGAGAGCGCGGCAAGGATTGCGGGATTCATGTCTGCCATCTCCGGCGGAAATAACGCCTCATAACCCAGGTTCATTAAGGCTTTATTGGCGTTGTAGCACAAGAAGGCTTTGACGTCGTTAACCCAGCCGGTTTCCGCATATAACGCTTCTGTGTAGCAGATTTCGTTGTCGTACAGTTCCATCAACAAATCCAGCGCGAAAAGCTTTAACTCTTCACGCTCGATTGCCGATAGTTTTTGTAGCGCTATCTGATACTTATAGCCAATATAATAACCGTGAACCGCTTCATCGCGAATGATTAAACGAATCAGGTCGGCAGTGTTCGTGAGCTTACCGCGGCTGGAGAAATACATCGGCAGCCAGAAGCCGGAATAGAACAGAAAAGACTCTAAAAAGACGCTGGCAATCTTTTTCTTTAGCGGTTCATCGCTGACGTAATGAGCCAAAATAATCTGCGCCTTACGCTGAAGCGGCGGGTTTTCTTCGCTCCAGGCGTAGGCGGCATCAACCTCTTTCGTCTGGCACAGCGTGGAAAAAATAGAACTGTAAGAGCGGGCGTGTACCGCTTCCATAAAGCTGATGTTCGACAGCACTGCCTCTTCATGCGGCGTGATGGCATCTGCCATTAACGACGGCGCGCCTGCGATGTTCTGGATAGTGTCGAGCAGCGTAAGTCCCGTAAACACGCGAATGGTGAGCTGCTGTTCGGCGGCGCTCAGCGTCTGCCAGGCCGGAATATCATTCGATAACGGCACTTTTTCCGGCAGCCAGAAGTTACTGGTCAGCCGGTTCCATACCTCCAGATCTTTGTCGTCCTGGATCTTGTTCCAGTTGATGGCGCTAATACGAGATAATTTCATATGGCTTTCCTTATAGCGCGCAGGATACGCAGCCTTCAATTTCAGTACCTTCCAGCGCCAACTGGCGAAGCCGGATGTAATACAGTGACTTAATACCTTTTCGCCAGGCATAGATCTGCGCTTTGTTGATATCGCGGGTCGTGGCGGTATCGGGGAAAAACAGGGTGAGCGACAGTCCTTGATCGACGTGGCGCGTGGCCTCAGCATAGGTATCAATAATTTTTTCCGGACCGATATCGTAAGCATCCTGATACATGTCCAGGTTTTCATTGGTCATAAACGGCGCGGGGTAATACACACGCCCGGTTTTGCCCTCTTTGCGAATCTCAATTTTGGCTACAATCGGATGAATGCTGGAGGTCGCATGATTAATGTAAGAAATCGAACCGGTCGGCGGCACCGCCTGCAAATTTTGGTTATAGATGCCATAGCGCATCACATCGTCGCGCAGCTTTAGCCACATTTTTCGTGTGGGCAGCGTAATGCCGCTGCGGGCAAATAGCGCCCTGACTTTCGCCGTTTTCGGTTGCCAGTCGTCCTGTAAATACTGCGTAAAATAGTCGCCGCTGGCATAGCGCGACTGCGCAAATCCGGCGAAGGTTTTGCCGCGTTCGCGGGCCAGCCGCATTGAAGTATGCACGGCATGCCAGGTAATGGTGTAAAAATAGAAATTGGTGAAATCCAACGCCTCCGGCGAACCGTAGGCAATACCTTCCCTCGCCAGATAGCCATGCAGATTCATCTGGCCCAGACCGATGGCATGAGAGGCGGCATTACCGGCGGCTATTGAGGGCACGCTGCGTATATGGCTCATGTCCGACACCGCCGTCAGGCCGCGAATAGCGGTTTCTACGGTACGGCCAATGTCCGGTGAATCCATGACGTGAGCGATATTCAGCGAGCCGAGATTGCAGGAGATGTCATGCCCGATGTGGGTATAGTCAAGGTTATCGTCGTAACGAGAGGCGCTATTGACCTGTAAAATTTCCGAGCACAGGTTGCTCATATTAATGCGACCAGCAATAGGATTCGCGCGGTTTACCGTATCTTCAAACATGATGTAGGGATACCCGGATTCGAACTGAATCTCCGCCAGTGTTTGAAAAAAGTCACGGGCGTTAATATAGGTTTTGCGCACGTGCGGATCGGCAATTAATTCATCGTACCGTTCGCTAATGGCGATATCGCCAAACGGTTTGCCGTAGCGTCGTTGTATGTCATAGGGCGAAAAGAGCGCCATTTGCGCGTTTTCTTTCGCCAGCCGGAAGGTGATATCCGGGATCACCACGCCGAGAGAGAGCGTTTTGATCCGGATTTTTTCGTCAGCGTTTTCTCGTTTGGTATCCAGAAAACGCAGAATATCCGGGTGGTGCGCATGGAGATAAACCGCGCCGGCCCCCTGGCGCGCGCCAAGTTGGTTGGCATACGAAAACGCGTCTTCCAGCATTTTCATCACCGGGATCACGCCGGAAGACTGATTCTCAATGCGTTTGATCGGCGCGCCCGCCTCGCGCAGATTGGAGAGTAAAAACGCGACGCCGCCGCCGCGTTTGGAGAGTTGCAGCGCCGAATTCACCGCCCGCCCGATCGACTCCATGTTGTCTTCGATACGGAGCAGGAAGCAGGAGACCAGTTCCCCACGCTGCTGTTTACCGCAATTTAAAAAAGTCGGGGTGGCGGGCTGAAAGCGACCAGAAAGCATTTCATCGGTCAGTTGGGTGGCCAGCGTTTCGTCACCCTGCGCCAGCGTCAACGCCACCATTGTCACCCGATCTTCAAAGTGTTCCAGATAACGTTTGCCGTCGAAGGTTTTCAGCGTGTAACTGGTATAGAACTTCCAGGCGCCAAGAAACGTCTGGAAGCGAAAGCCGCTGGCGTGGGCGTGCTCGAACAGGCGGAGGACGAAGGCGCGGTCGTAACGCGCGAGGACGGCGTCATCGTAATACCCTTCCCGAACCAGCGTCTCCAGACGTTCATGCTGGCTGGCAAACGTCACGGAATGCGGGCGGACGTGGGCGGCAAAGAAGGCGTCGATCGCCTGCTGGTCCTTGTCGAACTGAATATGGCCTGCTTTATCATAAAGATTCAGCATCGCGTTCAGGGCGTGGTAATCCATGGTTTCCTGCATTACGCGCTCCGGGGTAGTTGTTGCCAAAATTCATTTACTCCTTTTCGGACGTTATCGATGTCGCGTTGTGTGCCCATGAGCTCAAAGCGGTACAGCCAGGGTACGCCGCATTTTTGTGCTATCACATCGCCAGCGCATCCCCAGGCATCGCCGAAATTGCGATTACCGGAGGCGATAACGCCGCGAATGCGCGCCCGGTTGTGTTCATCATTTAAAAAGCGGATCACCTGTCGTGGCACCGCACCGGCCATCCCGCCGCCGCCGTATGACGGCACAACCAGAATGTACGGTTCGTCTACCTGAATTCGCTCCCGTTCATTGAGCGGAATACGCGTGGCAGGCAGCCCCAGACGCTGCATAAAACGGTGCGTATTTTCAGAGCTGCTGGAGAAGTAGACGAGCGCGCTCATGCGTTTGCCGCGTGGGGTGTCGGGTGCAGACGGTTAATCATGTCCGGGCGGAAGCCAGACCAGCTCAAATCGCCCGCCATCACCACCGGTAATTGACGAAACCCTTGCGCCCGGAGCGTATCCGCTGCGTCCGGCACCAGATCGACGTTCACCATCTCAAATTCAAATCCACGGCTTTCCATCGCCCGCTTTGTGGCGTGACACTGAACACAGTTATTGCGAGTGTAAATAGTAATGCTCATGATTCGTATTTCCATTTAAAATGAGAAAACGGCGCGATGAAACGCGTCGGATTGTCGGGTGTTGATACAGGAAATACTAGATGTAGTTGAATTAAGATTCAACCATACAAGATATGGGAATTTTCGATTGATTTTAACGCCGCTGATGAACGCAGCGGGGTAGGGGCGGCATGGCTAATTTTTGCCGGATGGCGGCGTGAACGCCCGATCCGGCCTGCAGGTTGACGCATAACAGAGTTGGCTGGCATCCGCGCCATCCGGCAACAATGCGTCACATTCGCATACCGATCGCCAGACGGTTAAAGCAGTTCATTAAACCGATGGCGAAGGTCAGATCGCTGATTTCACGCGCGCTGAAATGATCGAGCAGCGGCAGGTAAACATTATCTTCGGCGTGGGTCTCAGCAATGTGCGTCACCGATTCCGCCCAGGCTAACGCCGCGCACTCTTGCTCGCTGAAATGGTGGCTTACCCGCCATCCTGCCAGCGCATCTAATTTAGCTTGATTTACGCCAGCCTTACGCAGCGCTTTACTGTGCATCTCCAGGCAAAATGCACAACCATTTATTTGCGAAACACGCAGGTAAATCAGCTCCATCAGAGTGAGGTCAAGCGTGCTCTTTTCCAGCGCGTTTTTCGCCTGCACCAGAGCGCTATAAACCTCCGGGCTCAGTTCATAATAGGGTTGGCGTAACGTTGTCATCATGTTTCTCCTCGTGTTGATGACGAGCACTGTAGCACTATAATGGTCTGTAAAAGAGGGCCATATTTTTACAGAAAAAGCAGACCATATGCCGCGCTATCAGCACATCGCTCGTCAGTTAAAAACGGCCATTGAGCAAGGAGAACTCGCGCCCGGAACGCGTTTGCCTTCCAGTCGGACGTGGGCGCAGGAACTTGGCGTTTCTCGCGCCACGGTGGAAAATGCCTATGGCGAGCTGGTGGCGCAGGGCTGGCTGGAGCGACGTGGCCAGGCAGGCACGTTTGTGAGCAACGCTCTACGGTTTGAGACGGCGCCGCCGATACCCGCTGTTTTTGCCGGAGAAAGTCCGGAACCGAAACCCTTTCAGATGGGGTTACCGGCGCTGGATCTCTTTCCACGCGAGAAGTGGGCGCGAGTGATGGGACGTCGGTTGCGCACGCAGACGCGCTTCGATCTGGCATTAGGCGACGTCTGCGGCGAGGTGATTTTGCGCCAGGCGATAGTCGATTACCTGCGGGTTTCGCGTAGCATTGAATGCCTGCCGGAACAGGTATTTATTACCTCCGGATATGCGGATTCTATGCGGCTAATCCTGCGTACATTGTCTGTGCCGGGAGACAGCATGTGAGTGGAAGATCCCGGTTTTCCGTTAATTCGCCCGGTGATAACGCAGGAGGGGATTACGCTGGCGCCGATTCCGGTCGATGCCGATGGGCTGAATGTCGCGGCGGGGATGCGGGATTGCCCGCAGGGGCGCTTTGCATTGGTGACGCCCGCCCACCAAAGTCCGTTGGGGGTGGCGCTGTCGTTAACTCGCCGACGGCAACTTCTGGCATGGGCGGCGAATGTGCAGGCCTGGATTATTGAAGATGACTACGACAGCGAATTTCGTTATCACGGTAAACCGCTTCCGCCGCTCAAGAGTCTGGATGCCCCGCAGCGAGTGATTTACGCCGGAACGTTCAGTAAGTCGCTCTTTCCGGCATTACGTACCGCCTGGCTGGTGGTGCCGATAAAGCAGATTGAGCATTTCCGCCAGCAGGTGTCGCTGATGCCCTGTAGCGTACCGTTGTTATGGCAGCACACGCTGGCTGATTTTATCCGTGATGGCCATTTCTGGCGGCATCTGAAAAAGATGCGTCAACATTATGCTCAGCGACGGTTATGGATTGAAGAGGCGCTGGCGGAACAGGGATTTGTCGTGACATTACAGAAAGGCGGTATTCAATTGGTTATTGAGGTTGAAGGCGATGATAAAGCGCAGGTAGCAAAAGCGAATCAGGCCGGACTGGCGGTACAGGCGCTAAGCCGTTGGCGAGTGGTTTCATCAGGAAAGGGGGGCATTTTACTGTCGTTTACCAATATTACTTCCGCTGGCATGGCGAAACAGGTCGCGTGGCAGCTTCGACAGGCGATACAGTAACCGTTTCGCCGAATGGCGCGACCTGGGCCTGTGGCAATGATGCAGGCCCAATAAAGTATGTCGCCATCCGGCAGCGCACGTCGTTAGCGACGCAGGCTAAGCAGCGCCCCGATAAAAATCCCCACCGCTGCGGCGGTTCCTACGCTACACCAGGGTTTTTCACGCACAAACGTATCCGCGCACCCCATCGCATCACAGGCGGCTTGTTTTACGCGAGTACGACCCTGCATCCGCGCCCGGGTCTCTTTCAGCAACGCCTGTGCTTTACGTCGCGCAGCCTCGGCTTCGTCTTTCGCATCGCTTCCCCAGGATTTAAGGACATCTTCCAGACTGTCGGCTAATCGATTGACATCATTCTGAATATCCTGAACACCATCATCGACGTCGTTTCGGTTCGGTTTGTTAAGCATATGATCCTCCATTGATTTCGATGTAGCTTTCAGTGTAGTTCATATTTTTACCTGCTGAGGCTTGTTACGGCGATATCATGCGTTTCTGGACTTTTCTGAAAGCGTTGATAACGCGCTATCGGGTAAGGTAAGCCCGCAGTACAAGAGAATGAGGATAAAATATGTATTTACGACCTGACGAGGTGGCGCGGGTACTGGAAAAGGCAGGGTTTACCGTCGATGTGGTGACGAATAAGACGTATGGTTATCGACGCGGCGAGAATTATGTTTATGTTAACCGCGAGGCGCGTATGGGGCGTACCGCGCTGATCATTCATCCCAGATTAAAAGACCGTAGCTCATCACTGGCTGACCCGGCTTCGGATATTAAAACCTGCGATCATTACCAAAATTTTCCGCTCTATTTAGGCGGCGAGACCCACGAACA
Organism: Salmonella sp. 32070601201500089SM; assembly: GCF_017573605.1. NCBI lineage: Bacteria > Pseudomonadati > Pseudomonadota > Gammaproteobacteria > Enterobacterales > Enterobacteriaceae > Salmonella > Salmonella sp. 32070601201500089SM. The sequence continues at coordinate 214,706 of NZ_JAGETK010000007.1, forward strand.
TTACGGTATTCCCCACGGCTTTAGCTCCCGAATAGCGTTAGAACGTTATCTGAACGGGCTTTTTGGCGACGAAAAAAGCGACTAAAAGCGCGACTGGCAATGCCAGTCGCGACGTTAACTTACGCCTTAGCCTGATGATAGCTGCTCACTTTAAACAGGCGGCGACAATAATCCAGGAAGTAGCCATAAACCGCGCCCATTAACATTGAAACAACAATGTTTGAACTCACGGCGGCCACTATCTGATGCCAGCCGGCACCGACGGTCAGCAAGATGATAATATAAACGGGTGACTGAAAGGTGACATAAGCCAATACATCCGCCAGGTTTTTGGCCCATCCCGCCGGGCTTGCCTTACGCGCGACGCGCATAATCAGATCGCGGTAAACGCCGTATGGCCATGCAATCAAAATGTTGACAGGTATCGCCACCAGCCTGGAAGAAAGCGACTGCTCAAAGCTCATTCCGGAGAGGAATATCTCGATCAACATGTTCACAACAGAACAGTAAACAACCATCGCAAACGTGTCTGCTACGGCATGACGCAAGCGTGACTGTGGAGAGAACATGTTAATGCTCCTTGTAGCGTATCGATCAGAATGAGGCGATGGTTGGTAGTGAAATCATAAAGCACTTTTGTCTTTGCATAGAGTATATCCCTATATAATAACTATCAACTAGTGTAATATTTTTATTTATAGGCTTTTTGTCGATAAAATACTCTGTGATTGTGTGTTTTTTGCTCGCGGCGAGATTTTCGTTGTTGTTAGCCATTAATTACTTTTAAATCAATGCATTATAATGCATTGTTTTTCTGGCGATTTTCAGCCACATTCCAAATGTTGTCAGATGCGATGTATTCTCGGCTAACGGCACGCGCTCTACTTTTCTCAGCATAATTATAGCTATTGCAGGGTGATTTTTAGCATAAAGCTCTGATGATGATTTTTGAATGGTTAATCTCTTATTGTGCTGAAATATTCACTTCTGTATAAGGTCAGCCACCGTGAGGGCCATCGCGGTTACTGAGATACGCAATACGCTATAAACAGCCGAACGGGAAACCTACAGATATACCGTAGGCAGAATAACCTGAAACACACAGGGGGTAATGAATATAACCTTCTGGTTAACAGATTAATATAATTAATCGAGTTATACTGAGTATATCTGTATGAACTTTAGGATCTGGAAATATAATCAATAATCGCATACAATACCGCCTGTAATAGTTTTTGTTTTCTGCGTTAAAAGGTTTTTATTGATATGAATTTGATGTTACAGAACTTAAATAATATCCGCACGCTGCGCGCTATGGCTCGCGAATTCTCCATTGACGTTCTTGAAGAAATGCTCGAAAAATTCAGGGTTGTCACTAAAGAAAGACGCGAAGAAGAAGAATTGCAGCAACGCCAGCTTGCCGAGAAGCAGGAGAAAATTAATGCCTTTCTGGAGCTGATGAAAGCAGACGGTATTAACCCGGAAGAGTTATTTGCCATGGATTCAGCAATGCCGCGTTCTGCTAAAAAGCGCCAGCCGCGTCCGGCAAAATATCGTTTTACTGATTTCAATGGCGAAGAAAAAACCTGGACCGGACAAGGTCGTACGCCTAAACCGATTGCCCAGGCGCTGGCGGCGGGGAAATCTCTGGATGATTTCTTAATCTAATCACGGATAGCTTTTAACAGATGGCGCTTCGTTTCCTGTCTCTATTAATCGGGACTCCGGGAACGTTGCGCCATGCTCATTCTGATAAATCAGCACACGCCAAAATCGCCCTCTTCGCAATAGGGGGTGACATCTGCCGCTTTGAGGATCAATTTTTCGCCCGGCTCATTACCGACCTGTACCGCGACAATATGATCCTCGTTGACTTCAATCACTTTCAGTTTCGGCCCCCCCATTCGGGGCTGTACGATATCGCCTGGTGTGAACATCACGCTCTCCTGTTGAACAATGGTATAAACCCGCCTTCAGTCTACTACACACCTACCGACGCGCGGTGAAGGTACCGCTTAATGAGTACGGGTATTCCAGGGCATTTTTTCCAGTAGTCGCGCCATTCCGCAGAAGCCGGTCATGCCTGCCAGCATTAACCCGGCCCCGACAAAACCGCTAATGAGGAAAAAGCCGCCGTGGACCGTATAGCCCAGAATCACCCCAAGCAACGTCAACCCGCCGGCGGCGATTTGCACCTGACGCATCAGTGGCAACGGTTGCGATTTGTCTTCTGTGACGGGCAATCCTGCCGCTTTCCATCCGTCGATACCGCCTTCCAGTAGACTGACCTGAGCTGGGGCGGCAATGGCCTGTAGTTTTGCTGCATTGCTGCTGGTTCGTTTACCTGACTGACAGTGAAAAATAATCTGTTCCGCTCGCAGGTTGGCGGGCAAATCGCCCTGTTCAAGCCGGGAAAGCGGCGCCAGTTGCGCATGTGGAATATGCTCGCGCAGATATTCATCGGCGTCGCGCACATCAATCAGTTTCGCGCCTTGCGCTATCAGCGCTTGCGCCTCACGGGGGGAAACTATCCCAATGGACATCGTGCCTCCTTATGGACAATAGAGATTCTTTAACGTGGCGATAATCGTATTAACCGCCTCATTTTTAATGAAATAGTGAATGCGCTGGGCATCGCGTTGACTATCAATCAGCCCTTCTTCCCGCATCCGCGCCAGATGCTGCGACGTCGCGGAGGGGCTTAGCCCGGTAATGCGCGCCAGTTCGCCTGCGCTGGTTTTTGGCGAACCGCAAAGCATACATAAAATCAGTAATCTTTTTGGGTGGCTCATCGCTTTGAGCAGGGCCGCCGCCTGTTCTGCGCTGGCCTGAAGTTGTTCAAGCTCTGTCATAGTTATTTAAGTATTTTCTAAATTTAGTTAATTCTAAAATAAACATCAACCTAATGCCAGCGTAAAGAGCGTAAAGGAGGGTAAAAGCGCGGCGCGCGACTGGCAGGCTCAGGTAAACTGACTATGCTTAGAGATAAAATCTCTTTTTAAACAATGACTAATTTTGCTTGTATGGAGTGTATATGGGTTTCTGGAGAATTGTATTTACGATTATTTTGCCTCCGCTCGGCGTACTTTTAGGAAAAGGGTTCGGTTGGGCATTTATCCTTAATATCCTGCTGACATTACTCGGATATATTCCGGGGCTTATCCACGCATTTTGGGTTCAGATGCGTCATTAATTACCGGCCACCGGCGGCGCATAAGCGCCGCTTATCAGGATAACCTCATTCCCTCTGCTACACTTTTCTTTGTGTGTATTTTTGACAAGCGAGGTGAATATGGGACTTTTCAATTTTGTAAAAGATGCAGGTGAAAAACTCTGGGACGCGGTAACCGCTAATCATGATAAGGACGATCAGGCGAAAAAAGTCCAGGAACATTTAAATAAAACGGGAATACCCGACGCTGACAAAGTGAATGTGCAAATTGCGGATGGAAAAGCGACAGTGACGGGGGATGGGCTGAGTCAGGAGGCAAAAGAAAAAATTCTGGTTGCCGTGGGGAATATCGCCGGGATTAGCAGCGTTGACGATCAGGTTAAAACCACGACGCCAGCGGCTGAAAGTCAGTTTTATACCGTAAAATCAGGCGACACCCTGAGCGCTATTTCAAAGCAAGTGTATGGTAACGCCAATCTGTATAATAAAATCTTCGAGGCAAATAAACCGATGCTGAAAAGCCCGGAAAAAATATATCCGGGACAAGTGTTGCGTATTCCTGAAGAATAATGGCTATCAGGTCGCGCCAGGCTACATTTTCCCTGCCATCGCCTGGCGAATAATGGGAATCGGCGTCAGCAAATGCTGACGCATTAATTCGCTGGCGCGTGCCGCCTCGCGCGCCAGTATCGCTTCGGTTAGCGTGTGATGCTGGATATGTTTATCTTCCAGCATCTCGACGGACAGAACGGTTTCACGTAACCAAATAAAGCGGTAGCGGGCCGCCAGGTCAAATAAGCGTTCGCGCATCTGTAGCAGATAGTGGGAGCCGCACCCGGCGACAATGGCGGAATGGAACGCCTGGTGGCGCTGATCCCATTCATCGAGCATATGTTCACTGGCATCGCTGGCTTCCAGTTTACTGAGCATATGCGCTCGCGCCAGGATCTCCGCCTCCCACGCATCATCGCCGCGTTCAATCGCCAGGCGTACCAGCATCGCTTCCATATTGGCGCGCGCGTCAAAAATATCGAGGAGTTCCGCCTCTGACATGGACGCCACGCGATAGCCTTTTTGATTCACCACGGTGACCAGCCGTTCCGCCACCAGTTGCGACAGCGCCTCACGCAGCGGCCCTACGCCGAGCGCATAGCGGGCGGTTAATAAACTCATCCGCAGTTTCTCATCCGGCTGATAAGTGCCGCGAATAATGTCATTTTTAAGCCAGCGATAGCCATCTATGGCCGTCGGTTGGGAAAGGGCGGTCATCTTTTACTCCTGAGAAGCTTCCCGGCTGACGCCGGGAATAACTAACGTAGGTTTTGCAGGGGGGCTTTTTGCCACCTTATCAGTTTTTTCCAGCGAGACATAATGGGGACAGTACCTATTATGCCCAGCCCTAACAGCCCCGTTGAAATGACTTCTAGTTGCTGTGCCGGTCGAAATAGCATCACCACCAGAACAAAGCAGATAAAGCCGATAACCAGCCAGGTGAGCCACGGATAAAGCCACATTTTCAACTTAATTTCTCCGCCCTGCGCCAGCAGAATTTTACGCATCCGCAATTGCGAAATCGCAATCACCAGATAGACCAGCAGCGCGATGGCGCCGGAACTGTCGATAAGAAATTTAAACACTTTTGCCGGGGCATAATAATTGACGATAACGGTTAAAAACGCCGCGCCAGTAGAGAGGAGAACCGCCACCCAGGGCGTTTTGCTACGGTTAGTTTTTCCCATTATCGCAGGCGCATCGCCGCGGCGGCTAAGGGAATAGAGCATCCGGGAGGCGGTATATAATGCGGAGTTCAGACAACTGGTCACTGACAACAAAATCACGCAGTCCATAATGAATTTTGCGTGCGGAATATGAAGCAGCTCCAGTACCGAACGGTACGAACCTACGCTTTTCAGACCCGGCATATTCCACGGGATCAGCGCCACCACCACAAAAATGGAACACAGGTAAAAGATGGAAATTCGCCAGATAACAGAATTGGTGGCGCGTACGATATGTTTATCCGGCGTATCGGATTCCGCGGCAGCAATAGTGACGATTTCCGCGCCCATAAAAGAGAACATGGTGATCAACATGGCGCTTAACACCGCGCCGAAGCCGTTAGGCATAAAACCACCGTGATCCCATAGCCGGGAGATACCGCTTACCTCGGCATACGGATAAAAACCGCTAATCGCCGTCGCGCCCAGCGCGATAAACGCCAGAATGGCAATTACTTTACATAGCGCCAGCCAGAATTCGAACTCGCCGTAATTTTTGACGCTCAATAAATTGCTTCCGGTTAAGGCAAGCGTAATCACTAATGAAAATAGCCACACCGGAATACCTGGTATCCATGAATTCAGAATAATGGCGGCAATATTGGCCTCCAGCGGAATAACCAGCACCCAAAACCACCAGTATAACCAGCCGATGGTATACCCGGCCCAGGGGCCAATCGCTTTATCCGCATAGGTGGAAAAAGAACCGGTATCCGGCGTGGCGACGGCCATTTCAGCCAGCATTCGCATAATCATGACGACTAAAAGTCCTGCGAACAGATAGGCCAGCAGTACCGCAGGGCCGGCCTCTGCAATCGCCACGCTGGAACCGACAAACAGGCTGGCGCCGATGACGCCGGCGATCGATAACATGGTGACGTGGCGTGATTTCAGCCCGCCCCCTAATGCATGTGATTCTGACAATTGCCCCATCCTAAAACCTCTTTATTGTTATTGCGCTCGTTTACCGGATGGCGCCTGGCTTATTCGGCCTACAATCGAAACGGTTTTTGTAGGCCGGATAAGACAGTTACGTCGCCATCCGACGCTGCTTATTGGACATTACGCTTGTTTCGCCTCATCAAAGCACTGGGCGATAATCTCCAGGCCTTGCCGAATCTGCGAGGCCTCAATAGTGAGTGGAACGAGGATGCGCAAGATGTTGTAGTAAGGACCGCAGGAGAGCAGAATTAACCCCTTCTCGCGGGCGCGGGCCACAATGTCGGCGGTCAGAGCCGCGTTCGGTTTGCCGGGGTCGCCATTTTCGAACAACTCAATGGCGATCATGGCGCCCAGTCCGCGCACGTCGCCAATCTCACGGTGCGTTTCCGCTATCTCCATCAGGCCATCGCGCAGCGTTTTGCCAAGCGTATTCGCCTTTTGCAGTAGATTTTCCTGCTCGAAAATGTCCAGTACCGCCAGCGCGGCGGCGCAGGCAATCGGGTTTCCGGCATAGGTGCCGCCCAGCCCGCCCGGCGCGATAGCGTCCATCACGTCTGCCCGGCCGGTAACGCCTGCCAGCGGAAAGCCGCCGGCGATCGATTTCGCAAACGTGGTAATATCTGCCGCAACGCCCATCTGTTCCATGGCGAACAGCGTACCGGTCCGGCCCGCGCCGCTTTGCACTTCGTCGGCAATCAACATAATGCCGTGTTGGTCGCATAGCGCGCGCAGTCGCTGCATAAACGCGGGAGAGGCGGCGTAAAATCCGCCTTCGCCCTGTACCGGCTCAATAATAATGGCGGCGATATCTTCCGGCGCGGCATCATTTTTAAAGATGCGTTCAATGCTGGCGATCGCGTCGTCGTCGCTGATGTTGTGTAGCGGGCAAGGATAAAGCGCGCGGTAGACATGGCCTGGCATCAATCCCATACCAGCAGAGTACGGGTGTACTTTCCCGGTCAGAGAGAGCGTGTAGTGGGTACGACCGTGGTAAGCGCCGCTAAACGCGATAGCGCCGCTGCGTTTTGTCGCCGCGCGGGCGATTTTCACCGCGTTTTCAACCGCTTCTGAACCGGTCGTGACCAGCAACGTTTTTTTGGCGAAATCGCCCGGTACCTTCTGGTTCATGCGTTCGCACAACGCCAGGTACGGTTCATAGGCCAGCACCTGAAAACAGGTATGCGACAATTTCTTCAACTGCGCTTCGACCGCTGAAACAATGCCCGGATGTAAATGACCGGTGTTCAGGACGGCAATGCCGCCCGCGAAATCGAGATACTCACGGCCTTCGACATCCCACACCCGACAATTTTCCGCCCGCTCGGCGAAAATCGGGTGAATCTGCCCCACGCCGCGAGGAACAGCGTTATGACGGCGCTGCATTAAAGCGTTATTGGTATTCATTAGCGACTCTCCTGTTAAAGGCCGATGCACATATATTTGATTTCTAAATAATCTTCGATGCCGTATTTGGAACCTTCTCGGCCTAATCCGGAGGCCTTAATGCCGCCGAAAGGCGCGACTTCGTTGGAGATAATGCCGGTATTAATACCGACGATGCCGTATTCCAGCGCTTCGCCGACGCGGAAAACGCGGCTTAAATCGCGTGCATAAAAATAGGCTGCCAGGCCGAACTCGGTATCGTTAGCCTGCCTGATGACATCCGCCTCGTCGCTGAAGCGGAACAGAGGCGCGAGCGGCCCGAATGTCTCTTCTTTGGCGACTTTCGCGTTATCAGGAACATCCGCCAGAATGGTCGGTTGAAAGAAGTTGCCGCCTAATTTGTGCGCTTCACCGCCCGTAATGACGCGGGCGCCTTTTTCCAGCGCATCGGCGATATGCTCCTGGACTTTCGCCACGGCTTTTTCATCAATCAGCGGCCCGATAGCAACGTCGGCTTGCAGACCGTCGCCGACCGCGAGCTTATTTACCGCCTGGTTGAGTTTTTCCGCAAAACGATCGTAAACGCCGTCCTGTACATACAATCTATTGGCGCAGACACAGGTCTGCCCGGCGTTGCGAAACTTCGAAGCCAGCGCGCCCTCGACGGCTTTATCCAGATCGGCATCGTCAAAGACGATAAACGGCGCATTACCGCCCAACTCCAGTGATACTTTTTTAATGTCTTTGGCGCATTGTTCCATTAGCTGGCGGCCAATCTCCGTCGAGCCGGTAAACGACAGTTTGCGTACCAGCGGGTTGCTGGTCAGCTCGCCGCCTATATCGCCTGCCGAACCGGTAACGACGTTAAATACGCCTGCGGGAATTCCGGCGCGCCGGGCCAGTTCCGCCAGCGCCAGCGCGGAAAACGGCGTCTGGCTGGCGGGTTTGAGTACCATTGTGCAGCCTGCGGCCAGCGCGGGGCCGGCTTTACGGGTGATCATCGCTGAGGGAAAGTTCCACGGGGTAATCGCGGCGGTGACGCCGATGGGCTGTTTAATCACCAGCAGCCGTTTATCGGCCTGATGACCTGGAATCGTGTCGCCATAGATACGCTTGCCCTCTTCGGCGAACCATTCAATAAACGAGGCGGCGTAGCTAATTTCGCCTTTCGCTTCCGCCAGCGGTTTACCCTGTTCCAGCGTCATCAGACGCGCCAAATCGTCCTGATGTTCCATCATCAGATTGAACCAGCGACGCAGGATATTGGCTCGCTCTTTGGCGGTGAGCGCGCGCCAGGCGGGCAGGGCGCGATTGGCGGCGTCGATGGCGTCGCGCGTCTCTTCCGCCCCCATTTTTGGCACATTGCCGAGCGGTTTCCCGTTGGCGGGGTTGCTAACGGGGATGACATCGCCGCCGCGCGCGTCGCGCCAGTCACCATCGATAAAGGCCTGCTGACGGAACAGGGTAGAGTCGTTAAGTTGCATAATTGCTTCCTGTCTGAAGGGTTAACGGGTAAATGCGGCGTGTAATGCGTCCACGCTGCGTGCCGCACGCAGCGCACGTCCGGGGTTGCTCTGGCTTTCGCGTAGCGCCTGAACTTTGCTGACGATATGCGCGCCGATAGGTATCGCGGATGTCGCCGCCGGGGAGGGGGCGTTACAGGTGTGAATGGAACGCGGCGTCGTAACAAACAGAAAATCATCAATCAGTTTGCCGTCCGGCGAAACCGCCTGCGCCCGCACGCCTGCCGGCCAGGGCTGGAGATCGTTGACGGTCAGGCTGGGGCAATACTTTTGTACTCGCCGCAAATAGCCGCTTTTGCACAGCGAGTTTTTCATCTCGCCCAGCCCGGAAAGCAGATGATTTTGCAGTACGCGGCGGATGCCGGCGGAGCGGAAAATCTCCAGGGTGTCGGTGAAGGAAACGTCGCGCTTACGGTAGCCTTCGCGTTTAAGCGCCAGCACCGCATTCGGCCCGACCGTGACGCTGCCGTCGATCATGCGGGTAAGGTGGACGCCGAGAAACGGCATTGCCGGATCGGGGATCGGGTAGATCAAATGGTTAACGATCCGGTTGTGTCGCGGGGCCAGACGAAAGTACTCGCCGCGGAAAGGGCAGATAATAAAACCGGGCTCCACGCCCAGCATTTTGACCAGCCGATCCGCCATCAGCCCTGCACAGCCGATAAGCGTAGCGGTTTCGATTTCTCGGCCTTGCGAGGTGCGAATGATAACGCCAGCGGCATGTTCTGTTAGCGCGCTGACCTCGGCATGGTAGATGATCTCGCCGCCTTTGGCCTGAAAGCGGTTCGCCATGGCCGTCGCGACATCGCGATAGCTGACAATCCCGCTGGAAGGGACAAAAATCCCGCCCAGGCCAATGATATTGGGTTCGCGTTCACGCAGCTCCGCCGCGCTTAACCACTCGCGCTCTAAGCCGTTGGCCGCCGTCCGCTCCCATAGCGCGCGCATCCGCGCCATTTCCAGCTCCGAGGTGGCGACCAACATTTTGCCGCAGGTGTCGTAGCGGATGTTGTTTTGATCGCAAAAGGTTTTGGTCGCCTGATTGCCCGCCAGACAAAACCGCGCTTTGAGGCTGCCGGGCGTGTAGTACACCCCGGCATGGATCACGCCGCTGTTATGCCCGGTCTGGTGGCAGGCTGGCGCGGACTCTTTTTCCAGCAACGCGATGCGCGCATCCGGATAGAGATCAATAAGTTGCATGGCGGTCGACATGCCGATAATGCCGCCGCCGATAATCACAAAATCATACATCCGCGTAATTCCTTCGCCGTGGCGCTTATTGGTGAGTTTGATAATGGCTGGCGGCGTAGGCGAAGTAACCGCGCTGGCGCATCAGTTCGCGACGCAAGTCAGGATGCGGCGTAAAACGATCGCGTCCATGTAGCCAGAACAGATTGTTAATCAGCAGGAATTTGCCGACCGGTACCGGCACGGAGAGGATGTTTTGACTGGTTTCCAGCGCGTCTGAAAGTTCGCTGAGCCAGACGCCTTCTTCAAAGTCTTTTGGCTGGACGAACTGGTCGATATAACGCATGACCGGGCGGCCTTGTTGGTCGACATCAAACACCGGGTGCCAGACGTCATGGCTAACATTCTTGCTTGGCGGCGCCGCCCAGCGCATGACGCGACGCGCCAGCGGATGGGTAAAAAACGACTCCAGATGTTCCCAGTCATCAAGGTGTAGCAGCAGCGAGTTACCGCCTTCCATATTCTGTTCGTCGATTTTCATCATCAGCACGTAGTCGGTCACCTCCTCAACATAGGTACCGTCATTGTGCAGTTCCATTACGCGGTGGGGCTGGCGCAGATAACTGTCGGAGTTGTCGACGTTTTTGACCACGAAACGCGCGTAATACTGGCCGCTCATCGCATCGTAGTTGGAGCGACCAATAAGATGCGCCACCGCCGTCGCCAGTTTGACCATCTCTTCTGCCTGTGCGACATCATCGATCCCTTCGGCGCTGATCAACAGCGCGCCTTGTGCACGATTGAGTAGCGTTTTGATCAACAGCGGTTGTAGCTGATTGCCGCACAGATCGTCGAGGATCTTGCCGATTTTGAAACGTAAGAAAGATTTGTATTCCAGCGCCTGCACCGGCCACTGCGCGACCTGATGGAGAAATTGTCTTGTGGTATCCGCCGTAAACGTTAACGCCAGCAGACGCGGCGACTGCGCCGAAGGGGCAAGAGTGAAACCAATATGGCGTTGGGCTAAATCATCTGTGTTCGCTTTTACGGCAGTCAGTGCATTCATCAGAATCATTCCTCTCGGTAGATGGTCAGGGAGACATGGCGATGCTCATTTCGTAGCCATAAATTAAAAATATCGACATTTTCCAGGAACGCGTATGAAATAACCGTTTTTGTTTAATTATTGTGATCAAAAACAATAAATATTTAACAATACGAAAGGTGAGGTTAACGGCGCCACGAGCCTGACAACGGCAAGAAGGGGTGTAAAATGAGCGAGTTATGGGGAGAGTGATGCTGGCGGGGTTGCCCGGCCTGGCACATGAGCGCGTAGGCCGGACAAGTACAACGTATTTCAGCAGTCAATTAACCGGCGTCAACCTGCGGTTTACGGCTGTGTTTACGGATCAGACGTAACACTGGCGGTACGACAATGACCATGATCGCCATGAGCAGCAGGGCTTTGGCAACGCCGCTTTGCCACAAAATCGCCATATTGCCGTTACTGATGGAGAGTGCGCGACGCAGGTTCTGCTCCAGCATTTCCCCCAGTACGAATCCCAGGATCAGCGGCGACATGGGGAAGTGCATTTTACGTAAAATGTACCCTAACACGCCAAGTGCGACCATCAGCACCAGATCGAAGGTGGTGCTGTGTACCGCATACACCCCTACCGCCGATACGGCAGCGATGGCGGGTACCAGGAACCACAGCGGAATGGTGAGCATACGGGTGAACAGACCGATCAACGGGATATTCATGATCAGCAGCATCACGTTCGCAATCAGCAGCGCAGCGATGAGTCCCCAGACGATATCCGGCTGTTCGGTGAACATCGCCGGGCCTGGCGTGATGTTGTACAGCGTCAGCGCCCCCATCATCACTGCCGTAGTGCCGGAACCGGGAACGCCCAGCGTCAGCATCGGGATGAAGGAGCCGCAGGCAGAGGCGTTGTTTGCCGCCTCCGGCGCCGCGACGCCGCGAATATCCCCTTTGCCGAAGCTATCGCTGTTGCCGCTGAGTTTTTTCTCGGTCATATAGGTAATGGCGCTGGCGATGGTCGCCCCGGCGCCGGGCAATACGCCGACAAAAAAGCCGATCACGGAGGAACGCAGGGTGGTGCCGATACACTGCGCGCCTTCTTTCAGGTTGAACAACATTCGACCCGTTTTGCGGACCATTGTTTGCCCGCTGCTGGTATGTTCCAGCATTAAAAGTATTTCTGATACCGAGAACAGGCCGATCACCACGACGATAAACTGTACGCCGTCGGAAAGATGAACGCTGTCAAAGGTAAAGCGATAAACCCCGGTGTTGGCGTCCACGCCGACGGTCGCAAGGCCAAGACCGATCAGCGCTGCCAGAAATGATTTAAGCGGGTTTTGCGCCATCATGCTGCCAAGACAGGCGATGGCAAAAACCATTAAGGCGAAATATTCCGCCGGACCAAAGGCCAGCGACCATTGCGCCAGTAAAGGGGCGAACAGAATGATGCCGCCGATAGCGATTAATGAACCGAAAAATGAGCTGACTGCGGAAATCGACAGCGCTACGCCGCCTTTCCCTTGCTGCGCCATCGGGTAACCGTCCAGCGCCGTCATGATCGCCGCCGCATCGCCGGGGACGTTGAGCAATATGGAGGAGATCCTGCCGCCATACTCACAGCCAATGTACACCGTCGCCAGCAGAATTAGCGCCGACTCCGCAGGCAGATGCAACGCAAAGGCCAGCGGCAGTAAGATTGCCACGCCGTTGATCGGTCCCAGGCCCGGCAGCAGACCGACAATCGTGCCCACGAAGCAGCCAATCAACGCGATAACCAGGTTTTCCGGCGTCATCGCCACCGCAAAGCCCTGAGAAAGATATATCCAGGTATCCATCGTTGCTCCGTTAACTCAGCCAGGCGCCGAGAGGTAAGGTGACATCAAGCAGCCGGTCAAAGGCATACCACAGCAGAATACCCAATACCGCGCCGGAGATACCCGCCGCCGGAATCGTGGCGCCGAACAGCATCCCGATAACCATGGTGAGAAGCGCGGTGGCGATGGGAAAACCCAGCCATTCGAATCCCCAGGCATACATCAACAGGATGATGATCATGGTAATTAGCTTTTGCAGAACATGGCGGCGCGGCCAGCTCACCGTGTCGGGATGGCGTAATAACAGCGCCAGCGCGCAGAGCGCCATCAGGCCGATAATCCCCAGCGGAAAAGGGCGGGGGCCGACGGGTTCATAGCTGTATTCGCTTTGGATCTGCCAGGCGATGAATAGCCCGGCGATACAGAGCAACAGCCAGATACCCGCAAAGATACGATCGCTCATCATTGCCTCCGCGATTATTTCGCGAGTCCGAAGGCTTTCGCCTGTTCACGGTAATCAGTAACCTGTTTTTTCACGTAGTCATCGAGCTGCTGGCCGGTCATGTCGAACTCAAACAGGCCGCGCAGATCGCGCTGCTTTTTAAACTCGTCGGTTTGCTGGAGCTTCTTGAAGGTATCCACCCACCACTGGTAATCGGCATCGCTGACTTTTGGCCCGACGTAGAAGCCGCGAATAATCGGCCACACCAGGTCGTAGCCCTGTTCTTTAGCGGTAGGGACATTGGCAAGCTGGCCCGGCAGACGATTTTCTGAAAAGACGGCAAGGACGCGGATTTTGTCGCCGCCCAGATAAGGCACCATTTCACTGAGATCGCCGGAGACAACCTGAACATGGTTGCCCATCAATGCCGTCACCGGCTCGCCGCCGCCCTCAAAGGCAACGTAGCGCATCTTGTGCGGGTCGACGTTCGCCTTTTGCGCCAGCAACGCCGACTTCATCCAGTCCTGGCTGCCAATAGAGGCGCCAGCGCCGATGACCACGCTGTTGGGATCTTTTTCCATCGCCGTCATCAGATCTTTCAGCGTTTTCCACGGGGAATCCGCACGCACGGCGATCATGCCGTAATCAGTGCCCACGCTTGCCAGCCAGCGCACATCATCCACGCCGTAGCGACCAAATTTCCCCTGCGACAGGTTGAGCAGCGAACCGCCGGAAAAGGCGACCACAGTCCCGGGTTCGCCAGGGCGTTGGGCGACTATCGCGTTATAGGCCACAGCGCCGACGCCGCCGGGCATATACGTTACCCGCATGGGTTTCTCGATAGCGCCAGTCTCCAGCAAACTCACCTGAATCAGCTTACAGGTGAGGTCGAAACCGCCGCCAGGTTTGGCTGGCGCGATACATTCCGTTCGCGACGGCGCCTCCTGTGCCAGAACAGAGGTACTCATTAATAAAATGCTTGCAGTAAGGGTACGAAGTAATTGTTTTTTCATTTTTTATCCTCACGCCGGACGTCCGGATTTTTCAGGTTCGGAAGAAGATTTTTGTGATTATGTGAGCCGACATGTAGCAGTTCGGTTGCGTGATTGTTAAAACAATAACCTTTCAATTCCCTTTCAATGCGGCAGAAACTTTACAGGATGTGATATGCGTCTCTTATTGGCGGAAGATAACCGTGAGCTGGCTCACTGGCTGGAGAAAGCGCTGGTGCAAAACGGCTTTGCCGTGGACTGCGTATTTGACGGCCTGGCGGCTGACCATCTTCTGCACAGTGAAATGTACGCTCTGGCGGTGCTGGATATCAATATGCCGGGAATGGATGGACTGGAGGTGGTGCAACGGCTGCGTAAACGCGGTCAGACCTTGCCCGTTTTGTTGCTCACGGCGCGAAGCGCGGTGGCGGATCGCGTAAAAGGTCTCAACGTCGGCGCGGATGACTATCTGCCGAAACCCTTTGAACTGGAAGAGCTGGATGCTCGTTTACGGGCCTTGCTCCGACGCAGCGCTGGGCAGGTTCATGAAGTTCAGCAACTGGGTGAATTGATCTTTCATGATGAAGGGTATTTTCTGTTACAGGGACAGCCGTTAGCGCTGACGCCGCGTGAGCAGGCGCTCTTAATCGTATTGATGTACCGACGAACGCGGCCGGTCTCGCGTCAGCAGCTTTTTGAACAGGTGTTCAGCCTGAACGATGAGGTAAGCCCTGAAAGCATCGAACTTTATATTCATCGACTGCGTAAAAAACTTCAGGGAAGCGATGTACGAATTACGACGCTGCGCGGCCTGGGTTATGTGCTGGAGCGCGGCGATGAAGTGGGTTAAGCCGCAATCGTTGTACCTGCAACTCTTACTGTTCCTGGGGTTGCCGCTGATTCTGCTATGGGGGCTGTCGGCGTTTAACAGCTATGTCAATGCGCTACAGGCCGCCACTCAGGCTTATGATCGTACGTTGCTCTCCTCGGCGCGAACGGTATCGGAACGGCTGGTGGTGCGCAATAACCATCTGGAAGTTAACGTGCCCTGGGTGGTGCTGGATAGCTTCGAGCTTAATATGAATGATCGACTCTATTACAAAGTCGTCGACCCTTCCGGAAAGGTCATTTCCGGTTATAACGATCTGCCCGTCATGCCGCCCGCTACGCCCCGTACCCGGCTTTATCCGGCGCTGGCGTGGTTCTATCATACCGAGTATCGCGGCGAGGCGATCCGCGTGGCGCGTTTGCTACAGCCGGTCAACGAAGGCGGCATTATCGGCATGGCGGAGATTTATGTCGCAGAGACGCTGCAGTCCCGTCGTTATCTGGCGGGCCAACTGCTGTTCTCTTCCTGGATCTCACAGGGGCTGCTGGTGTTGCTGACCCTGGTGCTGGTTGGCTGGTTATTACGCCGGATCCTGCGCCCTATGCGTCAACTTTCGTCATTAATGGTACGCCGCGAACCGGGTCTGCTAACGCCGCTGCCGGAACTGCTGCCGTGGTCGGAAACACGCTTGTTAATCGTGGCGTTTAATCGCTACATTGACAGGCTCCGCGGCATCCTTTCCCGGCAGGAACGCTTTAGTGCCGATGCTTCTCACCAGTTAAAAACGCCGCTGGCGGTGTTAAAAACGCAGGCGGCGGTGGCGTTAGCCAGCCAGCACCCTCATCACTGGTACGAAAGTCTGCAGGCGATGAGCGTAACGCTGGATAGTACCATTCAGCTCACGGAAAGATTGTTGCAACTTTCTGCGGTAAAGCATAAAGAGCAGGGCGAGCGGCGCTTTTCACCGGTGAATCTGTACGATATCGTACAGAGCGGCTGCTTTACCCGCCTGGCGCAGGCGCGGAGTAAACATATCGACCTGGGCTACGAAGGCGAACAGGAAGCGATGTGGATCGAGGGGGATGAGGTACTGCTTAGCGAGCTATGCGGAAACTTGCTGGATAATGCGCTGAAATACACGCCTGAGCAAGGCATCGTCACCGCGCGGCTTGAACGGGATGGCGATGCCGTGACGCTGGTTGTCGAAGATAGCGGCCCCGGCATTGATGATGAACACATCCATCTGGCGCTACAGCCGTTCCACCGGCTCGATAACGTAGGAAATGTGGCCGGGGCGGGCATTGGTCTGGCTTTGGTCAATGATATCGCACGCCTGCACCGTACTCATCCCCATTTTTCCCGTAGTGAAGCGTTGGGAGGGTTATACGTTCGGATACGCTTTTTAAGCCTTGTTCCGCAGTAATGCGCACAAATGTGTCAGCGGTAAAGCACGTTTACAAAAAGTCGCATCTT
Organism: Salmonella sp. 32070601201500089SM; assembly: GCF_017573605.1. NCBI lineage: Bacteria > Pseudomonadati > Pseudomonadota > Gammaproteobacteria > Enterobacterales > Enterobacteriaceae > Salmonella > Salmonella sp. 32070601201500089SM. Next base: position 231,290 of record NZ_JAGETK010000007.1, read on the forward strand.
GATGTGTGACGTTTTAATCAAATGATCATATATTCCCCCTACAAACCGTAGCGTTAATTAAAAATATAGTGGGTGCAGGGGCATGAATAATCATACTAAACGACGGGGAATAGCATTAACCCTCTTTCTTGTCGGTGTTAACATCCTGGCCTGGATTTGGGCGTTCTGTGTTTTTCATCACCATGCCGTCATGCTAAGCGCAGCCATACTGGCGTATAGCTTTGGGCTGCGTCATGCGGTTGATGCCGATCATATCGCAGCCATCGATACCGTCACCCGTAAACTGATGCAGCAGGGTAAAACGCCTTTAGGCGTGGGGGCGTTTTTTTCATTGGGTCATTCGACCATTGTCGTTCTGGCATGTCTGGCGATTGTTGTGACGTCGATGGCATTTCGCGATCGTATTGATGTTTTGCATCAATATGGTTCGTTGATTGGTACGGCTGTTTCCGCTTTTTTTCTGCTGGCGATGGCCCTGCTTAACCTGTTTATTTTGTTCAACGTCTGGCGGCAATTTCGCTCGGTTACCCGCGGCGAGTCAGTGAGGGCGCATGACGAGGCGATACCTGGCGGGCTGATGACGCGTATATTTCAGCGTACGTTTCGTTTGGTCACTTCCAGTTGGCATATGTATTTTGTCGGTTTTCTGTTTGGTCTGGGATTTGATACCGCAACCGAGGTTGGGTTGCTGGGCATTTCCGCTTCAGCAGCCAACCAGGGGCTATCTCTCTGGTCGATGATGATTTTTCCTGTGCTGTTTACCGCCGGGATGGCGCTGGTGGATTCCCTGGATAACTTTGTCATGGTCGGCGCTTACGGTTGGGCTTTCTCGCATCCATTACGTAAGCTTTATTATAATATGACCATTACCGCCGCATCCGTCATTGTCGCGCTGGCGATTGGCGGGCTTGAGGCGCTGGGGTTGATTGATGATGCGTTACAGTTAAGCGGAACATTTTGGCAGACCGTAAGCACGCTTAACGATCATATGGGGAACGTGGGCTTCTGGGTAGTGGGGGCTTTTGTGCTATTCTGGCTGCTCTCGTTGTTGAATTATCGCTGGCGCGGCTATGATAAAATCACCCTCAATACCTGATTGATTTCTGTAAAAATAGCATTTCGGCAGTGGTGTCATATCATTGCCGAAGCATTTTATCTCCTGAGAGTATATTCTTCCCGGTAAGTGCGTTATTTTTCATGCTTGCCTTTCGTTATCAATTTAAGCAATCCGATATAACATACAATACCAAAAATAATAATAACAGTTGTATACCCAAGAATCAGCCAGTCTGCATGTGTCATAATATAATCCAGTTATCAGGTATCCCGTGTTAAGGCGATCTTTAAGCCTGTTGTCAGCAAGAACCACTGTACCCGTTCAGTGCTGTTGGCAATAACGTATTGTTTATGCACAAGAGCGTTGTTACAAATAACGTATACATTGAGCATAGACCCCACCCGCATTTTTGTAATGCCATAAAGCAAGGCTACTCCTTTAATCTACTGACTGTATGCCAGGCCAGAAGAGATAAAAGGGTAGTTGTCATCATCATCTGTTCCTGACGCCAGGTTAATGACACACACATATGAAAATGTATAACCGCTGCACGCTTTTTAGCACGTTATCTGTAACATACCGTGTTAATCAATTCCATAAAACCGAGTATAGTGTAAGTGAATTTCGAGTAATTGTCATTATGATTATATGGTTGTTAACTTATTTTTTAAATTCTGATTAAATTTCGTTTTTTATCAGTTCATCAGGATTTATGAAAAATCTGGACGTAAAAAACATATTTACGTCCAGGCTTTCTTTTTAGCAAATAGATTTTCCGGTAAAATAGGGGGTCGACCACATGCGCTTATATTCCCATTCAGGCTTTAGTATGCCGATGGAAAAAAGCAATTTTTTTTGTCTTTCCTGGCAGTAATGTCTGGCACGGCTAATATTTAGCCACATTAGTATGCTGCCGGGACTGAGTGGCCTGCACTCATTTTTAATTGCACCATTAGATACGTCAAAGTAGACGTTCATCTGGCTTTCAGATTTCAGTACAATATCAAATGCACAGGGTATCCCTTCAATATAAAGAATATGCCCAAACAGAAGGTGATGCAGTTGACTAAAAAAGTTGGCAAGGTTATCAGCGGGATAGCAGGATGAAGTATTGCCGAAACGAGACCGAAATAACTCGATAAAAATATGAGTCAGTTCATCAGAAGAACAATCAGCAACGCTTTTTACACTTCCGCCTTTTTTAAGAAATCGCTGATATTCATTACGGCGTGTTTTTTCAAACTTAGAAGAGAACGCTTCTTTGACCAGACAATTTTGTTTTTTTCTGGTGAGTTTCCATATGGCATTGCGTATTTGTGGCTGGTGTAACGCCGAAAGTCGGTTAGTACGATCGGGTAAGAAGCAGCGTAAATCTGGTGCCATCGGAATAAGTATCTCATCTGACGATAGTGGGAAGGTTCTGCGCGTCAGGATGCCAATATTCTGATCATTACAGATAAAGTAGGCGCCTTTAATCTTATCATCTTCTTTATAGTGGAAGAATTTAAAATGCCAGTTATGGCGCTTCATAAAATAATCCACAATATCTGGGTGCATATTGATACTACCGCCGTATTGCGTAAACACCTCCCGGTATAGGGTAAAGGAAGACGGCTGCCAGCGGGTTAATATACGCTTAACTTCTTGTATTTTCACCAAAACTCCTGACTTAGCTTACTGAAAATGCTATTTTGTATTATTTTTTTGCTTAACCAAATAAAAATGTGACAAATGTTTAGCTTGTATTTAATGGTTAATATGCTAATCGATGACGTTATGGTGAAGGGAATAAGATTAAGATGTTGATCATAGCATGAGTGAAAGCGACGGTTAAATGCCGCGCTATTCACTCGCAAGCCATTCTGTATTTAACCATCCAGTAGCGATACAGATTTCAAAGAGATCCGCTGAACGGTAGCAGGATCTGCACATCCGCGTATGAAATAGTTCTACCGGGAGAGGCTGTTAACCTCTTGTATTATTGTATCCAGAATATGATAGCGTTTCCGATACTCTGCGCGTTTTTTGCTGGGGATACTTTCAGGCGCTTTACGCATCACCTGTGATGGCAGATGATATAAGGCACCTTTCTTAACGCCGTTTAGCGACTCCCAGAATTCACTATAGCTGGCCACAAAATTTTTTTTCTTCTGGAATAAGTACCTGAGTTGACGATAAACATGGTTGTTTTCACTTACCGCATAAATCTCGTCGACATTACAGGCCTGCATCAATGTTGCAAAAGCTTCATACAGCATCCGTTTAGGAAAGAGACCGTAACAATCTTTGGTGGCGTTACGTATGACTTGTGGGCCGACATGTTTACTGGGCCCTTGTAACCCGGCAACCAGCGCTATTTGCTTCCCTTCATGGCGGATAAAGGAAAATGATAAACGTGCCAACGGCGTATCATTGAAACACAGCGTTAATGTCAGCTCACCTTCTCTGTCATAGCCACAGGGACCGCAGTAGATATCTACCAGAGCGTCGTTTTTTCCTTCCAGGTGAGCGAGCAAGATTTGTTCCTCGGACAGGAGGATCTTTTTAATTTTACTTTCCGGAAAGGACTGAACGAACTGGTAGTGTTCCAGAATAGCTTTTGCCCGGCAACGTATGCTAAGCCCGGTATACAAATAGGGCCGCTGGATTTTTGCCGGCAACAGTGGACGATGAATAATCAGCGTTCTGGGCTGAGACAGATGGCATAATTCATTGAAGTATTTAATTGTCGTTACGGGGTTAATAAGGCAACGTAATACAAATTTATAGCGAAACTTACGCTCTCCCCAGCGTTTATGGCGATAAGGCGTCTGCGCCATGACTTCTTTTAACATTAATAATGGATTATATCTTTCCATATCACTTTGCTGCATCGTCATACTACGTCCCTACTACTCGATAGACTTATAACCGAGACGGTAGCCTGATTGAGTTAAACGTAAAGGCAACGAAGAAGGTCTGTACAGACGATGTTGTTAAACAGTTTATCAATGGCGGTAATAAAACGCCTGAACACGCTTTTTAATAGGTTTTCTGCTAATGAGTGGGATGAGTCCTGAACGTAGTATTAAAACGAATGCCGTGTTTATTATTTTAAATAATGTTATATACTCTAAATAATTTGAGTTGCAGGAAGGCGACAAGCGAGCGAATCCCCAGGAACTTACTAAAGTAAGTGACTGGGGTGAGGGAACGCAGCCGCAGCACATGCAACTTGAAGTATGACGAGTATAAGCCAATATATTTATTTGGCTGCTATTGTGTAAGCCAGACAGCAACGCGTCGTGATACGTTATTATGTAACCAGACGTAAAGGGGGTATTCACCTTATCTCTAAATGCAAATCTATATGATAAATTTTATCATGCACTGTGTTGCTGTCTCTGGGAGAAAATATATGGAGCGTTCACTCGATAGTCTGGCTGGTATGGCTAAATCTGCTTTTGGCGCGGGGACTTCTGCTGCTATGCGGCAAGCTACCTCGCCCAAAACCATTCTGGAATATATCATTAACTTTTTTACCTGTGGTGGGATACGTCGGAGAAATGAAACACAATATCAGGAATTGATAGAGACTATGGCTGAGACATTGAAAAGTACAATGCCTGACAGAGGTGCTCCGTTGCCAGAAAACATCATCCTGGATGATATGGATGGGTGTCGTGTCGAATTTAATCTTCCTGGTGAGAATAACGAAGCTGGACAAGTTATTGTACGAGTCAGTAAAGGCGACCATTCTGAGACAAGAGAAATTCCGCTTGCCTCTTTTGAAAAAATATGCCGAGCTTTACTATTCAGATGCGAATTTTCTCTCCCTCAGGATTCTGTAATATTAACTGCCCAGGGAGGCATGAATCTTAAAGGCGCTGTCCTTACCGGAGCAAATCTGACGTCAGAAAATTTATGTGACGCAGACTTAAGCGGCGCAAATTTAGAGGGGGCAGTGCTGTTTATGGCGGATTGTGAAGGTGCAAATTTTAAGGGCGCAAATCTATCGGGAACATCACTAGGCGACAGTAATTTCAAGAACGCCTGTCTGGAAGATAGCATTATGTGTGGCGCTACCCTCGATCACGCTAATCTTACTGGCGCCAATTTACAACACGCGAGTCTGTTAGGCTGTAGCATGATAGAATGTAATTGCTCCGGTGCAAATATGGATCACACTAATCTTTCAGGCGCAACCCTTATACGTGCTGATATGAGCGGTGCGACATTACAGGGTGCTACTATAATGGCTGCAATTATGGAAGGCGCTGTCTTAACCCGGGCAAACCTGCGAAAGGCTAGTTTCATTTCTACGAACCTGGACGGGGCTGATTTGGCTGAGGCTAATTTAAACAATACCTGTTTTAAAGATTGTACACTAACCGATTTGCGTACTGAAGACGCCACAATGTCTACGAGTACACAAACACTTTTTAACGTATTTTATAGTGAAAATATTTAGCCCTATTTGACGTAAATCTGAAATAAAAGCAATGTAAGAATAACAATCTGCTACTGAATAGTAGCTGGGAGTAAATTATTTACAGTATCTTTTATTATTACAGGAGTATGCGACGGTAAAAATATCTGAATAACTATTTCTATTTTCTCAAGTAGAACTTCCAACTAAAGTGAATTGTTTGAAAAGGAAAACGTTATGCCTGGATGTATAAGTGCCTGTTCGTGCGTTGCCAGCCCGACGCCTCCCGATCCTAAGGGCCCCCCCGCGCCTAAATGGATAGAGTTAAAAGGTTATTGTGTTACATGTACTAGTCAGGAGGATATTCGTCCACCTAAAGGGGGTGAATCAAAGCAAAAAATGACACCCAGCGAGTTAGTGCTGTTACGAGGTCTTTTAAAAGATCTGGGGGTAACACAACATCCCTGGCAAGACCCGACAGTAAAATCCACTAACTGTGGGTTGCCATTTTTCCCGGTAGATCCTGGGGAACGAGAAACCGATGTTTGATGGTTTTCAGTCTGCAAAGCGCCTGATAAATATTACCAGGCGCTTTGTATTTTGGCGCCAACATCACTTTCATCGTCATATATCGAATGACTACAATCGTATCCGATCCCACCATTACCCAGACGGAAAGTCGCTGGCAAACTGTAAGAATGGTTCGCCGTCGGCAGGGAAGCGGCGGTGAACCCTGAACCGTGCTATACCATCTTACCTGGGTGTTTCTTGTGATTAACGATCTGAAAAATAGTTTTATTTTATCTATTTCTGTTTTGTAAAACCTCCGTTCAGTAGGCGCATTCTGCCCCCCTTCCCGGATTTACTGGCAAAGCGGAGCCCGGACAGAGAGTCATATTGCAAAATCCCGTTTCCGTTTTTTTATTACCAGATTTTTGTGGTCGAAAGATTGCCTTTTCCTTAATTGAATGATAATTATTATCATTAGCATATGATAATAATTACTATATAGACGTAACTTGGCAAGGATGTGAGCTTGAGGGCAACAGCGCTACTTTAGACATTATTTAGGGAATGGGTATGAAAGTTAATAAGTTCCTCTGGTTAATAACCGTGGTTTCTACAGGGGTTAATAGTCCATTATCAGCAGCAGAATCTACTGACGACAACGGCGAAACGATGGTGGTTGAATCCACCGCCGAGCAAGTATTAAAGCAACAGCCGGGCGTTTCGATTATTACTCGTGACGATATTCAAAAGAATCCTCCCGTTAACGATCTTGCCGATATTATTCGTAAGATGCCTGGGGTTAATCTTACCGGCAATAGCGCCTCGGGGACGCGCGGAAATAACCGACAAATTGATATTCGTGGTATGGGGCCGGAAAATACCTTAGTGCTGATTGACGGCGTGCCGGTGACGTCGCGAAATTCGGTTCGCTATAGCTGGCGCGGAGAACGCGACACCCGTGGCGATACGAACTGGGTACCGCCGGAGATGGTAGAACGTATTGAAGTGATCCGTGGGCCCGCCGCCGCGCGCTATGGCTCCGGTGCCGCTGGCGGGGTGGTGAATATCATCACCAAACGTCCGACTAACGACTGGCACGGCTCGCTGTCGCTCTATACCAACCAGCCGGAAAGCAGCAAAGAAGGTGACACCCGGCGGGGTAACTTTAGCCTTAGCGGCCCGTTGGCTGGTGATACGTTGACGATGCGCCTGTACGGTAATCTCAACAGAACCGATGCCGACAGCTGGGATATTAACTCCTCCGCCGGTACCAAAAATGCCGCCGGACGGGAGGGGGTCACCAATAAAGATATTAATAGCGTCTTCTCATGGAAAATGACCCCGCAGCAAATCCTTGATTTTGAAGCGGGATACAGTCGGCAGGGGAATATCTATGCCGGCGATACGCAAAACAGTACTTCGAACGCGGTTACTAAAAGTCTGGCGCAGTCCGGGCGGGAGACCAATCGCCTGTACCGGCAGAATTACGGTCTAACTCATAACGGCATCTGGGACTGGGGGCAAAGCCGCCTGGGGTTCTACTATGAAAAAACCGATAATACCCGCATGAATGAGGGACTCTCCGGCGGCGGCGAGGGGCGCATTACCAACGACCAGACGTTCACCACTAACCGCCTGATCTCGTATCGCACCAGCGGCGAGGTGAATGTCCCGGTGATATGGCTATTTGAGCAAACGCTCACCGTCGGCGCGGAGTGGAACCGCGATGAGCTGAACGATCCTTCCTCTACCAGTCTGACGGTTAAGGATAGCAATATCGCCGGGATTCCCGGTTCGGCGGCTAACCGTAGCAGCAAAAATAAATCGGAAATCAGTGCGCTGTACGTTGAAGATAATATCGAACCCATGGCCGGTACCAATATTATTCCGGGTCTGCGTTTTGACTATTTGAGCGAATCCGGGAGTAATTTTAGTCCCAGTCTTAACCTTTCCCAGGAGTTAGGTGAATACGTCAAGGTGAAAGCCGGTATTGCCCGGGCCTTTAAGGCACCGAACTTGTATCAAACCAGTGAGGGGTATTTACTCTATTCGAAAGGCAACGGTTGTCCAAAAGATATTACGTCAGGCGGCTGTTACCTGGTCGGTAATAAGAACCTCGATCCTGAAATTAGCATCAATAAAGAGATCGGGCTGGAATTTACCGTAGACGATTACCACGCAAGCGTCACGTATTTCCGTAACGATTATCAGAATAAGATTGTCGCAGGTGATAAGATTATTGGCAGAAGCGCATCTGGCGCTTATGTATTGCAGTGGCAGAACGGCGGTAAGGCGCTGATTGAAGGTATTGAAGCCAGCATGGCTGTTCCGCTGATGCCGGACCGTCTGAACTGGAATACCAATGCGACTTATATGATCGCTTCTGAGCAAAAAGATACCGGTAATCCCTTATCGATAATCCCGAAATATACGGTGAATACCTTCCTCGACTGGACTATCACCAGCGCGCTCTCCGCTAACGTCAACTGGACGTTATACGGCAAGCAAAAACCGCGAACACATGCGGAGTCGCGTAGTGAAGAGACCAAAGGATTGTCCGGGAAAGCGCTGGGGGCTTACTCACTGGTCGGCGCTAACGTTAACTACGATATCAATAAGAACCTGCGTCTTAATGTCGGTATCAGCAATATCTTCGATAAACAGATCTATCGCTCCGCCGAAGGGGCAAATACCTATAACGAACCGGGGCGGGCTTATTATGCCGGTGTGACGGCCTCGTTTTGATGGGTTATGCCCGCCGCTGGCGGGCATATTCTGGCGACGGGTTAATGGCAGCGTGGTTCTTGGCTTGCCGGTTCGCGACTGATATCCAGCAATGCACTACGAAAAGAGGCGTTAAACATGGGCCCGTGGCCCAGGCCCGGGTAATGCTGCAGGGCCGCGTTAACGCCGTTGTTCTCAAGCGTTCTCACGGTCTCCTGAACTTTTTGCAGGAGCTCGGCCATCTGGCGTTGCCTGCTATCCCCATTCGACGCTGAACCTTCCATTATGATGAGTTTTTTATGGCAGAACGGCGACGGCTTCACTGTCGTAAGGCGATTCAACAGGGCAAAGTTATCCCTGCTGAGTGACGGGCTGGCGCTGTAATAGATATGAAAGAAGGATGACGACAGCCAGGAGTCCAAAACGAACAGGCCGCCATAAGAATGTCCCCATACCCCGCGCCGTTCGGGGTTGATGGTTGTTTCTTGTTCCACCTGCGGCGCGATATGTCTCTCCAGTAGCTGGCGGAACGCTGGCCCGCCGCCGGTCTTACGATGAAAACGCGGGTTATTTTCACTGCCTTCGCGATCGATTCCCGGTGCCGGCGTATAGTCATAAGCTCTGCCGTTAAGATCAAACGGCAGGTTAGTCTGATAGCCAATCGCCACAATCACCGGCGGCGAGTGGTCTGCCAGCTGTTTGAGCAGCGTCTCCGGCAGTCTGTCCATCACTGCGTTGCCGTCCAGCATATATAAGACAGGATAACCCGACGGCGGGGCGGCTTTATTGGGAATAGCGGTCCATACCCGGTAATGTCTTGCGCCATCGGCAGATTGAAAGTCATTGACCCTAAAATGGTAATATCCCGAACCTTTATCAGCAATATTCGGTCCTAATGGCTGCATATCCGGCTGCGCATAACTCAGCGCGCTAAAACAAAAACTCACTAAAAATAGCGCCATGCGATAGCACTTGTTGTGGTACTGGCGACCATACATCGGATGTGATTCCTTTTTGGCAGGTGAAGTTTTATCGGGGCAGTAGACGTAATCCGTCAATCAGCGCGCCGCGCCACCAGGCATAATCGTGACCGCCGGTGTACACGCTGCAATGGCTTTCAACGCCGGCGGCGCGCAATTTTTCATGCAACTGTTTGACCTGCGGGACCGTCGAACCTTCCAGCGATCCCACGCACAGATGCGTACGTACGGCTGGCGAGGGCGCGGATAACACATGTTCGCTGACCCATGAGCGCTCTTCTGCGCTGAAATGGGGCGGGCGATTGCGGTTGTCCGGCGTCCACCACATTGAGGGGGAGTGGCTCAGTACCAGGCCGAAGCTCTCTGGCGCGTGGCGGGCCGCCATCAGCGCGGTCACGCCGCCGAGGCTTTGCCCAGCCAGCACCGTTTGTGTACGGTCCGCCCACCGCCGTTCCGGGTATTTGGCGCGAAGGGTTGGCAGCAGGCGTTCGGCAATGTCGAGCACCAGCTCGCGGCGACCGCCGAGTATTGCGACGCGTTCACGCGCGTTGATGTTATCAATGCCGAGTACGGCCACCGGCGCGATGCGTCCGCTGCGGATGGCGGCGTCAATGGCGGCGTTTACCCCAAGATGGTCGAACCAGATCTCGCCATCCGTGAGTACCAGTAAGCCCAGCGGTTGTACGACAGGAACGTCAGGAAGATACAGCCGCACACGGCGACGTTGTCCGGCGAGCCGATGTTCTGAGGTGAAAAGCTGCCCGGCGTAAGTGCGACAGCCTGACCACTCCTCCTGTGCCGGGGCATGATCCAGCGCCAGAACAGACTCCTGCGCATTACCCCGAACATTTATTCCCGGCGTGCTGTTCAGCGGGTCCGCCTTCCCGACAAGGGAGGCGAAACGGCTTCCAAGCTGCAATACCGTCTCGTCCGGGGTTTCCGGTGGTATTTCGACCATCGTATAGGAACCGCAGTAGGACGCCGGTAAGCGAAGCGTCAGATGCCAGATATCCGTTGTGGGCAGTTGCGTCATCATACCTTTCGCCACGTTATCTTTATCGGTGACACGGTTCAGGCGAACATAAACCCCCCGCAGAGGAGAGGCGGCACGCCACAGGAAGGTGACTTCCCGTTCATCGTCTGCGCCGTTAATGGCTGTCACCAGCGGCAGCGCGAGCGAGTTTACTGCTCGCCAGAAGTGAGAAGCGTCAACCTGGCTTCCGGCGGCGAGTTGACGGCGAAGGCGCGTAGCAGTCTGTATAGCGACAGGAGCGACGGGCGGGCTCAGTCTCATTCTTTGTATTCCATCTCATTTATATTTCGGTCAGTACTAATAGCTAAAGCGGCTGTTACAGGAACAGCCGCTTGCGGGCTTTCTTTTGCGTAAATCGTGGCGATAAAAACTATCCTATGACCTCTCCTTGCGTATCGCGTGTCTGGCCGATGCTGTCCCGCCACAGACGAGCATACAGGCCATGAGTCGCTATCAACTGCTCATGGCTGCCATATTCAGCGATACATCCTTTATCGATTACGACAATAACATCGCAACGGCGAGCGGTGGTCAGCCGGTGCGCGACGATAAGCGCGATGCGTTTCTCGGTATGCGTCACCCTGGTAAGCGAGGTCATTAAGCGCTCCTCGGCGCTACGGTCGATACGCGCTGTCGCCTCGTCGAGCAGCAGAATATGCGCCTGCGCCAGGTGGGCGCGGGCGAGGGCAATCAACTGACGCTGGCCCGCGGACAGATCCGTGCCGCCGTTATTGACCGGAGTACGAAACCCCAGCGGCAGATGTTGCACAGTTTCAAAGAGTCCCGCCCGTCGCGCCGCGCTCTCCACCTCCGTGTCGCTGCTGTCTGGCCGCGGATAGCGGATATTTTCGGCAATATCGCCGCTAAATAATGCGACATCCTGAGTGACCAGCCCCGTCTGGCGACGATAATCACTAAGCGACGCGGCATCAATTAAGCGCTCACCGACACGGATTTGTCCGCTACCGGGAGAGTAGAGCCCGGCCAGCAGCTTGATCAGCGTCGATTTGCCGGCGCCGCTACGTCCGACCACCGCGACTACCGTTCCTGGCGGAATGGTGAGCGAGAGATTATCAAGCACAGGTTGCGTTTTTTCGGGATAGCGGAATGTCAATGCCTCCAGGCGTAGTGCGCCAGTGCCAGGCGTTATGGAGGACGGTTCAATATTCTCCGTGTCCTCAGTCGCCAATAGCGCATTGATATGTTTGCCGCTGGCGGTCGCCTGCTGCCAGGAATCGACAATGCCTGACAACTGCTGTACCGGGCCATAAAATTGTCCCAGTAGCAGGAAGAACGCCGCCAGTATCCCGGGCGTCATTTCGCCTCCGGCGACCCGGGTCGCCCCGATTAAAAGCACGGCGGCATAGGCGGCCTCGGTGCAGAAAGTCAGGAACGGAAAATAGACGGCAAGGTATTTTTGCGCCCGCACGCGGGTGGCGCGGAAGTTGTCTGATAACGCCCGTAGCCTGGCGGCTTCCTGCTTCTGTTGGCCGTGTGACTGTACTACCCGCATACCGGAGACCTTTTCCTGAAGCGTACTGTTCACCTTACCAATTTCCAGCCGTGCCTGAGCGTAGGCAGGCGAGCTCAAACGGCGGTAAATCCACGTCGCCAGCATCACTACAGGCACGGCGCTTAATGCCGTTAACGCAAGAATGGGGTCAAGCCAGAACATTGCCGCGGCGATAGCGACCATTGTCACGATGCTGGTGGCCGCGCTGGCAAGACCGTTTTGCAGAAATCGGGCGAGTGAATCAACATCGACGGTCATGCGAGTAAGACGCGAGTCGATGTGCTTCTCGTGCCAGGGAAGACTCAGGCGTAGCAGGTGGCTGAAGCTGCGTAAGCGTACCGTATGCTGTACCGACTCTGCCGCGCGGGCGGCGAAGATCGTTTGCAGCGCATAGCAGCACCAACCAATCGCCACCAGACACAGCGCGAGCAGAGCGCATATGCCAATAGTCGACATATCCCCTGCGGCAACGCCTGAGTCAATACCGCGCTGCAAAAGCACCAGCACGCCAACGCCTGCGGCGGAATCAAGCGCGATAAGCAGGGCGGCGATGACGAACATCCAGGCTACTGGCGTCAGCAGCGATGAGACTTGACGCCCGTGGCCTGCCAGCGCCATCTGTACGGCGCGTTCCGGAACGCGCGTCATCCGGTCGACAAAACCTTTTCCGGCGGGGGGCTGGCGCTCATGCGCGTCGTCGGATTTTACCGCCTGCGTTGTTGGCCATAGCGCACGTTGTTCCGCCGGGGCGAGGGCGAGAAAATCACCCTCGCCGCTCATCAGCGAGCGAAACGTCGGACACCTTGCATCCAGCTCCGCCTGGGTACCGATATCCACGACGCGGCCTTTATCCAGCACGACGATCCGATCGGCTAACTGCAGTGTTGAACGGCGGCGTGCAATCACCAGCAGCATATGCTCATTATCGGCATAACGACCAAGAGCCGTATTAATTTCCGCTTCAGTACCGGCATCGACCGCCGAGGTGGTGTCATCGAGAATCAGCAGTTCCGGCGCGGTAATCAGTGCCCGGGCTAGCGCAATACGCTGGCGTTGGCCGCCGGAGAGGTTGCTTCCGCGTTCGGCCAGTCGGGTGTTGAACCCCTGCGGTAGCGCATTGATGAACCCGCTGGCGCCTGCGGCATCGGCGGCGCGTCGAATGTCGTCCTGAGTCGCTTGCGGGTGCCCATAGGCGATGTTTTCCGCCACCGTACCGGCAAACAGAAACGCGTCTTCAAAAACTACGCCAACGCGACGACGAAGCGCCGTCAGTTTCAGGTCGCGAATATTCTGTTGACCCGCAGTGGTGTTGAGCCACACCCCGCCGGAGGTGGGATCGTAAAAGCGCGCCAGCAACATCAGCAATGTTGATTTTCCGGAGCCGGAGGCGCCAACCACCGCCACGGTTTCACCGGCGTGAATGGAAAACGAGATCTCATTGAGGATACGGTTACCGTTGTCGTAGTGGAAACTCATCTTCTCCACGTCCAGCCCGATAATCTGACCCTCAACCGACTCAGTACCGTCTTCCATGCGAGAACGCGTGTCGATAAGCGCGAAGACGCGCTCTACCGACGCCTGTGTGCGCTGTGCGATAACCAAAAACGATGCCAGTACGCGGGTAGGGCCGGTCAGCATAGCGAGAAAACTCGCGAACGCAACGAAGGTTCCCAGATCGATGCGCCCATTCATTACCGACCAGCCGCCATAGCACAGCAGGACGATTTGCCCTATCACTGGTAGCGCCAGCATGGTTGCGCCCGGCATCGCCTGCGAGATAGCGGCGCCGATGCGTACCCGCACCATCTGCCGCGACTGACCATCGAGCCAACGCGTTTCGCGTAACTCCGCCACGCAGGACTTCACCACTGAGATCTGTTCCAATACTTCGCGCATATGTTCCGTCATGTGCGCCAGCCGGTCTGAGGCAAGCCCCGTTTGCGCGAAAACACGGCGACGGGCGCGCAGGGCGGTAATAGCAAGGGCGGCCAGTACGCAAATCACGATAAGCGTCATGGATGGCGACATCCATAGCATCACCGCGATACCGGCCACATAGTAAGTGAGCACCGCCAGCGGCACCGGGCACATCTGTAGCAAGGTGTGTACCTGTTGAAGATCGCTGTTGGTACGCGAAATGACCTGCCCGGTACGCAAGGCGTCCTGGCCTGCGCCGTCCAGTTTTTGAATACTGTCGAACGCACGGCTACGTAACGTATGCTGAACCCACAACGAGAGTTCTCCGGCATAGCCGCGGCGCACGTAATTCCCGATAAAATCAAAAAGGGCAATTAACAGCAGGCCGCAGGCAAGTAACGGCAGGTGGGTCGTATCGCCTGCTATCGCGTCATTGACGGCCTGACGCGTTATTAGCGGCGTCAGCGCAGCCAGTAAAATGGTCGATACTGATGCTACGATGACAATGATGCTCAGTGTTTTACGTTCCCAACACACGCGGGCAAGGCGAACTATCCAGGCACGAGCGGGCATGGGGGAATGAGTCGCGGGCATTAAGCCTCCTTATCGGTGAAAGATGAGATATGGCGACACACGCTGGGTTCAGCCGCCATATTGTCATTGCGCTGCCGCGGTTAGCCGTGTTGCAGCATGGCGATCAGTTTTTTTGCCACCTCGGTCGGGCAAGGCTGGGCCGCCATTTCCGCCGCGACCTCCTGCGACGCCTCGCGAAGCGCGCGATTACCGAGGAAGGTATTGATCATGCTGCTCGTAAGCCCGCTCTTACCGGGAATAATGCCGCATCCGCGCTCGACCACGGCGCGGGCATTGACGGGTCTGTCGGCACCCTGGCCAAAGACTATCTGCGGAATGCCGGCATGCAGCGCCGTCAGGGTGTTGCCTGCGCCGCCATGGTGGATAAAACCGTCGGCGCCGTTAAGGAAAACGCCCATCGGAAGCCAGTCGACCAGACGGACATTCGGCGGCAGTGAACGTAAATCCGAGCGGGCGTTTGCCGGAAGATGCAGGATGATTTCGGCATCTACTTCGCCGGCAGAATCCATTACCCAGGAAATCAGATCCAGGCCATCCACCATCGGTTTGACGGTGCCGAGGCTGACCAGAAGACGCTTGCGATCAGGTGTACGTTCCCACCATTCTTCCCAGACGGCGCCGCCGTTATACGGGACGTATTGCATGGAGATAACCGGCTCTCCGTCATTTTGCAGTATGCTCATGCTGGGCGGTGTGACGTCTATCCACGCCAGATCTCTTGGTGGCGCGCTGACCCCATGGCGGCGGTAGGCGTTAGAAAGTGATTTCGTCACGCCTTTGATGTGCCAGGGCGTATGACCGAAGCCGACGGTTTGCATCACTACCGGAATGTCATACTTAGCGGCAATCAGTGGTCCAACGACCCCAAGGGGAGGGTAGACGATGAGATCTGGTCGCCACTGCCCGGAGAACGCGACCAGCGGGTCAGTCATCTCTTCGCTGAAGAATGAGAAGTTCCCCATTTTTGTTCCAATGTTATTTTCTTTTCGTAATGCCTCCTGACGGCGATAACCCGCTTCCGAATCGAAACCAGGCGCAGCGTCAAATACCACCAACCCAGCTTCTGCTGCTTTCTGTGCAAATTTTCCACCGCTTGCAATCAGCACTTCATGGCCATTAACACGAAACGCTTGCGCCAGGGACAGCACAGGGTATAGCAGTCCATACAGTGGTGGACCGACAAACAGAATACGCATGAGAAATCCTCTCTCTCCACGTCATAAATCGAACAAGTTGTTAATGAGAATGATAATAATTACCAATATCATTTGTAAAATGCAATAACTAATACGACACTTGAGCATGTGATGATTTTTTGCGTAAAAATCGGGAAAGAGGAGAGCGTTAAGCGGTGATGTTTGGTTTCAGGCTTATTTACGTGCGTATGGTCGCAAAGGCAAAGCGCCAGGATTGGGGAACTGGATTCGCATACCAGACGCCCGTGGATTATTAATGATAACTTCGCAAATAACCTTTCAGACAATGAGGTAAACGTACCGACAGCAAGGTAACGGGAAACGTAGGGAGTAGTATTGATAACACGTTGCGGGGCAATTTAATGGTGTCCGGCGGCGGATCGTGTTCTGTGTGGACTTTCCGGCGTTAAATCCCGTATCACCTGCGAGCCTGGACTATCTCTGTGGTATCAACTCTGTAGTAATTTTGTCCCCTTCGTCTTCATTAGCCAATGAAACCGGCTTTACGTTACCGTTCGAATGTTGCGAACGAACAGCTCCTTATGCGGATATCGTCACCGCTCTGCGATTTTTATCGCGCATCAGCCACACGATTTATTGGTTCTTGAAAACCAAGGTTTTTGATAACCAATGTTATGCCAGGCTTACCTGTGTCATCCAGGTTATCGACACTTGAGGCATAAACTTTACTACTTTTTCTGTCTGTAATTGCTTACACCTAACAGTTTGATTAAAAAGCCTTTCTATGTGAACACTGCGTCTGGTAGTGTTTTGAGCGATGTCGTCTATAGCTGGATATAACATAGGCTTTATCGTGAGCGCGTTACATTATATATGTTAATGCGTTGAATTTTTTCTCTTTTTAATTAGATGCTGTCTTTTTCGTATACCCTTTCGTTTTATTTATGCCATACGCCTGTATTACAAAAATGTTATATCCATCCTGTTGTGATTTTTATTTTAATTCATTCGTTTTTTTATGCGGCTTGCCGGAAAATATCTGTATAAGGTAGATACGCCAATACCAAAAATAATAGCTAGTTGCTGCCGAGGATGGCCTTTCTCTAATAGCCGGCTAATCTGTTCCTGTTCATGTTTGTTGATCGCCCGAGGGCGCCCTCCCAGTCGTCCTTGCGCTCTGGCGGCAGCCAGTCCGGCAAGGGTTCGCTCGACAATTAATTCTCGCTCCATTTCGGCCAGTGCTGACATTACATGAAAAAAGAATCGCCCCATCGCGCTACTGGTATCGATACTATCGGTTAAAGAATGGAAGTGAGCTCCGCGTTCATGTAATTCTGATATTAACGCCACCAGATTTTTCACGCTGCGGCCCAGTCTGTCTAATTTCCAGACGACAAGAGTATCGCCTTTATTTACATACTTTAACGCTCGTTTCAGGCCGGGGCGGTTTGCAATCTTGCCACTGATACGGTCCTCAAAAATGCGGTCACAATTTGCACTAGTAAGCGCATTACGCTGTAAATCGATATTTTGGTCAATTGTTGACACCCGAATATACCCAATAGTAGCCATGATTTTCTCCTTTACATCAGATAAGGAAGAATTTTAGTCGCTTTTCTCATGGGAGATTGCTTTATCAAAAACCTTCCAAAAGGAAAATTTTATGGCACAAGTAATCAACACTAACAGTCTGTCGCTGCTGACCCAGAATAACCTGAACAAATCCCAGTCCGCACTGGGCACCGCTATCGAGCGTCTGTCTTCCGGTCTGCGTATCAACAGTGCGAAAGACGATGCGGCAGGTCAGGCGATTGCTAACCGTTTTACCGCGAACATCAAAGGTCTGACTCAGGCTTCCCGTAACGCTAACGACGGTATCTCCATTGCGCAGACCACTGAAGGCGCGCTGAACGAAATCAACAACAACCTGCAGCGTGTGCGTGAACTGGCGG
>NZ_JAGETK010000008.1:0-239165 GCF_017573605.1 Salmonella sp. 32070601201500089SM
ATTACATCGAAATGTTTTATAACAGTAAGCGTCGGCATGGTTCGAGCGATAAGATGCCACCGACAGAATATGAAAACCGATATTACCGACGACTCGAAAGTGTCTAGATTATCCGTGGCAACTCACACTGCTTAACCTTTATTATTGTCAGTTTATTCTTTTATTATTTCAGGACGCTTCTGGCGTCCTTTTTTATTGACTATTCGACTTCGATCTCGCGAATGCGCATTCTGCTACTGTCATCTATCTGCACTTTGCCTGAATGACAAAAGGGACAACAGAGTGTGGATGTTTGAGAGGTGAAGGGTTGATTACAGGACAGACACCAACCTTGCGCCGGTGCGATAGTAATGTGGAAACTCGCATTGTCAGCAAGGGTATGACGAGCGGCGACGTCCAGGCCAAAATGCAGCGCCGGCACCTCAACACAGGCCATAACGCCAATCTCCAGCCAGACTTGCTTTACCTTGCTGAACTGGTGATTTACTGCCTGTTCCTCCAGCAATTCGATAATATTTTGCGCCAGGGCTAATTCATGCATGGGCCAGCTCCTTCATTCAACAATATTTACGGCGACACAAGGATCAATTACCTGTAACTGTTGCGACCACAATGAGAGTGGAATAGTGGCCAGTTCGCGAGCAATGACGCCGTCAGATTGGGCGTGACGTGTGGTAGGCGAGATAATACGGTAATCAAGAATATTGCCTGACGTCGTCAGTCTGGCCTGATGAACTAACCATCCTCGCGCGGTTTCCACTACCGCTATTTTCCATTCGCCATCATCAAAACGATTCCAGCGCAGGGTAGGAAGGGCGTTCAAACTTCGGGCGAGCGTAATGCAGCGGGCCAGCAGACGTAGCGCAGTCGTTTTTCCGCTAAGACAACAGGCTGACAGTAGCGGATATTCGATAGCCAGAGGCGAGACATCCAGGGGACCATGGGTTATTAACGTATGGTCCGGGGACGACGCCATCGGTAGTGTAGGTGTAATGATATTCTGTACTGCCGCCAGCCAGCGGGCGGTTTCAGAACGCTCTTGCAAAAACCAGGCTTCCCAGCCCTTTACGCCAGCGGCAAGCCAGGTCTGAGGATCATCGTCAAAAAAGATTGTGCTTGCCAGCGGGGATAACTCTCCGCGACGTAACAACGCCCATTCTTCAGTGGTTGCCTGTCGGTGGCTAAACAGGGGGAGCCAGTCGGTCAACGCGCGACGGAGCGTTTCTCGCGCCAGCTCTTGTTGTGCGGCCTGCATATCTGGCTTCTCTTCAGGAAACAACAGTAAAGCCGCCGCCGCGCTGTGCGCCTGAGCGCACAACGTAAACAAACGTGAAATAAGCGTTTTTGCGTATACCGGCGTTGCGCCCTGTAACAAACGACCGATCGGCGCCTCCTGCCAAGTAATCCGTAGCGGGTGAGAATAGACGGTCAATCTTTGCACGAATTATTACCTTCATCGATCACCATAAACCCGGACTTACTGGTTTCGCAAACCGGACAGCACCAGTAATCAGGTAACTGGCTGAAGGGCACGCCGGGTGGAATTTGCCATACATCATCGCCCAGCGCAGGGTCGTAAACCCACCAACATACTTTGCACTCCATGCGCACCACTGGCTCATTTTCTGTGACTGGGTATTCTTTCAACCATTCCAACGTATTTTTTAGCCCCGCGTAGGCATCTTCGATATCGTCGATGCCTGCAACGGCGATATCAGGAATGTCCGCTATCTCAATCATATCTTGCAGTAATGTGTTCATATCATTGAAATAATTGACCCGCCATACGCCGGGAAAATGCGTGCTTACAATCCGGCATTTACCATATCCGCGTGAAAAAATAGCGCTACACCCTTCGCCTAAAAAATGATCCAGATACTCGCGATCGGCATCGTTTACTGGCAATAGCGTTAAGTTAATGATATGCGGCTCTTTTACCGGCTGTTTTACGCGCTCGGCTATTTCATGCGCGATAAAGGCGCCATTCATCAATCCCGCCGGTTGTGGCGGCAATTCTGGCGTAATCGGCGGCTGCGGATGCGTCTGCCAGATGCTCTCCGGGATCGGGCCAATGATAATTTCATCGGCAACCCGTTGCTGGTCAGCGTTATATTCACGCACACG
Organism: Salmonella sp. 32070601201500089SM; assembly: GCF_017573605.1. Lineage (NCBI taxonomy): Bacteria > Pseudomonadati > Pseudomonadota > Gammaproteobacteria > Enterobacterales > Enterobacteriaceae > Salmonella > Salmonella sp. 32070601201500089SM. Next base: position 2,125 of record NZ_JAGETK010000008.1, read on the forward strand.
CCAGACGCCCGTAAAAACCGTCTCCTGAATACGCTGTTCTTTTCCATCGGATAATAGTACCCGGGCGGAGATTTCACCTTCGCCGAGCAGTTGATCCAATAAACCGCTATTCTGTTGCTCAGTGGCATTCAGCTTATAGCTCAGGGGAAAGGGGAGCGTTGCCACTGGGTTATCCATATCGCGAATAAGCGTAGTCAGGATGTGTCTGGCAACACGGAGCTCAGCGGGCAGCGCCTGTTCCGGTAAAACCGGCGTCAGCGGGAGATTAATGCCGGCGGGGATAGGAAGAAAGTTAAAGTCTTCCTCTTCTGGCTGCGAGCCTGGTCCGGCAATATTAACGACTGGAATAGTTCTGGAATAATTCACGTGTGTTACCTTTCATTCTATTGCGTGATAACGGGAATATCCTGACGATAGCCCGGTGTGGTCAGCAATGCGGCCACCCGCTGAGAGTATTCTTGCCAGCTATATAATCCCGCCAGACTGCCGACAAAACGGTGCTGGCGAAAGAAAAGCAGCGCCGGATATTTCAGAATGCGATACTCCCGGGCGATCAGTTCACTCTGTTCGCTATCCGCAAATGCCGCGGTATAAGACGTCGCCGGAAATTGCTTGAGGATCTCCGGGATGATGACCCAACTGTCGGCGACTTCCGGATGTTTGTTGGGGTCGCTTTGCAGCAAAACCAGCACAGTCGGATGCGCATTAATCAACGACGGGAGCGTTTGCGCATCGGTAACCAGAAAGCCTTTATCCGCCAGTGGACAAACAGGATTTTGGGGTGAGATAGTCATTTTTTTAAATGCTCCGGTAATTCAGGCGTGCGAGACAATAAATCGGCAAAACCGGTCAGCGGATCGCTTTGCGTGAGCATGGCCTGTTCCAGTGAGTCCAGCGCCGCCAGTACCTCAGCGGCTTCCGCTTCGTCCATTTCTCGTCGTGCTGCGCCGCCAAATGTCAGCAGCCATGCGCCTGCTAAGGGGGGAGCCACAAGCCGAATATCAACGTCGATAAGCTCGCCGTGTCGGTCGCGGCATTTGGCGAACCACTGACCGGGTGAAATAACCTGCACAGGAACGCCGATACACATTATGATTTCTCTCTCTGTAGCACCCGAATATCGCCGACCCGGCAAGCGCTTTGCGCATCTGGGCGTTCATCTTCGTAGCGTTCCATACACAGGCTGTAATGATTGAGTCTTTCAGTGGGCAAGGCCGCTGAAGAGGCGGTGATACCCCATTGCGCCAGCACTTCCTGCGCGAGATAGACCGCAGGCATCAGTTGCGCCTTTACCTGCGGCGTAAGACTCCCGCCATAGTCATCCAGACATTCCGGCTGCACGCCAATCAGCACTATCTCCGATAACTGGCCGCCGGTTAATTGCAGCAATGCCAGCACTTCAGAAAAACTGGTCTGATGTAAACTGAGTTTTTTCGCCGTCAGATAGGCGGGAACCTGTTCATCACGAAACATCGCCAGCGAACCTGGCGCCATACCAAAATCGATAGCATCCATGATTAACAGTTTTTCGGTCTGTTGCAGCCAGGGCAGCAGCGCCAGCCCCTGCGTACCGCCATCAACAACGTCAACTTTCTCGTTATCGGCATACTGTTCAAACAGCTTTTCCGCCGCTCTGACGCCGAACCCTTCATCTGCCCAAAGCAGGTTGCCAAGCCCTAAGATTGTTACTTCTGCCATTGTTATCACCTGAACCAGCGCCAGCCGCTTATCATGACGGAAATCACGCTTTGTCGGCTCATAATGTCTTCGCGGATAGCGGTATAAACATGCGCAATGACGAAGGCGATAATGAACCACATGCCCAGCCGGTGCCAGAAATGCAGCGCGAGGCTATCGTTGCCAGTCAGGCGAATCATCCAGCCAAACCATTGATACGCCCAACTGTCTGTTCCAAGTCCTTCGCCATAGAGCGCAAAGCCGCTACACACCATCAGTACGGACATCCAGAAATAGAACATTACCGCCAGTCCCGCTACCGGATTATGTCCATAGTAACGATGGGCCTCTTTTTCGAGGAAAAAATACCAGCGGATTTCGCTGATAACGCCTTTGCGCCAGGCGCGGCGCCAGAACGGAACCAGAAACATCTCCCTGGCGTACTCATTGCCGACACATGCCCAGTAAATACGAAACAGCAGCGCGACAGTAAAAATATACGCCGTGGTAAAATGGATCAGTCGTATCCAGCCCATCCAAAACATAAAGGTCGCTTCACCTTGAATCGATGGCAGGGGGCGGCCAATGAAATATCCTGTAACAGCCAGGACGACAATGGATAACGCCGTGATCCAGTGCCATAAACGGACCGGCGCTTCATAGATATAGTACCCCTGGCTGGTTATTTCTTTGAGATGCATTGAGACCTCCGAATCGTCGTCATCGTACCTGAACCCTGACCAGCTCCCCTCCATGATTATCAATAACATGGGTGGAGCAGGCCAGGCAGGGATCGAAGCTGTGCAGAGTACGTAAAATCTCCAATGGTTGATCGGGAACGGCGAGTTTAGTCCCCATTAACGCCGCTTCGTACGCGCCAATTTGACCTTTATCGTCACGCGGCCCGGCATTCCAGGTTGTCGGTACCACACACTGATAGCTGTCGATTTTCTGATTTTCAATTTTTATCCAGTGGCCCAGCGCGCCGCGCGGCGCCTCGCTGAAACCAACGCCTTTTGCCGATGTAGGCCAGGTATCGGGTTCCCAGAGCGTGACGTTTGCCGTCGCCGTATCGCCGGACTTGAGGTTACGCATCAGACGATCGAAGAAATATTGCAGCGTATTGCCTGCCCATACGGATTCCAGCGCACGCGCGGCAGTACGTCCTAATGTAGAAAAGAGCGCTTCTTTAGGCAGCTTTAATACGCTAAGCAGTTGATCCACGGGTTCTTTAAATTCCGGTTTATTTTGATGATATCCAATCAGATAACGCGCCAGCGGACCTACCTCCATCGCATGTCCCTTCCAGCGCGGCGATTTAATCCATGAATATTTAGCGGACTCATCCACCTGTTCGATAAAGGTTTTTGTGCCTTTATAGTGTTCGCCCATGACCAGTTGCGGTTCGGTCAGACCATCCCACGGATGCAGGCCCTTATCGTTATTGCCGTTACCATAGGTATACCAGGAGTGAGTGACAAACTCCTGAATCTCATCGGGGGCGGTTAAATCGACAGGATGAATTTCGTCGAAACGACCGTTAATGATAGCCCCACGCGGAAGCAGAAGATTACTGGCGGAATAATCGTTAGGGTTATCCGGAAACTCGCCATAAGCCAGCAGGTTCATGCTCGATAACCCGCCGCCGATTTTTGCCCAGTCTTTGTAATAACTGGCAATCAGCAAGACGTCCGGAAGATAAACCTGTTCGCAGAACTGGCGAGCTTTTTGGATGATGGAACTGACAAGGTTCAGGCGTTCCATATTCACTGCGCCGACCGCGCCCGTTTCGTCAAGGTTGATGGCGCAAGGAACGCCGCCCACCAGCCAGTTAGGATGCGGGTTTTTACCACCGAAAACGGTGTGAATTTTTACGATCTCTTTTTGAAAATCGAGCGCTTCAAGATAGTGGGCGACCGCCAGCAAATTGGCTTCCGGCGGAAGTTTCATCGCCGGATGTCCCCAGTAGCCATTACGGAAAGGGCCAAGTTGACCGGACTCGATAAACCGCTTCAGTCGATTTTGCAAATCGCGGAAATATCCCGGCGAGGATAGCGGCCATGCGGAAAGGCTTTGCGCGATGGCGGAGGTCTGATGCGGGTCGGCTTTCAGGGCGGCAACCACATCAACCCAGTCCAGCGCGTGCAGATGATAAAAATGCACCAGGTGATCGTGAACGTGTAGCGTAGCCTGCATCATATTACGGATACAGTTTGCGTTGTCCGGAATCGCGATTCCCAGCGCATTTTCTACGGCACGGATTGAGGTCAGAGCGTGTGTACCGGTGCAGACGCCGCAAATGCGTTCAACAAATGCCCAGGCGTCTCGCGGATCGCGACCTTTCAGGATAACCTCCAGGCCGCGCCACATGGTGCCGGTCGACACGGCGTTAGTAATGACATTATTACTGTCGATATTCACTTCGCAACGCATATGCCCTTCGATGCGAGTAACCGGATCGACCACAATTCGCCGTCCGCTATTGTCCAGCGTAAAACCCTGAGTCTGATAAGGATATGCCATAATTATTTTTTCTCTTCCGGAGCGTTTTCTGATGACGTGTTGTTTTTATTGCGGGCGTGTTTTATGGCGCTCACCGTGGCGTGAGCGATGGCGGCAGCGCCCGCGACGCCGGCAACGCCCAGTCCGATTTTATCGGCGGTAGCTTCAATGCCGGTTTGCGGAATGCCCGTTGCCCGGTTGTAAAAAGAACCGTAATCCCAGAATCCATCTTCCGAACATCCGAGGCATCCATGACCCGACTGGATAGGAAAAGACACGCCATCATTCCAGCGAACGGTTGAACAGGCGTTATAGGTGGTCGGGCCTTTACAGCCCATCTTGTACAGGCAATACCCTTTTCTGGCGCCTTCGTCATCCCACGCTTCCACAAACTGACCGGCATCGAAATGCGCGCGTCGGTAACATTTGTCATGAATTCGCTGGCCATAAAACATTTTTGGTCGTCCAAGACGATCAAGGGGAGGGATGCGATCAAATGCCAGCATATAGGTGATAACGGCGGACATCACTTCAGGTATAGGCGGGCAGCCTGGCACTTTAATAATGGGTTTATCGGTAATTAATTTGTGAACCGGCGTGGCTTTAGTTGGGTTGGGACGGGCTGCCTGCACGCAGCCCCATGATGCGCAGGACCCCCAGGCGATAATCGCTTTAGCATCCGCGCTGACGCGTTTTAACTTCTCCAGGAACGGCTCGCCAGCCAGTATGCAAAACATCCCATCTTCATTCAGCGGCGCGTTACCTTCCACGGCAACGATATAATTTCCTTTGTACTCACGCATCACATCCGCCAACGCCTGCTCAGCTTGTTGCCCTGCGGCGGCCATAATGGTGTCGTCATAATCCAGGGAAATGAGCGACAAAATGGCATCTTTTGCCAACGGGTGCGCAGAGCGAATGAAAGATTCGGTACAGCAGGTACATTCAAGACCATGCAGCCATATCACTGGCGTACGCGGTTTATTCTCCAGGGCATAAGCTATCTGAGGAATCATCGAACTGCTCAGGCCTAAAGACGTTGCGGTAAGGCTGCAAAACTTGAGGAAGCTACGCCTTGTCACGCCGTGTCTACGCATAACTTGATAAAATGTATCTTGTGTTTGCATAACGTTTATCCCAAACCACTATAGTTAGTGTGGGCATCATATGTTGCATTTCTTGTCTTTCTCAACGTGTTTTAGTAGCAATTATGTTTCTAATTCGTAACAACTGATTACATGTGTGCTACTCACATTACTCAAAAACATAAATTAATTTAATGTTATTGGTGATGTGGAGTAAATATAGCGTTGTGAAGATATCTCTTAATGTTGATAAGAAACCGTGTTTTTTATTTATAACATGATGGGATTTTTTTAAATGGTCACACGGATAACGCGTTTCATGTTAGTTCGCTCTGTTTAACTCTCCTTTAAACCCGTCAGTTAAATTTATTAGCTTGTAAAATAAGATCACAATTAATTACGTGCTGCATAACCATTGATAGGTTTAATTTAATATATTCATCCAATCCATTTTACAAACAAGGAGAGCATGATGAAAAAAAGTAAAGCAATTTTATTTATCGCTCCGGCGCTGTTTTCATACGCCATGGCTGCACAGGCCTGCACAACCCTTGCTATTCAGGATAAACAAGGCGATATTTTTCATGGGCGTACGCTGGAATATATGCAGGATTTACCCTCATGGTTAACGTATTACCCGGCGGGAACACAGTTTGATAAAAAAACGCCGGATGGCAGCCAGGGGATAAGCTATCAGGCGAAGTATCCGATACTGGCCATTACTTCCACCATTACTGATGGCGATAGCAGAGACATACTTGAAGGCATGAATAGCGCGGGATTGTCATTTAGTGAAAACATGATCATGAATGCGCAGTTGCCGCCATTGCCCGCGAGTGAATATAAACAGGCAATTCCTGTCACCTCGTTGGGAGAATGGGCGCTGGCCCGTTTTGCTACTGTCGGCGAGGTAAAACAGGCAATAAAAGAGGGCAAATTCTGGTCACCGGAACTGCATCGGTTTGGCGATCTGAAATCGCCATTTCATTACGCGTTTTACGACAAGAAAGGAGGAAGCATTGTCGTTGAAGTGGAAAATGGCAAATTCCATGTCTATGACAATCCCACTCGCGTGATGACAAATGGTCCCGCATTCCCCTGGCATCTGACAAATCTGAATAATTATACGCAATTAACCAATGTGGACCGCTCTTCAGGCACATTGGGCGGGATAAAAGTGATGCAGCCTGATAGCGGGATTGCTATTGCAGACTTGCCATCGTCCGATACGTCGGTTTCCCGTTTTATACGCGGCGTTTATTACACCACATATGCGCCGCAAGCGACATCCGCCCACGACGCAATGAATACGCTTGCACATATTATGAGCCGTTTCGATCGTCCGAAAAATATTACGGTTGATTATATGGGGAGTGAAGGGGAAGGTAACGCCACCCGCAAACCGGTCTCAGAATATACGGTCTGGACAACGCTGTCTGACTTAACGCACGGTGAGATGATGGTGCGCGGCTACAATGATATCAACTATAAAACCTGGTCTCTTTCTCAGTTTAAGAACGCGACAGCGCCCGTGTTCGAGAAAATCAACGTCAAAGGATAAATCGCTCGTCTCGGTTTAGTTTCCCCGGTAGGCTCGGCGAAGGTAATAGAGACTACCGGCGGTTGCTTCTCTTTATCATGCACGGTAATTAATTATCACGATCACCAGCGCCAGGATGGTATGCTAAATCCATTCAAAATCCCCTGGATATGGATTGGAGGGCGCATGGTTATACCTGAGGTCAGGCAGGAGAGGCTCTATCAGAAGATAGCCAACCTCATCATTAAGCTGATCAATGATAATATTTTTCCACCGGGAACTTTTTTACCGCCAGAACGCGAACTGGCAAAACAGCTTGGCGTGAGCCGCGCCTCCTTGCGAGAAGCCCTTATTGTACTGGAGATCTCGGGATGGATCGTGATTCAGTCCGGTAATGGGGTTATCGTTTCAGATAAAAAACACCTTGCCAGCGACTATACCATCGAAGAAATTCTCTCTACTCGCGAGCTGGTCGATAGCCATTGTGCGCGCTTAGCCGCACAAAACGATAACGTTGACGTCATCAACCAAATAGAGGCGATTTATCATCGTATGGATCAAGCCATTAACGATAATAACGTCCACGGCTTTTACTCGCTGGATAAAGAGTTTCACCTTGCGATCTCTGAGGCCAGCCGTAACCGGGTGTTGTTCGATATGTCCCGTATGTTATGGGAACAACGGATTAATATCCCTTATGCTGGGCTCGACGAGCAGTCTGGAGACAGAAATGTTTTACTTAATCTCAACAAACAACATAAAGCGATAGTGGATGCGATGCGACAGTCTGATGCTGACAGCGCCTATGAGGGATCGCTGGAACATTTACGCTATGTGAGAAAGATTGTCGGCGGCTAATTTTGTCGATGAATAACACCGCATGGCGGTCATGCCATGCGGTGGAGCTTGCCGTAAATCAATGGAAAACAGCATTAATCTTTAAGTAGCGCTCCGGATAGCGATCAAGTTCTTTAACTGCATCAGGGATCTCATCAAGATTGACGACCTTACTGACGACATCTTGCGGATTAATCTCCAGCGTAGACAGCATACGTAATGCCTCATCAAATTCACCGGCACTGGTGCGGGAACCGCGTAAATCCAGTTCTTTATAGGTGATCAGGTTCGTCGGCAGCGACGTTTCCTGTTTTGGCCATCCGGTAAACGAAATACGACCAGCAAACGATGCTAAATCAAGCGTATTTCGAATAGCGCTATTTGCGCCGGAAGCTTCTATCACGACCTGCGCCATGGTGCCGTGGGTGATATTTTTAATAGCGTCGATAACCTGATCGTCAGCGGCGTTCAGCACATAAGGAACGCCAAGCTTTTGCGCATAGCGTAGCCTTTCTTCCACAATATCGATCAGAATAGGCGTTGCCTTGTAATGACGCGCGCTTAATGCCGCCATAAGACCAATGGCCCCCGCGCCGATGATGGCAACATATTCCCCGGCCTTAACGTTTGCCCGATGCAGCGCGTGCAGAGCGATGGTCAGCGGTTCTGCCAGCGGCGCCATTTCAGAAGGCACATTATCTGGTATTTTATGAATTAAATGTGCGGGATGAGTAACCACCTCCTGCATTGCGCCATCGACATGCACGCCAATGACGTTTAAATTTTCACAACAATTAGTTCTGCCGACAGAGCAAGGGTAGCAGTGACCACAATAAATATAGGGGTCAACAATTACGCGGTCACCTTCTTTAATATTGTCCGGCATTCCGGCGCCTTCCTGAAGAACAATTCCGGTCACTTCATGCCCAATAATTCTTGGGTAAGTAACCAGTGGGTTCGTTCCACGAAAAGCCCCGATATCCGATCCGCAAATGCCTGCAGCATCAACCTTAATTAATACTTCATTTTCTTTCTTATGGGGATAATCCACCCAGCGGGTTTCAACTTCACCAGGCTTATTAATGAACACAGCTTTGACTTTCATTGGCTTTGAATCCTTTACTTTTTACAAACACGAAGACCAACAGGCTTGAAACGATAGCGATAGCACCAGCCAGATAGAACGCATAGTCATATTTACCGCTAAATTGAACGATAAAACCGGTGACAAGCGGACCGATAATGCCGGATATATTAGCCAGGCCATGCATGGCTCCGCCGACGCTCCCTACCTTATCTTTATGAACAACATCCTGAATAACCGCCCAATAAATTGGGCCCGTTAAATAGAGCAGGAAGAGTGAAACTGACATGAGCGTAATTGCGCTACCAATAGTGCTAACAGTACCGGAAACGGCAACACATACCGCTGCGCCTGCCAGACATACGCCCAGAATAAGTCGACGTGAGAGCAGAGCATTACCGGTAATCCGATAAATTACATCGGAACAGACGCCGCCGAGTACCATACCAATGGCGCCGATGACCCAGGGAATTACCGTGGCGATACTAATTTCTTTAATATCGAGATGTAACGAATGGTTCAGGTAACTTGGGAACCAGGTCAGGAAGAAAAAAAGAATATAGTTGTAGCTGAAAAAAGCCAGAGTTGTCGCCCATACCATTGGTTGTTTCATGTAATAGCCGAGTGAAGGCGTAGCCCGGCCATCATCAGATAAAATAACGTCCTCATGATTTTCAAAATCAATGCGTTCTTCCGGCGCCAGGCGTTTACTCATTGTTGGCTTATCGCTAACGATAAAGTACCACAGTAGTACCCAGACCAGGCCAAATAAGAAAATAATGCCAAATGCGGGGCGCCAGCCTAAGGATAACGCCAGCAGGCCCACTATCGGCCCGGACACCGCGCCGCCGAGCGGGGAACCGGCGCTAAAAATTCCGATCGCCGTGGCAGACTCCTTTCGGGAAATCCAGTTATTGATGATTTTATTTCCGGCAGCGCTGACCGGCCCTTCAGCCATACCGAAAAGAACGCGCACGATAAGCATTGTCCACAATCCGGTGACTAAACCAGTTAAGCCACAAAATACAGACCATAGTAACGCTGCGATGAGAAAAACCGTTTTTGGCCCAACTTTATCGCTGGCCCAGCCACCAATAAAATTAAACAGGGCGTATCCGATAAAAAACGCGCTGAAGATCATCCCCATCTCCGCGGCGTTAAATCCTAACTCCTTTTCGATCAAGGGGGCAGTTATCGACAATGCTGAACGATCCATATAGTTGAGCATGTAAACTATAAATAGAAGAAAAACGATAAGCCATCCCATTGTTTTTCTTTTCATGATTAATCCTCTTATTGTGGTCTAGCGGCCTGACCACAATATTTTAAGGTTATTTTCAAATCACCTCTCTTGTGGTTAGAACGTGATCAATATAACAAAAATTTATCACAGGGGATTTTTATCCATCGCAAGTGTGATGGATTAAATTCTTTAAAATCAGTTGATTAATTGAAAATTCAATCGGAGCTATCGTTTTCCCCTAATCCACGCCCCGGTAAAGTTTGACATGCGGCGTTAACGGAAGGTGGCGCTGTCTGTGGGTATTTTTCATCGGGCGTAATATAAACCTGACTCGTGGCGACATAGCCATCATTAAAAGTTGCTTCGATATAGGTAGCTTCCCAACCTGTCTTCGGTTCATTTAGCGTAATACTGATCTTATTGTTGACGGGACTATCTATTGTAAGCGGCTGATAGCGGATACCACAGGCATAACGAAAATCACGCGCATTTGGATTGTTGGCTGTCCAGCGAACGACTTTTACCGGCGCTTCTGAGAAATAGACCGTAAGAAGGTGGTGGTGAATAAGGTCGATCAACTGTGGTAATGTTTTTTTACTTTGAAACCGGTTAATAAATGGAACGAGGCTTCCTTCAGCGAACTGGTTAATTGAGTAGTGGTTCATATTAGGCACTATACGTAATGATTTTACGCCAGGAAGTTTGCTATAATAAAAGCGAGTATTGTCTGGTACGAAGAAATCATCGCCACTTGCATTAATAATATATTTAGGTATTGCAAGGCGGGGTTGGTAAATAGTGTTGAGATATCTTAACGGATCTATTATTTGCCTTAGCTGGGTAAATGCGGGGGATTTTATTTTCTCATCTATGCCTTGCTGGTAGTAGGGGTAGAATGTAATGGGCCAATTTCCACCGTATGATTGATAAATATGCTCAAGTGAAGCATCAATATCAAGTAGATCAATGGCGAAGGGAACAATTGCTTCAACATCAGGATCGGCAATAGCTGACAACCAGGTGGTCCACCCACGCTTTGAAATACCTGTAATGATAAAGGAATTTATATTCCATTGCGTTAACTCCTTTTTTGCTAATCTCATCGCTTGCGATATGGCAGTGACCATAGGAATATTTAAAGGCATTAACTTACGTTGCTCCGGAGCTTCCATAAATAATGCCCAGCTTCGGGAAACGCTTTCGTCCTCTTTCAGTGGTTTTTTATCATCCTGAAAGGTTAAATATTGGTTAGGTATATCACTCACTGATATTACGATGGTATTCGTATCACGGGAGATGCTTGCCAGTGTTTCCTGGGGGAAATCACCGGGTTTACCAGTGATTTGTACGCCTTTATCATAATTAATTCCGTTGTTTACAACCACCAAAGCATGGTGCTCTTTTGCCGTTTCAGGGATATAAATATCAACGTTATGTCGCCATTGCGCAGGGGTTACCATGTCATCTGGCGACCAGTGTTGCGATAATAATTCATAGTGTCTGACTACCACCTGTGCTAATGGAGCTGTATTAATCAAGGTATATTTTAGCGGTGTGCCTGAAATCTGCTCCCGGTAGTCGGGGAGAACATGAGACAAATCACACTCCGGGCTGTTTCGACAAAAGAAGATGTTGTTATGAAGTAGTGTATAAACTTTTGTAGAAATGAAAAACAGTACGATAACAACGAGATATATTTTTTTCATGCTTTCCCCGCGCTTTACAAGGGCAAATGCCAGCCAGCATAATTTCCATAAATACCTCTTAAACATTCAATATAAGTACAATACTTTTGATAAATAACGGAAGAAGGGAACAATAATGTTTGTGACGTTGTCACATTATTCTGTTTCTGGTTTCACTATTAGCACTGAACTTTTTGAAAGGTAAATCATTGCCGTCACCAGACCAATAATGGCGACAGAGATAGCTATACCGATCCAGACGCCATACAGAGCATAACCCAGGACAAATCCGCCCAATACGGGGGATATAAAATCAGCGATTGCGATTAATGCCTGCGCCGTTCCGATGACGATACCTTGTCGGGCAGGCGATACATGGACGGACAAGGCGGCAAGATAAGTGGGTTTGGCTAGCGCATCAGCGATGCTAATACAAACGATAGCAAAAACAAGCACAGGTATGGTCGTGGCGATACCCGCAGTGAGAAATCCAGTACAAAGAAGGGCGAAGATGAGGATAATTAGCTTTCGCTCCGAAAAATATTGGCTCACCCAACCTAACAGAAATAGCTGAACGAAAATATTAATAACCCCGTCCGCCATTAACAGATAGCTTAACGCTTTTGGCCCAAAGGGAAGCCCATTCCAGATGAAGGTGTCAGAAAGAAAAACAGGTAATTGTGAAGAGTACATGCCATAGGCGAAGAAATGACAAAGCATTACGATGATTAAGACGCGAAGGACAGGCATCTTTAAAATAGCGCGGGCAGAGAACGCCGCTATTTTATCTGTGGTACGTGATGTTGAGGAAGGGTCTTTTAACCCCCAAATCGCGACCAGGGCAGACCCAAGGACAAGTATAAAGGCGGCGTAGATCGGCGCGCTCAGACTGATACGCGATAACCACCCGGAAACGCCTGCCCCGACAATACCGCCTAAACCAATGCAGCCTGTGAGGATACCGATTGCCTGACGCCGATTTCTGACGTGCGTACAATCGGCAATATAGGCTGCGGCGGCTGACAAATTTCCGGCGCTAATGCCAAAAAGCGTGCGGGCGAGCAGGATAAACAGGATACATTGCGCGTTGGCGAGTAATAGTAAACTTATCGCCGCAATAGCCAGCGTGACAATCAGTATTCGCTTGCGGCCAACGCGATCGGAAAGGTGGCCAATCAGGGGCGCCGCACAAAATTGGCTAAAAGCTTCAGTGGCGATGATGATTCCAATGATAAGCGGCGAACCGCCCATCTCGCGGATATAAAAAGGCAGTACCGACATCACAGCCGCTGTACTGGCGGCGTAAAGGCCGACAAGCAGGAAAACAGGCAAAATACGCCGCTTGTTGAGCGGGGTGATAGTTTCGCTGTCGGTGTTCTCATAGACATTAGTATTCATCTTTAATCCCTATGGCAAAACGAGAGAGATAATTTTCAATATCGTTGCTCTGTTTGCCGTGAAAGAATGCGCCGACATAGCCATCGGGTCGGATCAGCACGCATTGACCCGGCGCCAGATGATAGGACTCCCGGAAGTGCCCCAGGGTATCGATGAGCTCGTCCCGCTCGCCAATGTGATGAATACGCAGTCCTCGCCGCGCATCGATAACCTTACCGTGGGTTTCGTAGGCCAACAGATTCCAGTCCGGCCCCTGGAGTAACTGAAATAATCGTAATGATTGGCCGCCGGCGCCCAAAAGAGGAGTATCCGGAGCTCTTTCTCCCGCTTGTAACCCATGCTGACGTTCGAGCAACGTGTGGGCTAAGGGGGAGTCGGTATACTGGATGTCAAGTTGTTGAACATTGCGTTCTCGTTTGATGCCCCCCTGTTTTTGAGAGTCAAGTAATCGGGTAGAAAGGTGGAGCAGTGATTCGGCTACCGGGCGGCGTTCCTGTTCATAGCTATCGAGAAGTTCTTCTCCTGCGCCCCGCAGCGAGGCTGCCATTTTCCATCCCAGGTTATAGGCATCCTGGATGCTGGTATTTAACCCTTGCCCACCCGTCGGCGGATGCACATGAGCGGCATCACCGGCTAAAAATACCTTACCCACACGGTAATGTTCCGCTATGCGCGCATTCATCTGGTACTTCGATACCCAGGGAATCGAATGGATGCGAACATCCGTCCGCCCGATTCGTTCAGTAAGAAAAGCCGTGAGCGCGTCGGCTGAGAAATTCTGCGAGTCGTCCGGGGCCAACAACGCCTGGATTTGAAAGAGCTGCGTGCCGGCGAGAGGGCAAATCGTTATCATCCGCGTCATATCGCCATCGTTAAAATGGTGCCATACATCCCGGTTCAGACCGGAAAGTGAAGCGTCAGCCACAAGCGCATGGATTCCCAACGTACGACCGGGGAAGCTGACGCCTAATTTTTTTCTGACAAAGCTTCCGCCGCCATCCGCACCTATCAAATAATGCGCGATGATGACCTCTTCTCCAGCCGGCCCGGCAACATACGCGGTGACTGTGCGTGGGGTTTGCGCAAAATGTCGTAACTCGCAGCCGAACTCCACCCGATGTCCCCATGCTTTTAATTGCTCCCGCATAATCGTTTCTGTCACGTTCTGTGGAACCATCAATGGCAGATGGTAGGGTTCGGCGTGGGTCGGTTTTGTATTATGCGCAATATCTGAATCTACGTAGCTTCCGTCATGACGGTAGGTTCGTAATCGGGGATAGAGCCCGCCGGCGGCGACCACTTTATTGAGTATCCCAATATCCTCGAAGATTTCTTGCGTTCGCGGCTGAATACCTTTACCGCGGGAACCGGTAAAAGGCGTCGTTCTTTTCTCAATCAGGCGAAATGAGACCCCGTGACGCGCCAGTTCGATGGCTAAAGTAAGCCCGGTAACGCCAGCGCCGCAGATCAGTACATCTATAGTGGTGTATGTTGTCATCGTCTCTCCAATATGTGTATTATGCACATAAGAGGAGACATGCTATGTCAGAAAATAAAAATGTGCAAGATACACATATTTCCGAGCAAATGAAGGCGCTTCACGGTGCGTTGATTCGCGTGGTGAGCGCGCTCAACCGGCCTCGTAATGATGAGAAATTAATTGCAGAGGCGGGCATTCAACTCGATCGCGCGCTATTTTCGATCCTTATTAGTATCGAACGTTTAGGGCCGATTGGCGTTGTTGAGTTAGCCGAACGTGCCGGTCGTGATTATACGACGGTAAGCCGACAGGTCGCCAAACTGGAGAAGCTGGGGTTGATAATACGGCAGCATAATGCCATCGATCGTCGTATACGCGAGGCCGTTATCTCCCGTACAGGAAAGGCGATGACGGAGCGTATAGACGCTGCGCGAGAGCAAATGGGCAAAGTTGTTTTTAAAGACTGGCCTCAGGATGAACTTGATGTCTTTGTTCGGCTAATGCAAAAGTTTGCCGATGCAATGGATAGCGATGCTTCAATGCCGGAATAAGCAAAAGAAAAGGGCGGTCAAATCCGATCGTCCAGGCTAATATCGGTATCTGACATTGATTAAATAGCCAGCAAAGTAAATATAACAACAACATTTATCGAGTTAATTTTCACCCTTTGAAAGGCCAACGTATACTGCAGAATACGGCTATATAACAATCGCCGTATCAATGGTTTTTCAAAGGGTAAATATATGCTTACCGAAAAATATGATTTTCGCATTACCGATCAGATGACTATCCCACTCAGACCTCATTGGATAGCCAATGATTCATACAGGGAAAAGTGTAAAATGCTTGTCCTCAACCGGAGTAAAGGGGAAATTCATAAGGTAGACTTTAGTAAATTAACAGATTATATCAAAGAAGGTGATGTAATCTGTTTTAACGACAGTACTATAATAAACCATATGTTTATCTGTAAAACAAGACAGAATAGGTTAATTAAAATTGTTTTAGAGGGATTTTTACCAAATAATAGAGTAATTATTTCCGGACTTTTAAAAGAAAGGCTTAACGCGAATGATGTTTTCTATTTGGTTGATAACCCTGAAATTTCCATTAAGATAGAGCAAAGGTTTAGCGAGGAGAGCCAGTACCGGGCCGTCGTGGAAAATCATGAGGCCTTAATTTGCTATTTAGCCAGTCATGGTGAGCGTCTTGATGAGTATGTGGACTCCAGCTTGTTTTATAAATATCCAGATGCTTACCGTTCCGTTTTTTCTAAAAAGTATGGTTCTTTGGAAATACCTTCTGCCGGCATTCATTTTACCTGGGATCTTATCCAAAGAATCAAAGATAAAGGTGGGTTAATATCCTTCATCACTTTACATGTTGCATCAACAGAAATGTTGTCCAACAGAAAAATACAAACAAAATGTGTAGAGGAAGTGACTATCAACGAAGAATACTACGAGGTTCCACAAGCTACAGCGGATATCATTAATACTGCGAAGCAAAATGGCGGACGTATTTTTGCCGTAGGAACTACCGTTACACGATGTCTGGAGTCCGCGTATTCGAGGGAACACAATTGCCTCAAAGCAAGTTCTGGCTGGACTGCGCTTTATATACATCCAGGCTATCAACTGAAAGTGGTTGACTGCCTGCTAACGAACTTACATCAGCCAAAAACGACGCATATGGTGTTAACTGGTCAGTTTGCTGGGGTTGATCTACTCATGAAGGCCTATGCCTCAGAAGATATCCAGTCATGTCAGTTCGATATGTTTGGTGATTGCATGTTAATCATACAGGATGTAGGGTAGGGATGAATAAAATAAAACCGGTACACATAATGCTACCATGCGCATAATGTACGGCTGTTGAAAAGGCCGCTGCGAAAATCGGATCCCGCAACGGCCTTTTTAGCATAACGTCATTGGGCGAACCAATTGCTATTTTCCAATACCTAATCACCCTTGGAATGATAATAATAAAGATATGCCAATCCAACTGGAGCGATAAATATTGAAAATATCCAACATAAGCACATTGTGATGACCTTAGCCATTAACATCACTATCGCATTGATGAAGAAGACATTTTCACCCATTATGAACGAAACAACCTGCTCATATACGAATCTTGCATATGGGTAAAGTAACGCATTGATAACAAAGAATATTACATTAGCCACCTTCATCCCAGAAGGATTCTGCATAGAGATGTAAATAAAGAATGTTGAAATTATCGCGCCAAAAATGAAATGGCGAATATAATAACTTGTTTTTAAACCCCCTAAAGTTTTTCGGAATAACTCCATGTTTAATAAGCTCCCTTTTCCTTTGCGACGATTAAAACACCTTCGGTATAAGAGTAACCATATCCGTAACCATATCCACCTCTGCCGGTCCCATTGTTGATAGACCCTGAGTCATATTTAAATCCCCAGTTTCCGGACGTTATTGGCGTTATGCTAATAACTTCAAATCCGTCTTGGTTGAGCTTATCTACTGTGCGTGTAATATCTTCATTCAATCTTTCACCATCAACCTGGCAATCTGACCATCCTTCCTGTACTACCTCTTTTTTGCGGATTTTTTCCTCAATATCAATAAATCCAAGAAATCGTTTTGTATTTCCGGTGGGAACTTTGACCGTTACCTCTTTGTAGATAGGTTGGAAGTAGCTTGGTACATACACGGTTTTGTTCATAATTTACCCTTTCCTTGTGTTTAAAAATCACCCAACCAAGAACATTCAGTGTTGGTAATACTGCACGTTTGTCTCATTCCTGAGGCTGTTAATTTTTTTACACCTATCCAGACATCGCTTTTTTCATAAATCTTTTGTACTAGTGGCGTATGATTCTCGTGTATCAGGTGCAGATTTACCAATAGCAACAGGATGATATAGTGAAGTGGCGAATATAATAACTTGTTTTTAAACTCCCTAAGGTTTTTCGGAAAAACTCCATGTTTAATAGTTATCTACTGCGCGTGTAATATCTTCATTCAATCTTTCGCCATCAACCTGGCAATCTGACCATTCATCCTCAATATCAATAAATCCAGGAAATCATTTCGTTGCCATCAAAACAGTTGAGCAGCAGGATATGAAGGCTCTTCGAAGCACTCGTCAGTTGATGGTGGAGCAGCGGACTGCACTGGCAAACTTCAGAGGAGTGCGGGGAGTGGGAGGGGGCTAACATTTAAGGCTGGTTCTGAACTCTTCAGGATTCACTGGCCCAGGATTAATGGTTCTCAATTACTTCTGAAACACCTTTGGCGTACAGAGCCAAAATCTGGCTGTCCATCTGCGTAAATTGCATCGTCCTGACCAGGATCGGTATCAATAATGATTTTTTCTCTCATAGGGTTGCCATCAGATTATTCAGCGTCAGGGTGCCGGACAGGCCAGCACCTACCTTAAATATTCCGGTCAAGTCAATCGTATGACTTGACTATATGATCGGTTAGGCGGATAGTCAATCGTAAGACGTAAGCCTATGCATAATGGATATTACCAATTGAATACTAACGAGATTAAAGCGTTGAGACTCGATGAACCTTCCGTGGATGAACAACAGGTCACGAGTAAGCAGGTTGCCCGAGAAGCAAATGTTTCTCAGTCTACCGTGTCGCTGGTTCTGTCAGGTAAAGCCGAGGGCCGGGTTTCGCTAAAAACACGTCAGCTGGTTGAGGAAACGGCACGACGGATGGGATACCGGCCTAACCTGAGTGCTCGCTCATTACGAACTGGCGTCTCCATGACTATTGCCCTGGCCGTTCCTGACGTGAAACAGCCCTTTTTTGGCGAAGTACTGTATGCGGCGGAGAAACTGGCGGCATCGAAAGGGTATTCCGTCATCCTGGTTGACACTTCCTCTGAGCCGCTGTGGGCTGAGCGTATCGTTCAGATGATTGAAAGTATGACCATCGCCGGGTGTATTGTTTACGCCTGTGACAGGGCATCAGACAAGGTTCTGGCCCGTACCGGCAATAAGATTATTTACATTGAGGCTGAGGATTCAGATCTGTGCCACATCGATCTGAATGCAAGCAGTGGCATAGAACAGGTTCTGCAGCACCTGACCTCTCTCGGTCACACGAAAATTGGTTACTTTGCCGCGCAGTATAATAAATCCCTTTTCCGCTACCGTTTTAAGGCTTTTACCGACAGAGTGGCGCTTCACAATCTTCCTACAGACGAACGCTGGTATGTGGGCTCGACCTTTGAACTGGATAACGCCACAGAAAAGGCCATGCGTCTGATACGTTCTGGCGTGACAGCTATCTTCTGTGACGATGATCTTCTTGCCGGTGCGGTGTATCGGGCCTGTCGCCAGGCTGGGCTTCGCATTCCGGAAGATATGTCTGTAGTGGGATTTAACGATATCGAAATGGCCCGCATGCTGTATCCGGAACTGACGACGGTTGCCATTCCGGCAGCAGGCATAGGAACGATGGCGCTGGAGATGTTTTTTGCTAATGTGCTGGGGAATACCGGTCGTGCGAACCCCGAAATTCTTGAACTCGAGCTCGTTGTCCGGGATTCAACATGTTCACCGGCATAACAGGTAACGCTGGCCAGAACGACGGCATCCTGGATGAAATTGATGGCTGTCTTGCCCGTGTCCCGCTATGCCGCGATCAACGGGAACGGTTTATCGCGCTTTTTGACGGAGCCAGCCCCCTGGCGTCGCGTCGCTCTTTCCCGGTGCATGTCACCGCGAGTGCCCTGATCCTTTCTCCTTCCCGCGATGACATTTTGCTGCTTAAACATCGCCGTTTCGGTCTCTGGCTTCAGCCTGGCGGACATCTGGAACCCGGAGAGACGCCCCTGCAGGCCATGTACAGGGAAATTCTGGAGGAGACGGGCATTCAGCGTAGTCAGCTCGTGCTGCTGAACCCCTGGGCTGTTGATTTCAATGTCCACAAAATTGACGCAAATGCCGCCAGAGACGAACCTGCTCACTGGCATGCCGACCTGTGCTATGCCCTGGCCGCAGATTCCCTACAGGTCACGCTCAACGAAGAATCGCGAGCATTTGCCTGGGTGCCTGCTCGGGATCCGGCGGTCGTGAGTAATGTAAGGCTTTCAGGAATTCTGGCAGGGATTAGGTACCCCTGAGACGAATGCACTTCACACTGACCCGGTTTCCCGGGAGAGGCCGATCATGCACGCTCCTTGTGCACGGCCTGCGTATCAGAGAACCCGGCTCTTAAGCCGGGATTTGACGTCAGCAAGTGAGGGATGGCTGGATGCCCCCATCAACTTCAAAGAGTTACTGACTGGCTGAAGACACCTGGCCTGATTCCTGAGGTTCTCCCCGGTAAACCAACCAGAAAACCGCAGCAAGAATGAGTGCATAGCAACTGAACACGAGCCAGAAGGAAGACCAGTCCTGTACACCATTGACGGTGAAATAATCAATGACGTGGCCACTGATAATCGAGCCGATGTAGAGCCCAAAGCCGTTCACCATGGTCATGAACAACCCCTGCGCGCTGGCCCGCATTTCTTCACCGGCTACCCGCGCCATGTACATCGATCCGGACACATTGAAGAAGTCGAAGGCGTAACCATAGACGATCATGGAAAGCAGCAGCATGGATACCCCGATGGCGGAGGTAAAATCGCCGTAGGCAAACAGGCCAAAGCGGGCGACCTAGGCGATCATACTGAGCAGGATGACGCGTTTCAGACCCAGCCGGCTCATCAGAAACGGAATGGCCAGAATGAATACCACTTCGGAGATCTGAGAAATAGACAACAGTACTGACGGATAGCGTGCTATTACGCTGTTTTCCGCGCCCGGGAGCGCGGCTAAGTGATGGAGGAAAGGGTTACCGAACGTGTTCGTGATCTGCAGTATCGATCCGAGCAGCGTCGCGAATAACAGAAACACCGCAATAAACAACGTTAACACTTTGATGCCACCAGGAAGAAAGATATTCATTACTTTCGGCTAAGGCGGCAGAGGAGACTAGCAGCATTCCTTTAATACACAGCAGTTTTCCCAGTTCGGACTTTTTCATTGTTATGCCCTGAGTTTTTGTAGATGTACAGTGTTGGAAAAGAGCTATCAGTAATAAAAAAGGACGGTTCACCACATCCCCATTGAAGATGAACCGCCCTTTGATATTTATTTGCTATAGATTAGGTCGATGTACATATTCGCGACCTTCTCGTCAATTTCACGAGTGACCGGAACGACGCAGTGGGTGTTATTAACTTTTTTGCGGGCCACGGCTTCAAGGCACAGGGACTGCAGTGCAAAGCCCAGGTCCATGGACTCGATGGAGTTCCCCAGTGGACGCGGGCCAGCGAGGTTAAACATGTGGCCTTCAGTGATGATTTTGAAGTTTTTACCAGACTTGGTCTGATAAGAGGCAATGCTTTCTTCAAATTCATTGACGTTTTCAATCTGTTCGCTCCTGGCAAACGAATCGACATCGATTTCAACCGGGAAGTGACCGGCGTTCGCCAGGATCACGCCGTTTTTCAGTAATGGAATGTCTTCACCGCCGATAATACGGCCACCACCGCTCACGGTAACAATCACGTCGGCAGAACGAATGGCATCTTCACGAGACGGGGTATCGAACCCGTCCAAGTGAGCCTGCAGACGTTTCAGTGGATCGGTATCCACAACGCTGACCTTCGCGTTGGCGTTACGGAAGTTGTAGGCAACTCCCATGCCACAGGCACCGTAACCGAATACGGTTACGCGCTGGCCATTTGTCACACGGTTAGTAATACGCATGTAGGACTCGAGAACGCTCTGGCCAACAGCATGTTCGTTTTCCGCAAACTGTTTAATCGGGCTGTCATTGATAACCAGAATTGGCATGTTCAGTTGCTGGCGCAGCTCAACCAGACGCATACGACCTGAGGTGGTTTCTTCGGTACCGCCCTGCAGGTTGCCGTACGGTGCTTTTAGGTACTCTGCGAACAGGTCGCCGCCGTTATCCAGCAGCAGGTCAGGTTTTTCCGCCAGAACAGCCTGGAGATATTTCAGATGCTGCGCTTTATCACGAGTGGCTTCACCAATCACTTCCACACCGTGTTCACGCAGGTAATCGACGGCACTTTTCTGCGTGCTGTTCAGGTTACCGGTAGACACCACGCGTGCACCGCCGTCTTTCAGGGTCAGCAGGAGCGTGACAGTTTTCGGCTCGAGATGGATCCCCGTACCGATAGTCAGGCCTTCAAAGGGACGGGTTTTTTTGTATTCAGCAGAGAGCTGCTTCAGAAGGCGGCAATTATCGCGAACCCATTCAATACGACTAGTCATTGTATTCTCCAGATCATGTCATTAAAAACGTGCAGGTCCGTACTTTACGTCCTGCCGGGCATGAGGCATTTGCTGCGAAAATCATACGATTGACTTGCCGGGATATCTCACGCCTTACTCGAAATGGATACTAAGTCATACGTATGACCTAAACTGTGACGCATGTAGCAAAGCAGTCATACGTATGACTAAGGCATGTTAAAAGATCCTTTTTTGCCTTACATATCCATATGTCCTGCATCTGCTACATATATATCTCAGCCACCTGCATATACTGACCCTATGCGGAAACGTTTTGGCTGCAGAAAATAGCCGGTATCGGCACGGTGTCGGAAACACATCCGGAAGGGGTAACTATGCGAGCTCCGCTGTTCGCTCAACGATTTCCTGGAGCCGATCACAGGTGGAGTAGGGAAGAACAGCGTCATTAAGGCGGAGTTCTTTATGACCATCCGGGTAGTGCCAGACCTCGATATACTTCCCGATAGCCCTGCGGCTTAACTCATCATGTACCAAAGACTGTTTCAGCCTCACCAAAGCGGAGGTGCATCAGGTGACTGATAGCATCATCAATAAAAACAAGCAGGCAGCATTTCGGCTCTCGTCCTTCAAACGCATTGCCAGAGGAAGCGATAAAATATGGTAAGTGATACTCTTGAACAGCGGATTTATGAACTGGTAAGAAGCCATGATGGAGTTTACCTTTTTAAGAAAAAAGAACTGACACCGTCAACAGATTTGGATTCAGATCTACGGTTGGAAGATGATGAAGCACTGGCATTGATGGATGATTTTTTTACGACATTCAATGTAGATAAAGGGAATTTCTCGATCACAACATACTATCCGCCAGAACCACCGCTAAAGCATTTGCTTAATCCGTTTCGCAAAAACGATATTCCTCAGGCGCCGGAGTTCACGATAGGTATGCTCATTGCGTCTGCCAGGGCTGGTCGCTGGTTGTATGACTGATTCACGCTTGGGGGCTGCTTTCCGTTCTCCATCATAATGGTGCGCATAATGTATATTATGTTAAATTCACCAAAACAATTAAAAGACATGTTAAGGCGGCTGGATTCGTGCATGTCAAAAAACTTCTGGCCCATAAGTTTGATCCCTTCCCTGCCGTGACGCTGCGCGAATTCTGTTGATTTGCACCCGCTATCCTGCACACGATTTCACGCAGCACACGCCGCGCAGGCATAAAAAAACCGGCCATTGTGTTCGGTTCGTCACTGTCAGTGTGTCAGTCCGGGATGAAATCGTCGCGCAGCGCATCAGCGAGCGCCCACGGCATTTCAGACGGAAAACTCTTTTCATGCGCTGCAGATAACACGGCATCGCCGTAGGACTCAACAGCCATTTCCGACAGTTCCCGTTTTAATGACGGGCTTTTTTCCAGATGACGGGCAATTTTCCTGCGCTGCGCTGACATGGGCTAAAAAATCAATGGGAATCTCATTTCATGAGGTTTGATTATTCACTATCTGCCAATGTCTTGCATTCACACTCGCCACCTACACTGGCGGCGGTCAAACATAATCGGTTCGTATTTTAGCGTCGCGCCTGTAATGCTAACGGCCTGGATTTGCTGCTTTTCCGTACCCTGCCAGATTACTACCGCTCACTTCCTGGCAAGCTGGCTGACAAGCTGGCTGACAAGCTCGTGTCGATGGATAAAGCTGGTGCAAGCAATGAAGAACTGGCCCAGACGATGGGAGGTTTACGCGGGTTGCGTATCGGCATGCGGGAAGGTAATACAGATGAAGGATACATTGCGCTGGGCACGGGCATCGGAAATATCCGCAGCATCAAGAGCGTAGCTGAGGTCGTGAACGAGCTGGCCATTTGTTAAGGGCAGTACTGACTGCAAAAACAATCGAACTTTGCGAAACGGCCTGGCGCGCAGCGGCCCTCTGGCACAAGATGTGGTAGTGTTTTCAGACATTGAAACGCCATAGGCTGTATTCCTCCCCTACCCTGTGACTATCGGCTCACCACCGGACAAGCCGCTGTGCTTATCAGCAAAGCCGAAATTTTCGGGCGGTAAACTGACAACGGTGTTATTTCTGCGGCATGATATCGCCTGAGCGCCAGTAATAAATATCCTCCGGCATAGCCGGAGGTTTTTCTGATGCGCCTGTAAGGCTCTCTTACCAGCCGCGCCCTAACAGGCGCATACGATCTGACATTTGCATCAAACTTCGTTACTTACGGCCCGTAAACGGGCTGCCCGGATAAGGGATCGATAATTGCTCACCATTTTATCCTCTTCAAGCTGGTGCTTTATGTAGTCCTGTATCTTCGCCGTGTTCTTACCCACCGTATCGACATAGTACCCTCTGCACCAGAACTCCCTGTTCCTGTATTTGAATTTTAGATCCCCAAACTGCTCGTAAAGCATCAGACTACTTTTACCCTTCAGATATCCCATGAAGCTCGACACACTCATCTTCGGCGGGATCTCCAGAAGCATGTGAATATGATCTGCACAACATTCTGCTTCCAGAATTCGTACGTTTTTCCATTCACACAATTTTCTTAATATGCTGCCTACTGCCCTACGCTTCTCTCCATAGAACGCTTGTCTTCGGTATTTGGGCGCGAAAACTATGTGATATTTACAGTTCCATCGGGTGTGCGCTAAGCTCTTTTCGTTCCCCATTGGGACCCCCTTTTGATTTCTTGTTGAACTTTTGCAGTTGCCAGACCGCAAGATGTTTTAACAAATCAAAAGGGGTTTTAATAACTGGCTTAAAGCTGAAAGCTTTTCAGAACCCCCAGCCTGGCTGGGGGGGGGCCATAGACAATAAAAAAGCCGCATGAGCGGCTTCTATCGTACGTACAGTCCAGTACTATGTCAGATCAGGATGAGGATTTAATTTTATTAAATTGCGTCTGGATACTGGTAACGACCCGATCCATCTGTTCTTACTAAAATTTGCAGTTACCAGGATTTAGGATGATTTTAAAAATGTTTATAAATTCAGGCTGCGCCGCAGTGATTGCACTGATTTCCACGTAACATGATAATCAATGGCTTTGATACCCTTTAAACGAACAAATATGAGCTTAACATGGCGACAATAAAGGATGTTGCATCTTTGGCCGGTGTATCAACCGCGACTGTATCACGTGTCATTAACCAGACCGCGTGGGTTGAACCCGTCACGCGCGAACTTGTAGAGAAAGCCATGCGCGATCTCAATTATCGCCGGAATGCCGCCGCTATCGCGCTGGCGAAACGTAGCGGCGATATGCTCGGATTGTTAACCGGCAATCTGGCTGATCCTTTTTTTGCCCACCTTGCTCGCGGCGTAGAAGATGTTTCTCGTAAGCAGCAGTATCGCTTGATGGTATGTAGCGGCGGCCACGATGAAGAAATGGAAAAAGCGGGACTGGATTTTCTGGTTAATCAAGGCTGTGAGGCTATTGTTGTACACGCCAGCCGATTACCGGATAAAGAGCTGCTGCGCTACGCAGCCCACTTTCCAGCGCTGGTTGTTGTTAATCGTTATATCGCCGGTATGGCCAACCGGTGTATCTGGCTGGAAAATCGCAGCGCCGCCAGGGAAGCGACCCGATATCTCCTGGCGAACGGGCATCGGCGCATCGCCTGTGTGACATCTGACTTGCCAATTATCGATCGTCAGGAACGCCTTGATGGTTACCGTGAAGCGCTGGAAGAATATGGTATTTCTCCAGACCCTCGCTGGGTGATTAGCGTTCCGTTTAACGAAGAAGGCGGCGAGCGGGCCGCGCATCAACTTATTAATAGCGGGCTTCCCCTTACGGCAGCGGTCACGTTTAACGATGTGATGGCCGCTGGCATTATGCGTATTCTTCATCAACGCGGCGTTCAGCTTCCGCAACAGCTCTCTATTGTCGGCTTTGATGATGTGGTGCTGGCCCGGTATCTTTATCCGGCGTTAACAACAATGCATTATCCGGTCGAACAAATGGCGCGTTGTGCCGCGCAACTGGCGATACAGTTATACCAGGGCATTACGCCGCCGCCCAGCAGCAATCATTTCAATGCCGAACTGGTGATCCGCGATTCTGTCGCGCCCTATTTTTCACGGTGAATGCGTCGTCAACAGTAAAAACCGTGATGGCTGTCAAATTAACCCTTCTCATGTAATCGGTTACATGGACGAAAGTAATGGATCACAGTAGTGGGAAGCGTATCCCCCTACCCTTGAGCTACCTTACTGACCGGAGCTCCATTATGAGTGCATCACAAAACAAGAAGAAAACGCTGTCATTGGGTTTAGCGCTAATCCCAGTCATCTCCATGTTGCTATTGTTGATTATCGGTTACGGCATCATGGGGCTACGTATCGAACCGCTCCTTCTATGCTCTGCGGCGGTAGCGGCAGGCATTGCATGGTGGCAAGGATACTGTTGGGAAGACATCATCAACTCAGTGGTGGATAAACTGGCTAAGGCAATGCCGGTTATCATGATCCTGATCTGCGTGGGCGGTTTGATTGGCACCTGGATGTTTAGTGGCACCATTCCCTACATGGTGTACTGGGGGCTAAAACTCATAAGCCCGGAATATATTTTGATTGCAGCCTTCTTTTTAACCAGCGTGGTCTCCGTCTGTACCGGTACATCGTGGGGGTCCGCCGGGACGGTTGGCGTTGCGTTAATGGGGGTTGCCGCCGGGCTGGACGTGTCTCTTGCAGCAGCAGCTGGCGCCGTCGTTTCTGGCGCTTATTTCGGCGACAAAATCTCACCGTTGTCCGACTCGACTAACTTTGCCGCGATTGTCGCAGACACTACTCTGTTTGAGCATATTCAGCATTTACTTTGGACGACCCTGCCAAGTTTCCTGCTTGCCGCCGTGGTTTATCTTATCGCCGGACACAGTAATATGCTGGGCGAGGTGGCCACGCCGCAGCGCGTTACGGACATCATCCACTCGCTGGAGTCGCTATACCATTTTAATATTGTTCTTATTTTGCCGCCGATGATCGTACTGTGGGGCGCAATTCGCAAAAAGCCTGTCATCCCATTAATGTTAAGCGCCTGCGTACTTGCCTTGTTCCTCGGCGTCATCATGCAGGGACTGAGCATCAAACAGGGACTGGACGCTTTCATTGATGGATTTGATATCGCCATGTTCCCACAAGGCGCAGAAGGTGTCGTTGCCGATGTTCCGCGACTGCTAAACCGGGGCGGAATGTTCTCGATGATGGGAACAATACTGTTAGTTTTCTGCGCTTTTTCATTTGCCGGAGCGCTAACGTTAACCGGCGCGTTAACGATCATCATTAACCGACTGCTGACCATTATTCATAGCGTTGGTCAACTCATTGCCGCCACTATCGGCACCACAATTTTGGTCACAGGAGCGACCAGCGACGGTAAACTGGCATTGTTAGTTCCCGCCGAACTGTTTAAAGATGCCTATCGTCGTATGGGGCTGGATACTAAAAACCTTTCACGGACGATAGAAGATGCCGGTACCGTTATCGAACCTCTCCTGCCGTGGACCTCGGCTGGCGTCTACATGGCGACCACGCTGGGCGTTAGCACGCTTGATCTTCTGCCTTGGGCTATCCAGTGCTATGCGGCGATCTTCTTCGCATTAATTTATGGTTTTAGCGGAGTTGGTATTGCCAGAACTGCCTCCGCTTCAGAAAAGTCGCCGCAAACGTCAGTGACGAAATAATAAGGAAACAAGATGGATTTTAACCAGATTATCAATCGCAACAATACTGGTTCGGTAAAGTGGGATTTTATTGAGCGTCACTTTGGCGACGGCGCTGGGAAACTGCTGCCGATGTGGGTTTCTGATTTCGATTTTGCCTGCCCGCCTGAGGTTCAGGCGGCATTGCATCAGCGAATCGAGCACGGCGTATTTGGCTATAGCGATCGTGATGAAGCCTATTTTAACGCCCTGCTTCACTGGTTTTCGTCACGCCACCAGCTCACGTTAAAACAGGAATGGGTATGCAGCGTGGAAGGCGTCGTACCAGGGTTGGCACTCTTGGTGCAAATGTTGACGCATCCAGGCGACGGCGTAGTGGTACAGGGGCCATACTATGGCTCCTTCGCCAAAATAATCACGCTTAATGGTAGAAAACTGCTGGAGAATCCCCTTAGCGAGTCGCCGGACGACGGCTACCAGATGGATTTTTGCCAACTGGAAAGGCTGTTTCGCCATGAGCGCCCTCCGCTGATGATTTTGTGTAATCCACATAATCCAACCGGGCGTTGCTGGTCGGCCAACGAGCTGGAGCAACTGCTTTTATTATGTGAAGCTTATGATGTCACTCTCATCTCGGATGAAATATGGGCCGATCTATTGCTGCCCGGCGAAACCTTTACCTCGGTACTGCATTTAGGGGAGCGCTGGCATAAACGGGTCATCTCCGCCACTGCGGCCAGCAAAACGTTTGGCTTATCGTCGTTGCGAATTTCTAATTTTCTCATTCCCGATCCTACGCTTCGCCAGCGATTCCTGTCTCGTCTGGACGCTCATGGGCTGGACGTCTTTAACGCCCTCTCCGTTCAGGCGGCGACTACCGCATGGAATGAAAGCAGACAGTGGCTGGATTCGCTACTGGATTACCTGGCGGAAAACCGCCGCTGGTTTGTTGAACAGGCGACAGAGCACCTTCCCTGGGCAAGAATTGTCCCGGCGCAGGGAACCTATTTATTATGGATGGAT
Source organism: Salmonella sp. 32070601201500089SM (assembly GCF_017573605.1). Classification (NCBI taxonomy): domain Bacteria; kingdom Pseudomonadati; phylum Pseudomonadota; class Gammaproteobacteria; order Enterobacterales; family Enterobacteriaceae; genus Salmonella; species Salmonella sp. 32070601201500089SM. Next base: position 30,629 of record NZ_JAGETK010000008.1, read on the forward strand.
TGTAAAAAACTGGGACTGGATGACGAACAGCTAAAATGGGTAATGGCGGATGTCGCGGGTATTGCTCCTTCAATGGGCAGCGGCTTTGGCCCGGCGGGCAGCGGATTTATCCGTTTAAATCTGGGATGTCCACGTACCTACCTTGAAATGGCAATAGACGGCCTGAAGCGAATATCGGTGAAGACAATCAAAGGAATACCAACAGGCGGATGAATTTTTCGGGCGGTAAACTGACAACGGTGTTATTTCTGCGACATGATATCGCCTGAGCGCCAGTAAAAAAACCGGCCATCAAGGCCGGTTGGGTCCGGAGCGCGGTTTCACTATCAGGGGCGTCTGAATAATACGATGCTGCGCCCGGCCAGATCGAAATCCATTTCTTCGGTAATCCGCATTCCCTGCTGCGCGTTATCGGCAGTCGTCAGTTCAAGTACCCAGCCGCCTTCTCCCCACATCGGAATACGGAACGGTACGCTGCCTTCAAACGGATTGAAAAGCAGTAAGGCGTCATGCCAGATCCCCGCTTCCGGCTGAAGATCGGGACGACTAATGCATACGCCTATCGTCGATCCCTCATCCCATTGTTCGGATTGCTGCGCCCCTCCGCCGGCGTTAAACCAGCGGATCTCCAGACCGTCACGCCAGCTTTCCCGGCGCAGCAGCGGTTGCGTGGCGCGCAGTTGAATCAGATGACGGGTAAACTCCCGTAGCGCATTGGCGGTTTCCGGCAAATTATCCCAGTGGACCCACGATATTTCACTGTCCTGACAGTAGCCATTATTATTGCCCATCTGACTGCGGCCAAACTCATCGCCCGCTAATAACATCGGCGTGCCGTGCGAGAAAAGCAAGGTGGTCAGGAAATTGCGTTTCTGTTGCTCGCGTATCGCATTGATGCCTTCGTCGTCGGTTGGCCCTTCTGCGCCATAGTTACAGGAGCGGTTATCATTATGCCCGTCATTATTATCTTCGCCATTGGCTTCATTATGTTTGTCGTTATAAGACACCAGATCGTTCAGCGTGAAGCCGTCATGGGCTGTAATAAAGTTAACGCTTGACCAGGGGCGACGGCCGCGCAAATCATAGAGATCGCCGGAACCCAGCAGGCGTGCGGCGAAATCATTTGTGACGTTGTCACCTTTCCAGTATTCGCGTACCGTATCGCGGTATTTATCATTCCATTCGCCCCACCCTGGTGGAAAGCCGCCAACCTGATAGCCGCCCGGTCCGATATCCCAGGGTTCGCCAATCAGTTTCAGTTTTGCCAGCACCGGGTCTTGCGTTACCGCATCAAAAAAACCGCCTCTCTGATCAAAGCCTTCCGGCTCACGACCAAGAATGGTGCCCAAATCAAAACGAAAGCCGTCGACATGCATTGACTCCGCCCAATAGCGAAGCGAATCCATCACCATTTGCAGTACCCGTGGATGAGAGGTATTGACAGTATTACCTGTCCCTGTATCGTTAATGTAATAGCGATGCTGATCGGGCATGGTGCGATAGTAAGAGAAGTTATCGATACCTTTGAATGACAGCGTGGGGCCAAGTTCATTCCCTTCTGCCGTATGGTTATAGACCACATCCAGTATCACTTCGATGCCGGCATCATGGAAAGCGCGCACCATATCGCGGAATCCCTGAATACCTTTTGGATCATAGTAGCGCGTCGCCGGCGCAAAAAAGCCCAGCGAGTTGTATCCCCAGAAATTTTTCAGTCCTTTATCGAGCAGATGCTGATCGTCCGGGAACCAGTGAACGGGTAAAAGCTCGACGGAGGTAATACCCAGACTTTTAATGTAATCCACGCTGGCTTTATGCCCCATGCCCTCAAACGTACCGCGTAGAGGCTCAGGGATCGCGGAATTAAGCTGGGTAAAGCCTTTTACATGCGTTTCATAAATAATGGCGTTCGACCACGGTATGGAAGGCCGTTGTCTATCCTCCCAATTCGCCTCAGCCGGATCAATCACCCGGCATTTAGGCGTAAATGGCGCGCTATCCTGGTCATCAAAGGTCAAATCTTTATCGTCATGAAGTAATTGATACGCGAAATGCGCATCGTTCCACTGAATATCGCCCACCAGCTCACGGGCATAAGGGTCAATAAGCAGCTTGTTGGGGTTAAAACGATGACCATTTTCCGGGTCATAAGGACCGTAAACGCGGTACCCATACAGCGCGCCGGGCTGCAACTTCGGGACATAGCCGTGCCATATTTCGTCGGTATATTCCGGTAACTCCAGACGAGCGATTTCATGCTCCCCGCTCGGATCGTAAAGGCAAAGCTCGACGCGTTCCGCATGGGCGGAAAAAATAGCGAAATTCACGCCTTCGCCATCATAATTCGCGCCAAGCGTATGGCTGTATCCTGATCTGATTTCAAAAGCCCTGTTTGTTGTCATTCTCTTTCTCCACCCACGGTAAACGTTGTCCTGTCACGGCACATCAACACATAAACTCAGTCGCTCATTAAAACCAGTACGCCGCCCTGATGTGAGGCCAACGACAGGCGTTCACCAGGCATTAACCTCTCCTGGGTAAGCACATTGCGATAACGATGCTGATTAAGCTGTCCGGGTATAATAATGTCGGTTCCTGCCCAGAAACCGCTATGCGATTGTGACAATAAGCCGTCACATTCGGCGAACACCAGTCGGGGCGCAACAACGATCAGCGCATCATCATGATTGACTCTGGCGTAAGCGATGACCTTGTCGGCACGCTGACCAACAGCCCGCAGCGGTATATAGTCGCCAAAACGGAAGAGCTCATGATTCTGCTGACGCAGACGCAGTAATGCAGCGGTGACATACTGATTCACCTGCCCGTTCAGCCAACTCTCTTCGCGCGAGAAAACTCCCGGCGTCAGTTGGTCTAACTGCTGCGCCAGTGTGGCGAAATCCGGTTCGCGGCGGTTGTCGGGATCGACAAGACTAAAATTCAACGCCTCGCTTCCCTGATAGATATCAGGTACTCCCGGCGCGGTTAATTTGATAACGGTCTGCGTCAGGCTGTTAACCAGCCCTGCGCGGATGAAGGGTTGCAAGGAACGATAAAAATCCTGCAAAAATGTCTGATTATCCGGTGCCAGTAAATAACGGGCGTAATCAAGCATTGCCGTTTCGTAAGCCTCATTACTGTCCACCCAATCGGTACGTAGCTTCGCTTCGCGTAGCGCTTTCTCCACAAAGGCTTCAAAGCGTATTTTCAGCGCGTTTAAACCTGTTTCGTCCTGTGGTTGTAGCATCGGGGGCCAGACGCCGGTCAGCGCCTGATATAACATCCACGTATCCGCCGATTTTGGCGCAGTGCCATCATTCAAAAATTTGACATGGGTCTGGTTCATCTGCCGCCAGCGGGCAAGGCATTCGCTCCACTGTTCCGGCGCTTCGGTAAGCGTATACAGGCGTGCTCGCGCATCCTCGCCTCGCTTGGTATCGTGGGTCGACGTACCGGATAACGCATCAGGCTGTCGCGCCTGTCGGGTTTTCATCTCATGGTGAAAGCGTTCGATGGAGAAGTGATGCGTGACGGGCTCGGCGCCAACTTCATTTAACGCCAGTCCCATGTTTTGACGAAAGAAAAGCGTATCCTCTACCGATTTCGCCATCAGCGGACCGGTGAGTTGTTGGAACCGAACGCGAAACTGTGTCGCCTCCTCCTGGCTGGAGGCGGGAACATCGCCGGTAAGAAGACGGCTCAGAAATGTAAGCGCTTCTGGCTGCGGAGGGTTTTCAAGCGTCTTTACCCGTTCCACAATACGGTGTAACAGGCAAATATCGGTCGGCGGTAGCCCTTCTGCCGTGCCGTAAGTGCGATATACGGGAAAGGCAATTAATAACTCGCGTAACGCCTGCCGAACGACGCTCTCTTCCTGTGCGATCTGTAGCTCGCTGGCAATCGACAGCGCAAGCGCGAGCAGCCGGGTAAATTCCCCCTCGAAATTGCGATCGACCATCAGCAATTTAGCCGCCCGTAATTCCGTCCGCATATCCACTGGCGCGCCTTTAACGGTCTCGTAAGCCTGGCGCAGATTGTCTATCTGCTCATCGTCAACCAGCACCTCCGCCAGCGAGGCGATAAATTCATAGCCTGTGGTGCCGGAAACCGGCCAGTCATCAGGAAGCTGCTCGCCTTTAGCGAGAATTTTTTCCACGGTGATATAGCACGCCGGCCCCACTTCCTGACGTAAACGCGCAAGATAGGCTTTCGGATCGGCAAGGCCGTCGATATGATCGATACGTAAACCGTCAACCGCCCCCGTTCTGACCAGCTCCAGAATCAGCCGATGTGTATCGTCGAAGACGGTTTTATCTTCCACCCGCATTCCTACCAGCCCTGTGACCTCAAAGAAACGCCGATATGAAAGCGAGCGAGCGGCATCGCGCCAGGACATTAATTTCCACGGCTGGCGCTCATGCAAATCAGCAATAGCGGCTTTATCGGTAAGCGCCAGTATTTCGGCCTCGCGCCCCTGCCATGTCGCCGGCGCAAGCGGATAATAGTTATCATAATAGGCGAACGCGGGTTTACCCGTAGCGGGATCGGGCTTGATCGCAATTTCTCCGTTTTCCAGCACGGCGTCAAACGTGTCGCCTAAAAAAGGCAGCGTCAGTCGGCGCGACCAGTCAATATCGAAATGGCGCGCGTAACGGCTCTCCTTGCCATATTCAAGCACATCGCGCCACCAGGCGTTTTCCAGCGAGCTGGCCATGTGATTAGGCACAATATCGATGATCAATCCCAGCCCTTGCGCTTTAAGTTCGGCCACCAGTCTTTCAAATCCTTCGCGCCCGCCAATAGAAGGCTCAATCTCATTCGCATCGGTGACATCATAACCATGCGTTGACGCTTTGGTGGCGGTAAAAATGGGTGAGGCATAAAGATGGCTGATACCCAGATTTTTAAGGTAAGGCACCAGCGCCGCAGCGCGGTCGAAGGTCATGCCATTGCGAAACTGAAGACGATACGTTGCAGTTGGGATCATGATGCAGACTCTCCCTGGGCTAAGCGGACAATAAGAGAATGTTGGGAAAGCGACCCGGTGGATTCATTCGGCCAGGCGAAGAGAGTCTTACCCGGTAAATCGGGCAGCAATACCGTCGTGGCGCTAATATTCAGCGCCAGTGACAGTGTTCCTTCCGGAAAACGCCAGCTAACGGCAATAAACCCGGGCGCGGTTTGCAATACCGTTCCTGAGCTCTCACGGGCAGCGGACAACAGCGGCACGATATGCTTCTGGCGCAAAAGCAGTAGTTCGCGGGTAAACGCCAGCCACGCTTTACCCTCTTCACTGTGCTGTTGCTTCCAGTTAAGTTTTGAGCGTTGAAAGGTCTCTGGTGCATTCGGGTCCGGAACATTCTCCCCTGCATGATCGGCAAACTCTTTTGCGCGACCTTCACGAACGGCGCGGGCTAAATCCCCATGGAAATCGGTAAAAAAAAGAAAAGGACGGCTTTCGCCATACTCTTCGCCCATAAAAAGCAGCGGAATATGCGGTGAAAGCAGCAACGTGGCGAGCAATACTTTTGTTCGTTCCGCGCCCGCCAGGGTTATCAGTCTGTCGCCCTGGGCGCGGTTACCGACCTGATCGTGGTTCTGAATAAAATCCACAAAGGCGACCGGGGGTTGTCCGGTACTTTTTACGCCGCGAGGTTCGCCGGTTTGCGGTGAGATTTCCCCCTGATAAGCGAATCCTTCGGCCAGCGCTCTTGCGAGGTGTTTTTCCGGGGCATCAGCAAAATCGTGGTAGTAGGCCTGGGTCTCTCCGGTCGCAAAAACGTGGACGGCATTATGAAAATCGTCATTCCATTCGGCGGTAAACAGCGGCGCATTGCCATCCTGATCTCGGGGATGCAGAGAAATAATATTGCGGCTATCTTCGGTAGTCAGATGAATGGGCCTGTCGGTAATGTCTTCCCGAATACGTTGTGCGATTTCAACCAGCACATGCCTGGCGCTACTGTCCTCAATCTGATCGATAGCGTCAAAGCGTAAGCCGTCGAGATGGTATTCTGTCAGCCAGTATAACGGCGCCTCGATGATATAGCGCCGCACGGCGTCGACATCATAGGCGATACCATTTCCCCACGGCGTCATGCGCTCTTTGTGGAAAAACGCCGGCGCCAATAGCGGTAAATAATTTCCCTCCGGGCCGAAATGGTTCAGCACAATATCCAGGACGACGGAAAGACCATACCCATGCGCGGCGTCAATAAACGCCTTGAAATCATCCGGCGTCCCATAGGCAGAATGCGGCGCGTAAAGCAGTACGCCGTCATAGCCCCAGCCACGCTCGCCGCCAAATTGCGCAACGGGCATCACTTCAATAACGGTAACGCCGAGTTCAGCGAGATAAGGCAGCTTCGCTATTGCGGCGCGGAAGGTGCCTTCCGGAGTGAACGTGCCTGTATGCATCTCATACACCACGGCCTGCTCCCAACGGCTACCTTTCCACCCGGTGTTGCGCCACGTGTAGCTGCCTGGATCAACCACATATGACGGACCGTTGACGTCAGTTTTTTGGGCGCGGGAAGCCGGATCGGGGACCACCATGCCATCGTTGAGTACAAAGTTATACTCCGTACCTGGCGTCACCCCGGAGACGTCCAGCGTAAACCAGCCGTCACCGCTCGCCTGCATTTCCTGGTCTTTACCCGCAAGCCTGAGCATAACCTTTTGCTGACCGGTGGCCCAAAGACGAAAGCGGACAACATCAGCGGCGATATATTCAGCCCCCCAGCTTTTGCAAAAAATTTTTGAACTCATTTGTCGCTCCGTTTAACCCATAACCTCTACAGCATCCGAAAAACAAGCATAGACTATGGGGCTAATTTTTACGTGACACTGTCACTTAACAGGCATTCTTTTTCCTATCTGCGTGTAAAATCGTCGAATTATTGTCGGGATTGCTCAGATGTACCGAAGTGCGCGGTATCGCCTCGCCCGTGTTCGCCAGAGCCCTGAACACGCTGTAGCTGGATAACCTCCCCCTGCTCCCAGGCGTTAGCCCCCTTAACAACGGGATGTTCAGGCAGATCCTGCCGCTCGCGTTTAATGGCCTGGGTATCAATTCCCAGACGGCGATCCCGATCGGCCAGCAGCGCGGGGTCAAGCTGCCCGTCGCCAGTAAAGCCCATCATCAGCGCAGGGATACCCATTGGCAGGGTTTTATCCCGGTCGGTATGCCAGGTGTGCCAGGTCTTGCCATAAGTATTAACAATCTTACTCATCAACGCTTTATCAGCGACCTGCGGTAAGCCAGGCGCCACCAGGCTACCGGATTTCACCTCGTACTGGTGGCTGTGCCACAGTTTTTTCTCCTCGGGAGGAAGCGTTTTAAATAAACGTTCGCTGATAATGTACTCCACCCCCATCAGGCGCGCGTTTTTCGTATTGCCGTCGTAAATCACCGCCTGCATGACATCTTCGTTCAGGACGGTAACGTAATGGTGCGCTTCCATCTGTCCGTTTTTATCACCGCTATAAAAATGGAACCCGTCAAGGTAGGTACTGATGGCATCGACAGGTGGTCTGGATTGAATAGCCGCCGCGCCTGTTTCCAGGGTACGTAATTTGGCAGAGGTTTTTTCCCCGGGAATAGGTGTTTGCGGCGGCGTATTATTGGCGCCGCATCCGGCCAGAAAAGGAATGATAAAGAGTGCCAGCGGTAAAATTTTCATTAGGTCTCCATATAGTGAAAGGGCTCTAATGAAAATAGTGCAATACCACGTGATTGGTAGAAGAAATGGAAGATGTTATTTGTGACGGTGTCACAAATAGTAAAACCCGACACACAGGCCGGGTTTTGATATCAGTTTACTCTTATTTTGAGAGTTCTTTCTTGATTTCGTCTTTTATTTTGCTTAATTCACTCTGCGGGTTTTTCTTACAAAGCTCAACGGCTAGCGGCACTGCTGTCGTCTCAGTTTCCTGGAAATCTACGTAGTCCCCGCCTTTAAAATCTTCATCTTCATTCAGCACCCAGAAAGCGACTGGCGCCATCGTCTGCGGATTGAGGTCAACAAACTCCTGGCAGCTCATACCTTTAGGCGTAACGTTTGTTTTAGTAGTATCTGTTGCCGCATTCACGCTAACACTGGTTACCAGCGCTGCCACGATAATACCTGCTGTAGCAAGGGAGAATTTATTCATTGTTGTTGCTCCAATAATTATATAAATAACCTCTACATCTGCGCGTTAACCCGTTAATGTAGAACACAGAAAATAATACCCCTCCTCTCTCAGGAATAAAGATCACCCTCCGTGATATGGCTATTATTGATATTTACGTTGACTGATTTTGATGTTTGATGAATAAAGCAACATGGCGAGCAGATTTTAAGGCGAAAAAGTAGGCCACGACAATGCCGCAGACGTGGTCTACGGCGCGTTGAGGTGATAGAAATACGGCAGGATCTCAGATAGACCGGGAGCGAGCCCTCCGTCTGAAAGTATATTCATCAGCCCGATCAACCCATCGTTACCGGGCTGGAGAGGTTATCAGGCGTTAAGCTGGTAGTCGAGGGTGATTTCCGCATTCAGAACCTGCGATACCGGGCACCCGGCTTTTGCTTTCTGGATGATTTGATCGAAAGTTGAAGCATCAATATCTGCTACCGCGACTTTGCTTTGTAGCGCAATTTTGGTAATGGCGAAGCCCGCCTCCACCTTATCAAGCGATACGTCAGCGGTGGTGTCAATGGATGTCGGCGTAAATCCAGCCTCTCCCAGCATGAGTGATAGCGCCATGGAGAAACAGGCCGCATGTGCGGCGCCAATTAACTCTTCCGGGTTGGTTCCCTGCGCGCCTTCGAACCGGGTATTGAATCCATACGGTTGTTGATTAAGCACGCCGCTTTCTGTTGATACAGTACCTTTACCCCGTTTGATGTCGCCTTCCCAGTGTGCCTGACCTTTCTTATGGATTGTCATTTTTGCTCTCCTGTTGGCTCAAAAAATAAAGTATAGACCATGCTGCTAATCTGCGTTGTCCATGCCGATGGAGGTAGCATGTTGTCGATTACCCGCACTTCAGATATAGAAAATAGTTGTATGCTTTTTCAGTGATGAATATTAAACCAACAGGGCTCCCTTTCTTTAAAGAATATATCCCTCCTTTTGTCCTTACTTTTTCTTCTGGAGGCGTATTCCATTATGTATATTTTATATGTATATTGAGATTTATCCTATCCCATTGTAATAAAGGATAAAAATCACAATAAGTAGCCTTTTAAATGTATATTAATTGACCACTATTTGTATGAGGATATGTAATTGGCAAACGTAATATATTTTCTTCAGGGGTAAACAATTAGAGTTCCGCCTTGCGTTAAAATAACTCCAGGACTAATCTTAACCACAGCCGCAAAAATATTTGCCATGCTGAATACGAATTAATTTTCTGCGAGCCGTACTAAATAAATACATGTTCACGGAGGCATTATATGTTTACTTATCACTCAGCAAATACCTCAGCAGCACAACCGGCCCTGGTCAACGCGATTGAACAAGGATTACGCGCGGAGTTAGGCGTTGTCACTGAAGATGATATTTTAATGGAGCTGACCAAATGGGTTGAGGCTTCCGACAATGACATCCTCAGTGACATCTACCAGCAGACCATCAACTATGTGGTAAGCGGGCAGCACCCGACTCTGTAAAACCTGCTATGCTGTATCGGCAACCTTAGGGGTTACGTTTCTTTCGCGTAAGCGAATTTGTCCTTAAAACTAGCAACAGGATTGAGGAGTTAACATGAAATCGAACCGTCAGGCTCGTCATATACTTGGACTGGATTACAGAATTTCCAACCAGCGTAAGGTTGTTACTGAAGGCGACACCAGCAGCGTGGTGAATAACCCAACCGGCAGAAAGCGCCGCGCCGATAGCCAAAAGTAATCGTACAGTCCTGAAATGACGTTAAACACCATTGCATCTGCAATGGTGTTTTTGTTTATAGGAATGACCTTAACGTCTCACAATGCTTTATACTCAGGGTCGGTTCCCTGGTGGAAGGCAATATATGATGATAAACGACGGTGCCAGGGACAGTTATTCGAAAAAGAGTGAGTAACATGGAAACTACAACCAAGAAAGCACGTTCCCTTTATATCCCTTACGCTGGCCCTGTATTGCTGGAGTTCCCCCTGTTAAACAAAGGCAGCGCTTTTAGCGTAGAAGAGCGCCGTAACTTCAATTTGTCAGGGCTGCTGCCAGAGGTCGTCGAGTCGATTGAAGAACAGGCCGAACGCGCCTGGCTCCAGTATCAGGGGTTTAAAACAGAAATCGATAAGCATATTTACCTGCGTAACATCCAGGATACCAACGAAACGCTCTTTTATCGACTGGTGCAAAACCATCTTGAAGAGATGATGCCGGTTATCTATACCCCGACCGTGGGCGCGGCCTGTGAGCGCTTCTCTGAGATTTATCGCCGGGCGCGCGGCGTATTTATCTCTTATCCGAACCGTCACAATATGGACGACATTTTGCAGAATGTGCCTAACCACAACATTAAAGTTATTGTGGTGACGGATGGCGAACGGATTCTGGGGCTTGGCGATCAGGGCATCGGCGGGATGGGGATCCCTATCGGTAAGCTGTCATTATACACAGCCTGCGGCGGCATTAGTCCGGCCTATACCCTTCCCGTTGTGCTGGATGTCGGCACCAACAATCAACAGTTACTCAACGATCCGCTTTACATGGGCTGGCGTCATCCGCGCATTACCGACGATGAGTATTATGCGTTTGTCGATGAGTTTATTCAGGCCGTTAAGCAGCGCTGGCCAGATATCCTGCTACAGTTTGAAGATTTCGCGCAGAAAAACGCAATGCCGCTGTTGACGCGCTATCGTGATGAGATTTGCTCCTTTAACGATGATATTCAGGGCACCGCAGCCGTGACCGTCGGTACGTTGATCGCCGCCAGCCGCGCTGCCGGCAGTCAGCTTAGCGAGCAGAAAATCGTTTTCCTCGGCGCGGGTTCCGCCGGATGTGGGATTGCTGAACAAATCATCGCGCAGACTCAGCGTGAAGGTTTAAGCGAAGATGCCGCCCGACAGAACGTTTTTATGGTCGATCGCTTCGGCCTGTTGACGGACCGGATGCCTAATTTATTGCCGTTCCAGGCAAAACTGGTGCAGAAATGCGACAATCTCCAGCACTGGGATACCGAAAATGACGTGCTGTCGCTGCTGGATGTGGTGCGTAACGTGAAGCCGGATATCCTGATCGGGGTTTCCGGCCAGACCGGGCTCTTTACTGAAGAGATCATCCGCGAGATGCATAAGCATTGCCCTCGCCCGATCGTCATGCCGCTCTCTAATCCCACCTCTCGCGTGGAGGCCACGCCACAGGACATTATCGCCTGGACGGAAGGCAACGCGCTGGTGGCAACCGGCAGTCCATTCTCGCCGGTCATCTGGAAAGATAAGGTTTATCCGATCGCACAATGTAATAACGCCTATATTTTCCCCGGCATCGGACTTGGGGTTATCGCTTCCGGCGCATCGCGCATTACTGATGAAATGCTGATGTCAGCCAGTGAGACGCTGGCGAAACATTCTCCGCTGGTGAATAACGGCGAAGGATTAGTGTTACCAGCGCTTAAAGACATCCAGGTCGTGTCGCGCGCTATCGCTTTTGCCGTAGGTAAAATGGCGCAGCAACAAGGCGTAGCGGTGAAAACCTCAGCGGAAGCGCTGCAACAGGCGATTGACGATAACTTCTGGAAACCGGAATACCGCGACTACCGTCGGACTTCCATTTAATACGTACCCGGCGGTGAATGCCGCCGGATATCACTTTCTTCTTTAGTTTTAGTGAGTCTGTCGACACACCTGAATTCCTTTCCCTGCTTATTTGTCAAGCTACTAATATTAGCCACCTTTATGTATTGAACGGGGATTTATCAGGATAATCCTGGCTAAGCTATTACATTGTATTTCTGCCGCCTTGCATAACTCATCAGAAATATTAATCCTAAAGAGGTAATAGCGCCTTACCTGCTATTACTTACCTGCTATGCAGTTCACTATTAATAAAAGGAGAAGGTTATGAAAGCTGCTGTTGTCACACAAGATCATCAGGTTGATGTTACTGAGAAAACGCTGCGTCCCCTTCGCCACGGTGAAGCTTTGCTAAAAATGGAGTGCTGCGGCGTATGCCATACCGATCTACACGTGAAAAACGGCGATTTCGGTGACAAAACCGGCGTCATTCTGGGACACGAAGGCATTGGCGTCGTGGCGGAAGTCGGTCCCGGTGTCACCTCGCTGAAACCCGGCGATCGCGCGAGTGTCGCGTGGTTTTATGAAGGATGCGGACACTGTGAGTATTGCAATACGGGCAATGAAACCTTATGCCGCAACGTGAAAAATGCCGGTTACACGGTAGATGGCGGCATGGCCGAAGAGTGTATTGTCGTCGCGGATTATGCGGTGAAAGTACCGGAAGGTCTGGACTCTGCGGCGGCAAGTAGTATTACCTGCGCGGGCGTTACCACCTATAAAGCGGTGAAGATTTCTCATATTAAACCTGGCCAGTGGATTGCCATCTACGGTCTGGGCGGTCTGGGTAATCTGGCCTTGCAGTACGCGAAAAACGTTTTCAATGCGAAAGTGATCGCCATTGATGTCAATGATGGACAACTGAAACTGGCCGAGGAAATGGGCGCAGATCTGACCATTAATTCACGTACGGAAGATGCGGCTAAAATTGTGCAGGAAAAAACCGGTGGCGCGCACGCAGCGGTGGTTACCGCGGTCGCTAAGGCGGCGTTTAATTCCGCAGTAGATGCCGTTCGCGCCGGAGGCCGCGTGGTGGCAGTCGGGCTGCCGCCAGAAGCCATGAACCTTGATATCCCTCGCCTGGTGCTGGATGGCATTCAGGTTGTCGGTTCGTTGGTGGGGACACGCCAGGATCTGACCGAAGCCTTCCAGTTTGCGGCGGAAGGAAAAGTCGTGCCAAAAGTCGCTTTACGTCCGCTTGAAGATATCAACGTTATTTTTAAAGAGATGGAACAGGGACAAATTCGTGGCCGTATGGTCATCGATTTCCGCCGTTAAACGATTTGCTGTGGTCGTCTGAGTATACAGACAGCAGATGAAAACAAGGCGCTACGAGGATAGCGCCTTGTTTATCAGATCGCGAAAGAATTACTGAATACCTTTTTCGCTCTCTTTTTTTGCTTCTGCCTTCTCGATTTCACGATACCAGCGTGGATGATGTTTCTTCGCCCAGCGACGGCTGACCTTCCCTTCGATCATGCCTTTAATCGAGCCTTTCACCCAAAATGCCATATACATATGGATGAGGATCGCGTGCATTAAAATAATGCCCGCCGCCGCATGAATCAACAGGCTATAACGCACCACCTGCATGGGGAAATACTGCGCGAAATACGGACGCCAGATAATCACGCCAGTCACCAGCAGCACAAAAATCATGCTCATAATGGACCAGAACATCATCTTCTGTCCGGCATTGTATTTACCGACATCCGCCACCTTATGCTCATTGCCTTTCAATACTTCGACAATATTTTTCAGCCACGGAATATCTTTTTTATCCGGGATGTTGTGGTGGACGAAACGCACGAACATAAACATCAGCGCGATGAAAATGGCAATACCGAAGAACGGGTGCAAAATACGTCCCATCTGCGGCGTGCCGAAGGTTTGCGTCAGCCATTGTAGCGTCGGGAAGAAAAACGAAATCCCCGACAGCGCTACCAGGAAGAAGCAGATCACCACCGTCCAGTGACAGGCGCGGTCGACAAATTTCGTGCGCACAATCATTTTCGACTTACTCATGATGATCCTCCTCATCGTCGTCCGTTTCTTTATTCGGGCCAATACCGATGTAGTGGTAAATCAGACCGGCGAAAGTGGCGATAAAGCCCGCTGCGGCCAGCGGTTTTAGTGCCCCTTTCCACAGATTGATTGAGGTATCGATCTGCGGATCTTTCGGCAAGCCGTGGTACAACTCCGGCTGATTGGCATGGTGCAGCACATACATGACGTGCGTGCCGCCGACGCCCTGCGGGTTGTAGATACCGGCATGTTCAAAGCCGCGCGCTTTTAACTTCTCCACGCGTTGCTCACCCAGTTCCAGCATCTCTTTTTTGGTGCCGAAGTGAATCGCCCCGGTCGGACAAGTTTTGACGCAGGCCGGTTCCTGGCCCACGCTGACGCGATCGACGCAGAGCGTACATTTATAAACGCGGTTGTCCTCTTTGTTGAGGCGCGGAATATTAAACGGACACCCGGCGATACAGTAACCACAGCCGATACAGTGTTCAGATTGAAAATCAACAATCCCGTTCGCGTACTGGATGATAGCCCCGGCAGATGGACAGGCTTTAAGACAGCCTGGATCTTCACAGTGCATACAACCATCTTTACGAATCAGCCACTCCAGCTTGCCGTTCTGCTCGGTTTCGGTAAAGCGCATCACCGTCCAGGACTTGGCGCTGAGATCGGCAGGGTTATCGTACACCCCGACACAATGGCCAACGTTATCGCGAATATCGTTCCATTCAGAACAGGCTACCTGGCAGGCTTTACAGCCGACACAGGAGGAGACGTCGATCAGTTTCGCGACTTCGGCTTTGTAATCACGCGCCTGCGGAGGCGGCGTGATGGCGTTTGTTGCGGACCGTTTAATAATGTCCTGCGTTTCCATAGACATATGTTCGCCTCCCTTACGCCTTCTCGATGTTAACTAAAAACGCTTTGTATTCCGGCGTTTGCGAGTTGGCATCACCGACATTTGGCGTCAGAGTATTGGCGATATAGCCTTTGCGCGCGACACCCTCAAAGCCCCAGTGAATCGGGATCCCCACCGTTTCAACCTGCTGACCGTTGACATGCAGGGTGCGAAGACGACGAGTTACCACCGCGACCGCGCGAATAAACCCGCGTTTACTGCTCACCTTCACATAGTCGCCGTTAGCAATACCTTTCGCTGCCGCCAGCGTCTCACTGATCTCCACAAACTGTTCCGGCTGAGCGATAGCGTTAAGTAGCGCATGTTTGGTCCAGGTATGGAAATGCTCTGTGAGGCGGTAAGTCGTGCCCACGTACGGAAACTGCTCCTTCTTACCCATGCGCAGCGCATCTTCTTCATACAGACGCGCAGCCGGGTTCGAGACCACATTCGGGTGCAGCGGGTTAGTGCCCAGCGGCGTTTCCATCGGCTCGTAATGCTCAGGGAACGGTCCTTCCGCCATTTTATCAATAGCAAACAGACGTCCCAGCCCTTCCGGCTGCATGATAAATGGATTGGTCCCGCTCCCCGGCGCCGCGTTGTTAAAGTCCGGAATATCGTTCCCTGTCCACTTCGCGCCGTTCCACTGGATCAGCATCCGTTTTGGATCCCACGGTTTACCCTGCGGGTCCGCCGAAGCGCGGTTATACAATACGCGACGGTTTAGCGGCCACGCCCACGCCCAACCCAGTGTATTGCCAAGCCCTGACGGGTCGGCGTTATCACGTCTGGACATCTGGTTGCCCTGCTCCGTCCAGCTACCGGTATAAATCCAGCAGGAGGAGGATGTCGTACCGTCATCGCGCAGTAATGCAAAGCTGCTCAACAACTGGCCTTTCCTGGCAAGCAGTGTACCGTTGGCGTCATAGAGATCTTCCAGCGCATAGCCGTTGTTCTCTTTCGCCACTTCTTCCGAATGCGGTTCATCCGGCTGCTTGTAATTCCAGCTCATCTTCAATAGTGGTTCGGCGCCTTTACCGCCTTCTGCGCGATACATTTCACGCAGACGATGGTAAATACCGGCCAGAATCTCGCCGTCGTTACGCGCTTCGCCCGGCGCGTCCTGACCTTTCCAGTGCCACTGTAACCAGCGACCGGAGTTAGCGATAGAGCCATCCTCTTCCGCAAAACAGGTAGACGGCAGACGGAAGACTTCGGTCTGGATCGTTGTCGGATCGACATCATTAGATTCGCCGTGGTTCTGCCAGAACGTTGACGTTTCAGTCACCAGCGGATCGATAACGACCAGATACTTCAGTTTGCTTAAGCTTTGCACCACTTTGTTTTTGTCCGGGAAGGACGCCACCGGGTTAAAGCCCTGACAGAAATAGCCGGTGACTTTCCCGCTATCCATCATGTTGAAATATTTGATCACGTCATAGGACTGATCCCACTTAGGCAGCCAGGCAAAGCCCCAGTCATTCTCTTTCTGCGCTGCATCGCCATAGAAAGATTTCATCAGGCTGACGAAGAACTTAGGATAATTACCCCAGTAGTTGACCTGATCGGCCAGCGTCGCTTTGGGGGTATTCGCTGCCAGATAAGTTTGCAGATCGGCCTGTTTTTCCGATGGCAGCGTCAGGTAGCCCGGCAGGCTGGTGGAGAGCAGTCCTAAATCCGTTAAACCCTGAATATTAGAGTGGCCGCGCAAGGCGTTCACACCGCCGCCAGCCATCCCCATATTGCCGAGCAGCAACTGGATCATCGCCATAGTACGGATGTTCTGCGCCCCGACGGTATGTTGGGTCCAGCCCAGCGCATACAGGAAGGTGGTAGTGCGATCCGGCGCGCTGGTAGAGGCCAACACCTCACACACCTTCAGGAAGTCCGCTTTCGGCGTACCGCAGATGTTTTCCACGACGTCCGGCGTATAGCGCGAAACGTGCTGCTTCAGCAGATTCCACACACAGCGTGGGTGCGTCAACGTTTCATCACGTTTGGCATAGCCGTTTTCATCGAACTGGTAGTTCCAGGAGGATTTATCGTACTGACGCTTTTGGGCGTCATAGCCGCTGAAAAGACCGTCTTCGAACGTAAAGTCTTCCCGCACCAGCAGGCTGGCGTTGGTGTAATGCTTAACGTATTCAGCGTTGATTTTGTTATTTTCGATCAGGTACAGCAAAACGCCGGACAGAAAGGTAATGTCTGTACCGGAACGTATTGGCGCATAGA
Source organism: Salmonella sp. 32070601201500089SM (assembly GCF_017573605.1). Classification (NCBI taxonomy): domain Bacteria; kingdom Pseudomonadati; phylum Pseudomonadota; class Gammaproteobacteria; order Enterobacterales; family Enterobacteriaceae; genus Salmonella; species Salmonella sp. 32070601201500089SM. The sequence continues at coordinate 47,573 of NZ_JAGETK010000008.1, forward strand.
TATCCGCCACCGACGCCGTACGCGTAAAGCGTGGATCAACGACAATCAGCGTCGCATCGTTATTATTTTTCGCTTCCATCGCCCAGCGGAAACCCACCGGATGCGCTTCTGCGGCATTGCCGCCCATCACCATCACGACGTTGGCGTTTTTAATATCCACCCAGTGGTTGGTCATCGCACCGCGACCAAATGTTGGAGCAAGACTTGCTACCGTTGGTCCGTGTCAGACGCGCGCCTGGTTATCTACCGCCAGCATACCGAGAGAACGCGCAAACTTCTGCGTCAGCATACCCGTTTCATTGCTGGCCGCCGAGGCGCACAGCATCCCGGTAGAGAGCCAGCGGTTAACCGTGACGCCCTGCTCATTCTTTTCAATAAAGTTGGCGTCGCGGTCGGCTTTCATTAATTTAGCAATACGAGTGAAAGCGTCATCCCAGCTAATGCGCTGCCACTTGTCGGAACCCGGCGCGCGGTATTCCGGATAGCGTAGGCGATCTTCACTGTGAACATAGTCCAGCAAACCGGCCCCTTTCGGGCACAGCGCGCCACGGCTTACCGGATGATCCGGGTCGCCTTCAATATGGTAAATCGCTTCTTTCGCGTTTTTTGCCCCATCTCCCAGGCTATACATTAATAGCCCGCAACCTACGGAACAGTATGTGCAGGAGTTACGGATCTCTTTTGCGCGCAACAGCTTATAGTTTCGCGCCTGAGCCAGGGCCATTTTAGGGGTAAAACCCAGTGCGGCCACCGTTGTTCCCGCCATACCGCCCGCGCAGATTTTAAAAAATTGTCTGCGGCTGACGTCCATTGCTTTCCTCTTTTTTCCACGGATGCACGCCTCCTTCGAACTGCAGCAAAACCCCAGCCCAGGATGCGTGTATAACTTCGCGAGGAAACTAACAGCAAAATCGATAACTTTTTTGCGTCAAATCAATATTGAAACGGTTCCGCTATTAAATAGCCCTATTTTTAAACTGCAATAACTCCAGGGAGGTACTAAAAAATGACACTGCATGGCATCGCCCTCGGAAAAAGTGCTATAAGTGGCAGTTTATTTTGCGCGGTATTCAGGACAGTCACAAAGCATGACATCACAAAAAGCAACGCTAATAGGGCTTGTTGCCATCGTTCTGTGGAGCACGATGGTTGGGTTAATTCGCGGCGTCAGCGAAGGTCTTGGACCGGTAGGCGGCGCAGCCATGATCTATTCATTAAGCGGCCTGCTGCTGATTTTTACCGTCGGATTACCTGATATCCGCCGTTTCCCGGGGCGATACCTCATCGCAGGCAGCGTACTGTTTGTCAGTTATGAAATATGCCTGGCGCTTTCTCTCGGTTATGCCGCCACTCGCCATCAGGCTATCGAAGTCGGCATGGTTAACTATTTATGGCCCAGCCTGACCATTCTGTTTGCCATTCTTTTTAATGGGCAAAAAACTAACTGGCTTATTGTTCCTGGATTGCTTATTGCACTTACTGGCGTTTGCTGGGTTCTGGGGGGCGAGAATGGTCTTAATCCAGGAGAAATTATCAGCAATGTCGCCACCAGTCCGCTAAGTTATTTACTGGCATTTCTTGGGGCGTTTATATGGGCGACGTACTGCACCGTCACAAATAAATATGCGCGTGGTTTTAACGGTATCACCGTCTTTGTGTTACTCACCGCCCTGGCGCTGTGGTTACACTATTTTCTTACGCCGCAACCTGCCATGATATTTAGCCTACCGGTGATTGCTAAACTTTTTACCGCGGCATTAACGTTAGGGTTTGCCTACGCCGCATGGAATGTGGGCATACTTCATGGCAATGTGACTATCATGGCCGTAGGGTCTTATTTTACCCCCGTCATGTCCTCTGCTCTGGCCGCGCTGTTACTCAGCTCACCACTGTCATTCTCCTTCTGGCAAGGCGCAGTCATGGTTTGCGTAGGTTCACTACTTTGTTGGCTGGCAACGCGGCGGCGCTAATAGCGACGGGCGGGCCGATGTTGATATTAAATCGACCCGCTGCACCTTGACACTCTTCATAACACAACTACGCTTTTATCTATCGCCTGTGTGTATTTGACGATTTTCCATTTTCACGTGCTCCTCCAGCGCCATACCAGGATTGCGCTGGTAAAAATGAATTTTATAAAATCGTTAAATATGTTAATATAATGATATAATTATATTAACAAATATATAATTAACGTTAGCTCGCAACTGTTATTAGTGCATATAATAATCAGTCGTTACTACCAAAAATAAAACCATAAACAGCCCAATAGTTCCCTCCGAAAATATATCTTATTAGACAGTCCCTATTTGAATTAATACTCTCAAATGTATTAAGGAGATCTCGATCACACAAATTAAAATAATTTGTAATCTTATGAAACTTATTATTGAACTTATGCCACTCCGTCATTTAAAAATAGTCTGCCATTGACAAACGCCTCGTTTAACAATGGTTGAGGAAACACGCTAAGAAAATTATAAGGATTATTAAAATGAAACTTAAGTTAGTGGCAGTGGCAGTGACTTCCCTGTTGGCAGCAGGCGTTGTAAATGCAGCCGAGGTATATAACAAAGACGGCAATAAACTGGATCTGTACGGTAAAGTTCACGCTCAGCATTATTTCTCTGATGATAACGGAAGTGATGGTGACAAAACTTACGCGCGTCTGGGCTTTAAAGGCGAAACGCAGATCAACGATCAGTTAACCGGTTTTGGCCAGTGGGAATATGAATTCAAAGGCAACCGTACTGAAAGCCAGGGCGCTGACAAAGACAAAACCCGTCTGGCGTTTGCTGGTCTGAAATTCGCTGACTACGGTTCTTTCGACTACGGTCGTAACTACGGCGTTGCTTACGACATCGGCGCATGGACCGACGTTCTGCCAGAGTTTGGTGGCGATACCTGGACTCAGACTGACGTCTTCATGACTGGCCGTACTACTGGTGTTGCCACCTACCGTAACACTGACTTCTTTGGCCTGGTTGAAGGTCTGAACTTTGCCGCGCAGTACCAGGGCAAAAACGACCGTGACGGCGCGTACGAGTCTAACGGCGACGGTTTCGGTCTGTCCGCAACGTATGAGTACGAAGGTTTTGGCGTAGGTGCGGCCTATGCGAAGTCTGACCGTACTAACAACCAGGTGAAAGCAGCGAGCAACCTGAATGCTGCGGGTAAAAACGCTGAAGTCTGGGCTGCTGGTCTGAAATATGATGCGAACAACATCTACCTGGCGACCACCTACTCCGAAACGCTGAACATGACCACCTTTGGTGAAGATTCAGCGGGTGATGCGTTTATCGCGAATAAAACCCAGAACTTTGAAGCAGTTGCTCAGTATCAGTTCGACTTCGGTCTGCGTCCGTCCATCGCTTACCTGAAATCCAAAGGTAAAAACCTGGGTACTTACGGCGACCAGGATCTGGTTGAGTACATCGATGTCGGTGCTACCTACTACTTCAACAAAAACATGTCCACCTTCGTTGATTACAAAATCAACCTGCTGGACGACAGCGACTTCACCAAAGCGGCTAAAGTGTCTACCGACAACATCGTTGCTGTTGGTCTGAACTACCAGTTCTAATTTTGTTGTAGTCTGAATACAAAGCCAGTCCTTTCAGGGCTGGCTTTTTCTCTTGATGTAGACTCGGTCATAAGGAGTATGCCGTGCAGACGTTCACTGGTCGTTGTCTTTGCGGACAAAGCCATTTTACCGTTGACGTCGAAATGCTGGATGTCTATGCCTGCCATTGTACGCTGTGTCAAAAATGGTCGGGTGGAATAGCCATGTATCTGGAAGCCTGCGGGCAACCACAGCTAGCCCCCCTTTCCCCGGAACCGCCATACTTTTCATCCTCTTCGCGCGGCGAACGCTACTTCTGTTCCGGCTGCGGGTGTCCGCTGTGGTTTCGGCTTACCGATACCGATCGTTATTTTATTCCCTGGACCTTACTGGAACTGAACGAAGTTGATCGCCGTCGGCTGATTCTGGCTGCGGAAATTTATACCGAAACCCAGCCTGCCTTCTGGCGACTGACGGGGCAATACGCACGCCTCAGCGGTAAAGAGGTTGAGGAAATGGACTCCCCCTGCCAGCTAGCGCATTAAGCGCTTATCTCATCAGGCGTTATGTTATCGGCGTTGGGCTTTTGCCAGGCTGAACCACATCCCTACCGCCAGCAAAAGAAGCATACTCCCGGCGCTGCTTAACGCCACGCTATGCGACCAGATAAAGGCGTGTCTGGCGGCGTCCAGTATTGCCTGCCCCTGCGTGGGCGGCAGGCTATTCGCCAACTGCACGGCTTCTCCCATTGAAGATGACGCTCTGGCAATCTCTTGCGCCTCAAGCCCGGCAGGCAGACGGATAGACGCGGAGAAGCTACGGCTTAACAACAGGCCGAAAATGGCGATGCCCAGTCCCGCGCCCAGTTCATAAGCCATCGTTTCTATCGCGCCGGCCGCCGCCGCTTTTTCTGCCGGCGCAGCGGCCATAATTGCCGACGTGGAAGCCAGCAATGCGCTGGCGGCGCTAAATCCCAGCAGCGCCATCAGCCCCCAGGCCTGCCATTGTTGGGTGCTGAAATCCGTCATCGCCAGGCCATAAAAACTCAGCGCGCTTAACGCCATGCCGCCCGTCGCGACCAGCCGTAACCCCAGACGCGAGACCAGCGCGCCCGCAATCGGCCCGCTGAATCCACTGGCGACCATCACCGGCAGCATAAATACCCCGGCCTCATAAGGCGATAGCCCGTGAACAAACTGTAGCTCTTGCGCCATCAGCAGCTCAAAACCCACCAGAGTGATCATCGCGGTCATCGCCATCACGACGCCGCTCAGGATAATGCGATGGGTAAATAGTCGCATATCAATCATCGGACGCGATGTCGCAAGCTGTGTGCGGATAAAGAGTCCCAGGAGCAGCGTGCCGGTAAGCAGGGTAAGCGAGATGGCCCACAGCGACAAATTCCCTTTCAGCGCGGTTTTAGCGCTATAGACCAACAGCAAAATGGCAATAATCAGCATCACCGCATGGCCAAGATTGAGCGGTTGATCGCGACGGCCCGCCTGGCGAGGAACATAGCGGGCGGTTAAGCCCATGACGACCAGCACAATCGGCACGTTGATCAGGAAAACCGATCCCCAGTAAAAATGCTCTAATAATATGCCGCCGATGAGCGGCCCAAACGCCGCTCCGCCCGAACCTACCGCTGCCCAGACGCCCAGCGCCATGTTGCGATGCTTCTCTTCACAAAAGGTAGCGCGTATTCCGGCCAGCGTCGCCGGTACAATCATCGCCGCGCCAATAGCCAGTAATACCCTGGTGGCGATAAGCCAACTGGCGGTATGCGAAAACGCCGCCGCCAGTGATGCCAGGCCAAAGAGCGTCCCGCCCAGCATCAGCAGGCGTTTAAAACCGATACGATCGCCAAGCGCGCCCATCGGCAACACCATGCCAGCCATGACCAAAGAATAAATATCAATGATCCACAGCAGCTCGTTGCCGCTGGCCCCCAGTCTCATACTCAGTGTCGGGGCGGCGACATGCAAGACCGTGGCATCAATGGCGACAGGAATATAGACCAGCACAATAATGACTAACGTTAACCACTGACGAAACATAACTCTCCCTTCAAAAACTCAAATTTGGACGCTTGTCCAGTTTCAGGATCCTACGGTAAGTTGAACGAATGTCCAGCTTTTTGTTACACTGCGCGCATTGGCTAATGTGGGGAAAATATGAGTTACCTTAACCGGGATGAACGCCGCGAAGTGATCCTGCAAGCGGCGATGCGCGTGGCGCTGGCAGAGGGATTTGCCGCCATGACGGTGCGACGAATCGCATCAGAAGCCGATGTCGCCGCCGGCCAGGTGCATCACCACTTCAGCTCGGCGGGCGAGCTCAAAGCGCTGGCCTTTGTCCATTTGATCCGCACCCTGCTTGATGCCGGGCAAGTTCCGCCGCCCGCCACCTGGCGTGCACGGCTTCACGCTATGTTGGGTAGCGAAGACGGCGGCTTTGAGCCTTACATAAAATTGTGGCGAGAGGCGCAAATTCTGGCCGATCGGGATCCGCACATCAGAGATGCTTATCTCCTCACGATGCAGATGTGGCATGAGGAAACGGTCACAATTATCGAGCAGGGCAAACAGGCAGGAGAATTTACGTTTACTGCTAACGCCACGGATATCGCCTGGCGGCTTATCGCACTGGTGTGCGGGCTGGACGGTATGTATGTACTGGGGATTCCGGAAATGGCCGATCCCGCGTTTAAATTCCATCTGGATCGTATGATTACGCTTGAACTCTTTGCGTAAAGTTACAAATAATTTAATAAAAATCGCTTTTAATTTACAAATAGTAACAATTAAGAAACGTCATATCTCCTCATCGCGCCGCGCTGGCCTGGTTTTTTATCTATTCTTTCACTCAATATTCTAAAAAAACTTCAATAAGTTCTCAAAAGAGCGCGTGACGCTCTGTCTCTTTTTTGTGTTTTTCTTCAAATGATATGCGCATGTGAGGGGTAAAATGACACGACAAAACGAGAATTATAACCGTTATCTCTTGAGTGACTGGCGACCCGAAAATCCAGCCTTCTGGGAGAATAAAGGGAAAGGCATCGCCAGAAGAAACTTATGGATTTCAGTAAGTTGTTTGCTCCTGGCATTTTGCGTCTGGATGTTGTTTAGCGCTGTTGCCGTCAACCTCAATAAAATTGGATTTAATTTTACCACCGACCAACTCTTTTTATTAACCGCATTACCTTCTCTTTCCGGCGCAATATTACGCGTTCCCTACTCCTTTATGGTACCACTGTTTGGTGGTCGTAAATGGACCGTATTAAGTACCGTAATATTGATTATTCCCTGCTCCTGGCTGGGATTCGCCGTGCAAAATCCTGCCACCCCTTTCGGGGTATTTATGCTCATCGCTCTGTTGTGCGGTTTTGCGGGGGCAAACTTCGCGTCCAGTATGGGCAACATCAGTTTTTTCTTTCCAAAAGCCAGACAAGGTAGCGCGTTGGGTATTAACGGCGGACTGGGAAATCTTGGCGTCAGTGTGATGCAGTTGCTTGCGCCGCTGGTTATTTTTCTGCCGATATTTGCTTTTTTAGGCGTCCGGGGCGTGCCACAACCTGATGGCTCCCTGCTCGCCCTCACTAACGCCGCCTGGATCTGGGTGCCGTTACTGGCTGTCGCGACGCTTGCCGCCTGGTTTGGTATGAACGATATCGGCAGTTCAAAAGCGTCTGTCGCCTCGCAATTGCCGGTGCTAAAACGTCTGCACCTGTGGCTGCTTAGCCTGCTGTACCTGGCGACATTCGGGTCATTCATCGGCTTTTCCGCAGGTTTCGCCATGCTCGCCAAAACGCAATTTCCCGACGTAAACATTCTGCAACTGGCGTTCTTTGGCCCCTTTATCGGCGCGCTGGCGCGATCGGCAGGCGGCGTGATCTCCGATAAATTCGGCGGCGTTCGCGTCACGCTCATTAATTTTATCTTTATGGCGCTGTTTACCGCCCTGCTATTCCTCACGCTGCCAGGCTCCGGCGCAGGCAGCTTTAGCGCGTTCTATCTTGTTTTTATGGGCCTGTTTTTGACAGCGGGTCTCGGCAGCGGTTCTACCTTTCAGATGATTGCGGTGATCTTCCGTCAGATCACGCTCTACAACGTCAAACTGCGCGGCGGGAGCGATGAGCAGGCGCAGCGCGAAGCGGTGACGGATACCGCCGCCGCGCTCGGTTTTATCTCCGCTATTGGCGCTGTGGGCGGCTTCTTTATTCCAAAAGCGTTTGGCACCTCTTTGGCCTTGACCGGCTCGCCGGTGGGCGCCATGAAAATCTTTTTGCTGTTTTACATCGCTTGCGTCCTGCTGACCTGGCTGGTCTACGGGCGTCGTAAGCCTAAACAACAATAACAACATACGCACCTGTAGGACGGCCATCCGGCAATGGTTTAACGCCAAATCGACAGGATGGCGGAAAATTTATCGAAGCAGGAGAAATGTCATGAGTAAACTGTTGGATCGCTTTCGTTACTTTAAACAAAAAGGCGATACCTTTGCCGACGGCCATGGTCAGGTGATGCATACCAACCGCGACTGGGAAGACAGTTATCGCCAGCGCTGGCAGTTTGATAAGATCGTGCGCTCAACCCACGGCGTCAACTGCACGGGCTCCTGTAGCTGGAAAATTTATGTCAAAAACGGTCTGGTGACGTGGGAAACCCAGCAAACCGACTACCCGCGCACGCGTCCTGATTTACCGAACCATGAACCGCGCGGCTGCCCGCGCGGCGCCAGCTACTCCTGGTATCTCTATAGCGCCAACCGTCTGAAATACCCTCTGGTGCGTAAGCGGCTGATAGAACTGTGGCGCGAGGCCCTTTCCCGGCACAGCGATCCGGTACTGGCATGGGAATCTATAATGAACGACCCGCAAAAATGCCAAAGTTACAAACAGGTGCGCGGACATGGCGGCTTTATTCGTTCGAACTGGAAAGAGCTGAATCAGCTCATTGCCGCCGCTAACGTCTGGACAATCAAAACCTATGGTCCGGATCGTGTGGCGGGGTTTTCACCTATTCCGGCGATGTCGATGGTTTCTTACGCCGCCGGAACACGTTATCTGTCACTGCTTGGCGGTACTTGTCTGAGCTTCTATGACTGGTATTGCGATCTTCCACCCGCGTCGCCAATGACCTGGGGCGAGCAGACTGATGTGCCGGAGTCTGCCGACTGGTATAACTCAGCCTACATTATTGCCTGGGGCTCTAACGTGCCGCAGACGCGTACCCCGGACGCCCACTTCTTTACTGAAGTGCGCTACAAAGGCACTAAGACGATCGCCATCACCCCGGACTATTCCGAAGTCGCTAAACTGTGCGATCAGTGGCTGGCGCCAAAGCAAGGTACCGACAGCGCGCTGGCGATGGCCATGGGTCACGTTATTTTAAAAGAGTTTCATCTCGATAATCCCAGCGACTATTTTCTTAACTATTGCCGCCGTTATACCGACATGCCAATGCTGGTCCTGTTGGATGAGCGCGCAGACGGCAGTTATGTGCCGGGGCGTATGATGCGCGCATCGGATCTGGTGGATGGACTGGGAGAAGCCAATAATCCGGAATGGAAAACCGTCGCGCTCAACAGTACGGGCGAACTGGTCGCGCCCAACGGTTCTATCGGTTTTCGCTGGGGCGAAAAGGGAAAATGGAACCTTGAACCGGTGGCGGCGGGCGTCGAAACTGAACTGTCGCTCTCTTTACTCGGTCAGCATGATGACGTGGCGGGTGTCGCCTTCCCCTATTTTGGCGGTAACGAAAACCCACATTTTCGCAGCGTGCGGCAGGAACCTGTGCTGGTACGTCAGTTACCGGTGAAACGCCTGGCTCTGGCGGACGGTAGCGAGCGGATGGTCGTCAGCGTTTACGATCTGGTGCTGGCGAATTATGGGCTGGATCGTGGTCTGGATGACGGCCATAGCGCCAATAATTATAACGACGTAAAAGCCTACACGCCGGCCTGGAGCGAACAGATTACCGGCGTGCCGCGTCGACATATCGAAACTATTGCGCGTGAATTTGCCGAGACCGCCCATAAAACTCACGGTCGCTCAATGATCATCCTCGGCGCGGGAGTGAATCACTGGTATCACATGGATATGAATTACCGTGGGATGATTAACATGCTGGTGTTCTGCGGCTGTGTTGGACAAACCGGCGGCGGCTGGGCGCACTATGTCGGCCAGGAAAAGCTGCGGCCGCAAACCGGCTGGCTGCCGCTGGCCTTCGCGCTGGACTGGAATCGCCCGCCGCGTCAGATGAACAGTACCTCGTTTTTCTACAACCATGCCAGCCAGTGGCGCTATGAAAAACTGACTGCGCAAGAGTTGCTGTCGCCGCTGGCCGATCCGGCTAAATTTTCCGGACACCTGATCGATTTCAACGTGCGCGCGGAACGTATGGGCTGGCTACCCTCGGCGCCGCAGCTTAATCTTAACCCGCTCAGCGTGAAAGCGAGCGCCGATAAAGCCGGGCTGTCTGCGGCGGATTATACCGTGCAGGCGTTGAAATCAGGCGCTATCCGTTTTTCCTGCGAACAGCCTGACAGTGGTCATAATCACCCGCGAAATTTATTTGTCTGGCGCTCTAACCTGCTCGGCTCCTCCGGGAAAGGTCATGAGTACATGCTCAAATATCTGCTGGGCACCGACAGCGGTATCCAGGGCGAAGCGCTGGGTTCCAGCGAAGGAATTAAGCCTGAAGAGGTGGAATGGCAGTCCGCCGCGATTGAGGGCAAGATCGATCTGTTGGTCACGCTTGATTTCCGTATGTCCAGTACCTGTCTGTTTTCCGATATCGTTTTGCCGACCGCCACCTGGTATGAAAAAGACGATATGAATACCTCGGATATGCATCCGTTTATCCACCCCCTTTCCGCCGCGGTCGATCCTGCCTGGGAATCCAAAAGCGACTGGGAAATCTACAAAGGTATCGCCAGCGTCTTTTCTGAAGTGTGTGTCGGACATCTCGGACAGGAAACCGATGTGGTGTTACACCCGCTCCAGCATGATTCCCCGGCGGAACTGGCGCAGCCATTTAATATTCTCGACTGGCGTAAAGGCGAGTGCGAACTTATTCCGGGCAAAACCGCCCCCAATATCGTCGTGGTTGAACGCGATTATCCGGCCACCTATGAACGTTTTACCTCGCTGGGTCCCCTGCTGGATAAATTAGGCAACGGCGGTAAGGGTATTGCCTGGAATACGCAAGATGAAGTCGATTTCCTCGGTAAGCTCAATTACACCAAACACGATGGCCCGGCGAAAGGACGTCCGCGGATCGACACCGCGCTGGATGCTTCGGAAGTGATTCTTGCCTTAGCGCCGGAAACTAACGGCCAGGTGGCGGTGAAAGCCTGGCAGGCGTTGGGCGAGATGACCGGGCGCGAGCACACCCATCTGGCCATCAATAAAGAAGATGAGAAAATTCGCTTTCGTGATATCCAGGCGCAACCGCGCAAAATTATCTCCAGCCCGACCTGGTCAGGACTGGAAAGCGAACATGTCTCTTATAACGCCGGCTATACCAACGTACATGAACTGATCCCGTGGCGCACGTTGTCGGGGCGGCAACAACTCTATCAGGATCATGCGTGGATGCGCGCTTTTGGCGAAAGCCTGGTGGCATATCGTCCGCCGATTGATACCCGCAGCGTCAGCGAAATGCGAGAAATTCCGCCCAACGGTTTCCCGGAAAAAGCGCTTAACTTCCTGACGCCGCACCAGAAATGGGGAATTCACTCCACCTACAGCGAAAACCTGCTGATGCTGACCTTGTCGCGCGGCGGGCCGATTGTCTGGATCAGCGAAGCCGATGCCCGTGAATTGGGTATTGAAGATAACGACTGGATTGAAGCCTTCAACGCTAATGGCGCCCTTACCGCTCGTGCGGTGGTCAGCCAGCGCGTTCCGCCGGGTATGACCATGATGTACCACGCCCAGGAGCGAATTATGAATATTCCGGGCTCGGAAGTGACCGGGATGCGCGGCGGGATCCATAACTCCGTGACCAGGGTCTGTCCAAAACCGACGCATATGATCGGCGGCTATGCGCAACTGGCTTACGGCTTCAACTATTACGGAACCGTGGGTTCGAATCGCGATGAATTCATCATGATCAGGAAGATGAAAAACATTAACTGGCTGGATGATGAGGGCCGGGATCAGGTACAGGAGGCGAAAAAATGAAAATACGCTCACAGGTTGGGATGGTACTGAATCTCGATAAATGTATTGGCTGTCACACCTGCTCCGTCACCTGTAAAAACGTCTGGACCGGACGTGAAGGGATGGAATACGCATGGTTCAATAACGTCGAAACAAAACCGGGTATCGGCTATCCCAAAAACTGGGAAGACCAGCAGGAGTGGCAAGGCGGTTGGGTTCGTGATGTTAATGGCAAGATAAGGCCCCGTCTGGGCGGCAAAATGGGGGTAATTAGCAAAATTTTCGCCAACCCGGTGATTCCGCAAATCGATGATTACTATGAACCCTTTACCTTCGATTATCAGCATTTACATACTGCGCCGGAGAGTAAGCATCAGCCCACTGCCCGTCCTCGTTCACTGATTGACGGAAAACGGATGGACAAGGTGATCTGGGGGCCAAACTGGGAAGAGCTGCTCGGCGGCGAGTTTGAAAAACGCGCCCGCGACCGTAACTTCGACAACATACAAAAGGAGATGTACGGTCAGTTCGAAAACACCTTCATGATGTACCTGCCGCGCCTGTGCGAACACTGCCTGAACCCCAGTTGTGTCGCCACCTGCCCAAGTGGCGCTATTTATAAGCGTGAAGAAGACGGCATCGTGCTAATCGACCAGGATAAATGCCGGGGCTGGCGTTTGTGTATCAGCGGCTGCCCGTACAAAAAAATTTACTTTAACTGGAAGAGCGGCAAGTCTGAGAAATGCATATTTTGCTATCCGCGTATTGAATCCGGCCAGCCGACCGTTTGCTCGGAAACCTGCGTCGGGCGCATCCGTTATCTTGGCGTTCTGCTCTACGACGCCGACAGGATTGAAGAAGCGGCCAGTACCGAACACGAGACGGATTTGTATGAACGTCAGTGTGATGTGTTTCTCAATCCGCACGATCCGGCGGTCATCGAAGAGGCGCTTAAACAGGGCATCCCGCAAAACGTCATCGACGCTGCCCAACGGTCGCCGGTGTACAAAATGGCGATGGACTGGAAGCTGGCGCTTCCGCTGCACCCGGAATACCGTACCCTGCCGATGGTCTGGTACGTACCGCCGCTGTCGCCCATCCAGTCATACGCCGACGCGGGCGGGTTGCCGCACAATGGCAATATTCTGCCGGCGGTGGAGACGCTGCGTATTCCGGTCCAGTACCTGGCCAATATGCTCAGCGCGGGCGATACCGGTCCGGTCATTCGGGCGCTAAAGCGGATGATGGCGATGCGCCACTACATGCGCTCGCAGACGGTTGAAGGCGTGACGGATACCCGTGCCATTGAGGAAGTCGGTCTGAGCGTACAACAGGTTGAAGAGATGTATCGCTACCTGGCGATTGCCAATTATGAAGATCGTTTTGTCATTCCCACCAGCCATCGGGAAATGGCGCGCGACGCCTTTCCGGAGCGCAACGGCTGCGGCTTTACTTTTGGCGACGGTTGTCACGGCTCGGATACCAAATTCAACCTGTTCAACAGTAGCCGTATTGATGCCATCAATATCACCGAAGTACGTGATAAAGCGGAGGGGGAATAATGCAAATCCTCAAAGCGATTGGCCTGTTGATGGAGTATCCGGACGACGAGTTGTGGGAATGTCGGGATGAAGCGCTTGCCCTTATCCAACACGATGCGCCAATGCTGGCCGACTTCACTCGCGAGCTGCTTTATGCGCCGTTACTGGATAAACAAGCAGAATGGTGTGAAGTGTTTGACCGCGGGCGCGCCACTTCATTGCTGTTATTCGAGCATGTTCATGCGGAGTCCCGCGATCGCGGCCAGGCGATGGTCGATTTGTTAAGCCAGTATGAAACCGTGGGCCTGCAGCTCAACTGCCGCGAACTGCCGGATCACCTGCCGTTCTATCTGGAGTACTTAAGCGTGTTGCCGGAAGCGGAAGCGCGCGAGGGATTACAGAATATTGCCCCTATTCTGGCGCTACTGGGCGGTCGTCTGAAACAGCGAGGAGCGCCGTGGTATCAACTGTTTGACGCCCTGCTGACGCTGGCGGGCAGTACGCTTACAAGTGACAGTGTCACCAAACAGATTGTTCAGGAATCGCGGGATGATACCCGTCAGGCACTGGATGCCGTCTGGGAAGAAGAACAGGTGAAGTTTATCGAAGATAACGCCACGACCTGTGACAGTTCACCGTTACACCATTATCAACGACGCTTTAGCCAGGACGCGGCGCCGCAGTACGTCGACGTCAGCGCGGGAGGCCCGAAATGATACAGTACCTGAACGTCTTTTTTTACGATATCTACCCCTATATTTGCGCCACGGTCTTCTTCCTCGGCAGTTGGCTGCGCTATGACTACGGACAATATACCTGGCGCGCGTCGTCCAGCCAGATGTTGGATAAGCGTGGGATGGTGATATGGTCGAATCTGTTCCATATTGGCATTCTGGGGATCTTTTTTGGCCATCTGTTTGGAATGCTGACGCCACACTGGATGTATGCCTGGTTCCTGCCGATTGCGGTAAAACAGCAGATGGCGATGATCCTCGGCGGCGTGTGCGGCGTATTAACGTTGATCGGCGGCGCGGGATTACTGTGGCGTCGTCTGACCAATCAGCGTGTGCGGGCGACATCCACTACACCTGATATTATCATCATGAGCATTTTGCTGATTCAGTGCCTGCTTGGCCTGAGCACCATTCCGTTTTCGGCGCAATATCCGGATGGCAGCGAAATGATGAAGTTGGTGGGCTGGGCGCAAAGTATTGTCACCTTCCGCGGCGGGTCTTCGGAAATGCTGAACGGTGTGGCGTTTGTTTTCCGCGTTCATCTGGTGCTGGGAATGACTATTTTCCTGCTCTTCCCGTTCACCCGCCTGGTTCATGTCTGGAGCGCGCCGTTTGAGTATTTCACCCGTCGCTACCAGATTGTTCGTACCCGCCGCTAATTCTCTTTGCCCGGGGGTACGCTTACCGGGCAAAGAAAAACGCCTGGGCGTCGTCATTCGGCAACGCACAGGCTATGATGATTCTTCAGTCAAAGGAGAACATCAATGAAACCGCAGATTTACCATGTTGACGCCTTCACCAGCGAACCCTTTCGCGGCAACTCTGCTGGCGTTGTCTTACATGCGGATACGCTAAGCGACGCGCAGATGCAGCTGATTGCCCGTGAACTTCGTCACTCGGAAACCGCCTTTTTGCTAAAAAGCGAAGAGAGTGATGTGCGCATACGCTATTTTACACCGACAGTAGAAGTCCCCATCTGTGGTCATGCCACCGTGGCCGCGCATTATGTTCGGGCAACGGTACTGGGGTTGGGAAACACCACCGTCTGGCAAACCTCGTTAGCGGGCCGTCATCGCGTTGAAATTCATGCCGAACACAACGACTATCGCATCACGCTGGAACAAGGTCAGCCCTCTTTTGAACCACCGCTAGTCGGAGAGATTCGGGCTGCCATCATCACCGCACTGAACCTGACTGAAGATGATATCGTGCCGGGAGCGCCAATTCAGGTGGCTTCAACAGGACATGCAAAAGTGATGATCCTGCTCAAACCAGACGTTGATATTGATGCCCTTTCTCCTAATCTGGCAGCCCTGACGGCAATCAGCCAGCAAATTGGCTGTAACGGCTTTTTTCCTTTCCAGATTCGTCCGGGAAAAAACGAAACCGATGGGCGAATGTTTTCCCCGGCGATAGGGATTGTGGAAGATCCGGTAACGGGAAACGCCAATGGCCCGATGGGTGCATGGCTCGTCCATCATGGTCTGATGGCGCATGACGGTAAAACGCTGCAGATTCAAGGCCATCAGGGGCGCGCTTTAGGCAAAGAGGGTACTGTTGATGTTACCGTCACCATTCGCGATAACGAGCCGGAAAACGTCACCATCTCCGGCCAGGCGGTCATTCTGTTTCATGCCGAATGGGCCATTACTTTTTAATCTTTGTCAGGCCCGCTAATCCTCGCGGCAAAAAATTATTTTCCCGCCTCCGGATGGGTATCAAATGCAGCCATTACCGCGGCCAGCTCCGCCTCGGTAAAACCGTGCTTTACATCATTTACGCCGAGACCAAACTGCTGCTGAAGTAACTGATACAACGACGGTACATCCGGTACATTGACCTGTTCAACGGCATGTCCCTGGTGGTAACGCGTGAAGTGGAAATTC
Organism: Salmonella sp. 32070601201500089SM; assembly: GCF_017573605.1. Lineage (NCBI taxonomy): Bacteria > Pseudomonadati > Pseudomonadota > Gammaproteobacteria > Enterobacterales > Enterobacteriaceae > Salmonella > Salmonella sp. 32070601201500089SM. Next base: position 63,463 of record NZ_JAGETK010000008.1, read on the forward strand.
GTTAATGTCAGCTTGCCGCCATCAGGCAAATGGCGGCACATCAACAAATGATGACGAAAATGGGATTGCGGCCAGTGAGCCGACCAGAAATTGCCCATCACATGATCGCTCTGCTGCTGCACCCCCAGATCAAAACAGTACATCGACTGCCAGTGCTCATGGTGGCGGAATTGTAAAATCCATGTGCTCCCCTCCTGCATCAGGCGGTATTCGCCATGCGGCGTTTGCTGAGCAATTTCAGCCTGCAGACGAAGCGGCGCGGTTAGCGTTTGGCCGCCAAACCCCACGTCCGCGATCCACTGCTCATCCTCAACATCAACCAGCAGCAAACGGTGCGTGCGTGGCGGTAAACTGGCGGGATGAGACAGAATGACCCGCCCCAATAAGCTTCGGACGTTAAAACCGATGTCGCGTAACGCACGTTCAAACAGGCCATTCAGTTCAAAACAGTATCCACCGCGTCGGGCATAAAGCAGTTTCTCCTCTAATGCCGTCTCATCGAGCTGTATTTCACGAGGCAGTAGCACATCCAGATTTTCAAAAGGAATCGCGCAGTTGTGCGCTAAGTGAAGCGTTCTGAGCGCTTCAACCGTAGGAACCCCCAACGGCTGACAATGTAATCGCGTAAAATAAGCATGTAAAAAAGAGGTCATCTGAGGCTTCCATTAACATTAATGCTTGCGTTCGGCACACAGGCTGAGGCGGATATCGCTGCGCAACAGGATACCCTATCCGTGGAATAGCGTTGGATACTTTTGAAAAAAATAAGACAGGCCGGCTACAGCCGCCGGAGGTACGTGGGATTTTGGCGTACAAACGGAAATCGGGTTCTGAGAATCTCTTTGCGACACGCCGCCAAAATAGCGGCGTGTTAAAATTTTTAACGCCAGCTCAGCGAGTCTGATTTCTAACAAAACTGGCTAAACATAAGCGCTTTTTAATACTTGTCTAAATAGTTATGGTAACGATCTTTTATGTCGGCCGCCCGTTGCGCTTCCGCCTCGCCCATGCTGTTGGCCCGAGCGATATAATGTTCTAAACTCGGAATGGCGCCTAATGCCTGAGGTAAGGCATTATATTCTGCTATTCGCTCTCTGACGGTTTTATATTTTTCATCAATATCATAATTATAGTACGCTGGCGCCTCAAAAAAGCCCTCTTCCAGTCTCATACAGATATCTTCAAAGGACCCCTTAACCTCAACGGTATGTTCGCCATCCGATATCCTGACGATTGGCTCACGTCCAGCCATCAGCGAGAGTTGTTCGAATGTTAACATCCGACCATCAGAAAGCTCGACATCTATAATAAATTGTTCATCACGTACAGCATCTGCAAGGTGATTATGGATATTCCCTGCATTGGCACAGAACTCATCAACTTTAGGCGTAACATTGCAATAATGTTCAATTACTCGCGTAAATCCGTAGGCCAGTCCTGCGGTCAGCACATACAAGATGCCTTTCATGATTTTTGTTGATAATTTATTTTCATAATCTCCTGCAGCAACATGAGGTAGCTTATTTCCTGATAAAGCTCTGGCATAGGTAGAAACTGATGTATATGGCATATCCTGCTCCTTCAAATTTTGCTCAATAGCTTTATATGTCCTACTCCTCTCTCATTATGACGATATGTCAATCAACAAAATTGCTCAAAGGCATACATTTTCAGGAGAAAATGAGAATAACAGGCGCAACGGCCTGATCTTATGCTGCTTCAATATCGTCAGGTGGTTTATCGTTCGAGGTCATATCTATGACCATAAATCCCTGCAGGGATTAACCCTGATTAATTATTGCGCAACGCAATCACTGCGGATTTGTGCTGGCGTCTTATCTGGCTGAATCGTGACCACACCGCACCACATCTGACCACACAAATAAACTCGACATCCTCATTTTGTTCTTTCCGTATGTTTTGCGTCATTTAACAATTGCAGGTAGGATGCTCCGCCGGCGGTTTTATCCCTGTCACAGAATCAGGGAAAAGCGGCATTCGCCATTGCAGGCAATCGATTGGTGAGCGCCCGTCGCTGCATAAGGAATTTTTCTGTCAGGACAGGCTATAACAGGTAACGTAATGAAAACACAGACTACGCACGCCGCAGAACAACATGCGGCGAAACGACGCTGGCTGAACGCCCATGAAGAGGGGTATCACAAAGCGATGGGGAATCGTCAGGTTCAGATGATTGCTATCGGCGGCGCGATTGGCACCGGTTTATTTTTAGGTGCAGGCGCCCGATTGCAAATGGCCGGACCGGCACTGGCGCTGGTCTATCTGATATGCGGCATTTTTTCTTTTTTCATTTTACGCGCGCTGGGCGAACTGGTATTGCATCGCCCTTCCAGCGGGAGCTTCGTCTCCTACGCCCGTGAATTTTTGGGTGAAAAAGCGGCCTACGTCGCAGGCTGGATGTACTTTATTAACTGGGCGATGACCGGGATCGTCGATATCACCGCAGTGGCGTTATACATGCACTACTGGGGCGCATTTGGCGACGTTCCGCAATGGGTGTTCGCGCTCGGCGCGTTAACCATTGTCGGTACCATGAACATGATCGGCGTAAAATGGTTTGCCGAAATGGAGTTCTGGTTCGCGCTGATAAAAGTACTCGCCATTGTTATCTTCCTGGTGGTAGGCACGATTTTTCTCGGTACCGGTCAACCGCTTGAGGGTAATGCCACCGGTTTTCACCTGATTACAGATAATGGCGGCTTTTTCCCGCACGGCCTGTTGCCCGCGCTGGTACTGATTCAGGGCGTAGTGTTCGCTTTTGCGTCGATTGAACTGGTCGGTACCGCCGCTGGGGAGTGCAAAGATCCACAGACGATGGTGCCAAAAGCCATCAATAGCGTGATCTGGCGTATTGGTCTTTTCTATGTAGGATCGGTCGTATTGCTGGTTTTGCTGCTGCCGTGGAACGCCTACCAGGCGGGGCAAAGTCCGTTTGTCACCTTCTTTTCTAAACTTGGCGTGCCTTATATCGGCAGTATTATGAATATCGTGGTGTTAACCGCCGCGCTTTCCAGCCTGAACTCCGGGCTTTACTGTACGGGGAGAATTTTACGTTCAATGTCGATGGGGGGTTCCGCGCCGAAATTCATGGCGAAAATGAGCCGTCAGCATGTGCCCTATGCGGGTATTCTGGCGACTCTGGTGGTTTACGTGGTTGGCGTGTTCCTGAATTACCTGGTCCCCTCCCGCGTGTTTGAGATCGTTCTTAATTTTGCCTCGCTCGGCATTATCGCATCGTGGGCGTTTATCATGGTGTGCCAGATGCGTTTACGCCAGGCGATAAAAGAAGGCAAAGCCGCAGACGTCAGTTTTAAACTGCCCGGCGCGCCTTTTACCTCCTGGCTAACGCTGCTGTTTTTATTAAGCGTGCTGGTTCTCATGGCGTTTGACTACCCGAATGGAACTTACACTATCGCCTCGTTGCCGCTGATCGCCATTCTGCTGGTTGCCGGCTGGTTTGGCGTGCGACGTCGCGTGGCGGAGATCCATCGCACTGCGCCAGTAACGGCGGATTCGACAGAGAATGTCGTATTGAAAGAAGAAGCAGCGACATAACATTCCCCTTCCCCGGCAGCCCCAGGCCTGCCGGGTTTAATGCGCGTTGCCGCCAACACCGCATCGCGCCCAATGCTTAGTCAGCCTTAATCAACTGCGCCACATCATTGCTGTTAATTTCCCGCTGGTTGCCTTCCTGATCGGTATAACTGGTCATCCCCGTCTCTTTATCTAACTGCGGCTTACCCTGAGTTACGATCGTTTGCCCATTCTTCGTCGTCATCACATAGTTGGTTGTACAACCCGCAAGCATAAAAAACATCATGCCCAAACCTGAGCATATAAATAACTTTTTCATATTTTCCTCGTGAATATAATGAGTTAACTACAGCAAAAAGGCAGTGTAATTCTCACAGAATCATCAGGCTATCGGCGGGGTGTAACGAGGCGTATCGGTGCGTTTAAAGAGATGACTGGAGGGGTTTCCCCCTCCATACCCTATTTACAGAGCAATGCGAATAACATCATCCGGCTGCGTCGCTTCCTGTTCACGTGTCGATTTCTGCTTCACGCTGACGTAGAGCGTTTTACCGTCTGCCGATAGCGCCAGGCTATTCGGGTACGTCGGCGTATCGAACGTTTTAACAACGTTATAGGTCTTCGCATCGATCACGCTGACCTGACCTGCCTGACGATGTGTCACATACGCCTCGTTACGTGTCGGGTTAAACAGGACGGCCAAAGAAGCAGGCGCCGCGATTTTGGCAAGAATATTGCCATTACGGGTATCGACAACCAGAACCTCAGTCGCCTTCGAGTCGGTGATAAACGCGCGATGACCTGCGGTATCGAGACTCAGGTTAATAAAGAAGTGTTCTTTACCGTCATCCAGCAACTTCTTACGACTGAGAATTTTATTGCTGGCGGTATCGATAGTGATAAATTCGCCATCCGCATTGGTGGTGTACAGGCGTTGCGCTTTACTGTCGAGCGCCAGACCCGTACTCATTTTGCCGGTATTTTCGATCGTCGTTTTCAGTTTGATGGTTTCGCCATCCACTACCCAAATAGCACTCTCTTTACCAACACCGCTAATGTAGATCGTGTTGGTCGCCGCATCGGCAACCAGCTCACGGGGCTGTAACGGACGAACCTCTTCAGTACGTTTGCGCGCATCAAGTACCAGACGACCTTTTACATCACCCGTTTTGGCATCAATCGCGGTAACTGCGCTGTTAATGGTATTGCCAAACCACAGCGTTTGGGTCGCGGCATTGATGGTGGCGCCGAACGGCTTGAGATCGTTATGAATCGCTTGCGTGATTTCCAGCGTCACCGGGTCGAGACGATAAACTACGCCGCCTTTATCCAGTTTACGGCTTTGCGATGTAGCCAGCCAGAGCGCGTTTTCTTGCTGACTCCAGGCCATCTCATAAGCGCCTTTGCCTACCGCTTTACGCAGCATGTCTTCCGCCGCCAGCGTGCTAAATGAGGATGCGACGAGGAGCGAACCTAACAATAAAGAACCACGCAGGCGCGGCGAAAAAAGATGACGTAAGTGCATGACGACTCCCTTTGATAAAAACGTGTATAGCTGCTTCACACTACTTCGCTGCGCGGGATCTTCGTTCCGCACTTATTATAAGTTGAGAATAATAATCATTATTTATCAGAAAGTGGAGCTTTTCCTCGCCTGCGAATGTCATGGCTCTTAAATACCGCACATTTTCTTAACTTAATGTGCGATTAAAATTTCAAAACTTTACATATTGACTACCCTTAATGTCACGTTTTCCGTTGATACGCTTACATTTATCCGGCATTTTCATGAAAATTATTTCCGTTAGACAGCGACTTTATCCCGCCCTCTTATTGCCTCTGACCTTCTCCCCGGTCCTTCAGGCCGCCAGCGCGCCCAATGAACAAACCATGATAGTCACCGCAACGCCGCAAACCGTATCCGAGCTGGATACACCTGCCGCCGTTAGCGTCATTGAGGGAGAAGACATGCGTCTGGCGACGCCTCGCGTTAATTTATCTGAGTCTTTAACCAGCGTCCCGGGATTGCAGGTGCAGAACCGGCAGAACTACGCGCAGGATCTGCAAATCTCTATCCGTGGATTTGGCTCGCGTTCCGCCTTTGGCGTGCGCGGCATTCGTCTGTATGTTGATGGCATTCCCGCCACCATGCCGGATGGACAAGGCCAGATTTCGAATATTGATATTAACAGCATACAAAACGTTGAAGTGTTACGCGGCCCCTTCTCAGCGCTATACGGCAATGCTTCCGGCGGCGTAATAAATGTCACCACCGAAACCGGGAGACAACCGCCCACCCTTGAGGCCAGCAGCTACTACGGCAGTTATGGAAGCTGGCGCTATGGGCTAAAAGCCACGAGCGCGATGGGTGACGGCACACAGCCAGGCGACGTGGATTACACGGTATCAACTACCCGTTTCACCACCCACGGCTACCGCGATCACAGCGGCGCGCGAAAAAATCTGGCTAATGCCAAACTGGGTGTGCGCCTTGACGATGTCAGTAAACTCTCGCTGATTTTTAATAGTGTGGACATTAAGGCGGACGATCCCGGCGGACTCACCGAATCTGAATGGAAAGCCGATCCGCAACAGGCGCCGCGCGCTGAACAGTACAATACGCGTAAAACCATCAAACAAACTCAGGCAGGATTGCGTTATGAACGTCAGCTCAGCGCGCAGGATGATATCAGTGTGATGGCCTACGCCGGAGAGCGGGAAACCACGCAATACCAGTCTATTCCCCTGGTGGCACAGCTAAAACCGGCCCAGGCTGGCGGCGTAATTACACTGCAACGCCACTATCAGGGCATTGATTCCCGCTGGACTCACCGGGGAGAATTAGGTGTGCCGGTCACCTTCACTGGCGGAGTAAACTATGAAAACATGAGCGAAAACCGCAAGGGTTACAATAATTTCCGTCTCAACAACGGCACCCCTGAGTTTGGGCATAAAGGTGATTTACGGCGGGATGAGCGTAACCTGATGTGGAATGTCGATCCTTATCTGCAAACCCAGTGGCAGCTTACGCAAAAACTCTCGCTGGATGCTGGCGTGCGCTACAGTTCCGTGTGGTTCGATTCTAACGATCACTATATCGCGCCCGGCAATGGCGATGACAGCGGCGACGCCAGCTATCACCACTGGCTACCCGCCGGATCGCTAAAATATGCGTTAACTGACGCCTGGAATCTCTATCTTGCTGCCGGTCGCGGATTTGAAACTCCCACTATCAATGAACTTTCTTATCGCGCTGACGGCCAAAGCGGGTTCAACTTTGACCTCAAACCGTCGACCAATGATACGGTGGAAGTCGGCAGTAAAACGCGGATTGGCAATGGCTTGTTGACCGCCGCGTTATTTCAAACCGATACCGATGATGAAATTGTTGTCGCCAGCAGTATGGGAGGACGCACTACCTACAAAAACGCGGGCAAAACGCGCCGCCAGGGCGCAGAGCTCGCGTTGGACCAGCGCTTCGCCGGCGACTGGCGGGTGAAAGCATCATGGACCTGGCTGGATGCGACCTATCGCAGTAACGTTTGTCAGGGGCAAAACTGTGATGGAAACCGGATGCCCGGCATCGCCCGTAATATGGGATTCGCCTCATTAGGTTTTATCCCGGATGAGGGGTGGTACGCCGGAACAGACGTTCGCTATATGGGCGATATCATGGCCAATGATGAAAATACCGCCAAAGCGCCTTCGTATACCGTTGTTGGACTAAATACAGGGTATAAATTTAATTACAGTCAGCTTACCGTCGATATTTTTGGGCGGGTAGATAATCTATTTGATAAAGAATATATCGGTTCGGTGATCGTTAATGAATCTAATGGCCGATATTATGAGCCAGCGCCAGGGCGTAACTATGGCGTGGGGATTAATCTGGCATGGCAATTTGAATAAATATCCGGCAATAGCGGGGCATCCCCGCTATTGATTAGTCATAGTTTCATGAAAGTTACATGAAGTACTGATTTTTAATCGTCGCTACGTTTTGTTGCAAAACGTTCTGTAGGCAGTGGCGACTGGCTTCTTTATCACCAGTCACTAACGCATTAAGCAATTTTCTGTACAGATTAACGCCGTTTTGATAATCATCAAGTTTAAAATTATCATATAAAAAATGCAGACTTGGCCCCAGGCGTACCCATAATTGCTCGATCATGGCATACAACGTTGGCATATCCGCGTAGTGGTAGATCTCAAAGCGGAATGCGCGGTTGGCCAAAAGAATTTTCTCCATAACGCCACTTTCCAGCGCCTGTTGAAATTCATCTAATAGCGCATTCAGCGTCTGCTCGCGATCCGGGGTAATCTTACCCGCAGCGGCGACCACCGCCATCTCCTCCAGGGCAGTACGAATCGTATTAATTTCCAGCAAACTTTCCAGCGAGATCTCCGGCACCATAAACGCCTGTGCTGGCGCCACCGCCAAAGCACTGGAAGAGACCAGCCTTAACAGGGCCTCACGCACCGGCGTAATACTGACGCCTAACTCTTGAGCGATATTTTTAGTGATAAGCCTTGCGCCTGGTTTTAATGCGCCAATAGACAATTGATGCTTTAACCGATTTTCAACCTGTGTGGTCAGGCTTATATGTTGTGTTTTTTCCGTACCCGGCATTTTCCTTCCTTCACCTCTTGGCAGAACAACATCGCAATCGAGTCCCGAAGAAGTTTCGGAACTTAATTGTAAAAAAGATAATCCAGGCCTGAACGGCCAAATAAATAAAAGTGATAATTTACTTGCGTGATATTCTCATCTTTTACAACAATACAGGTTTCTTTATGGCAACCGTTTTATCTCCGTCATTCCTTCATGTATCGAGATTTTTGACCGGTTCAGGCCGCTGAGCGAGATAAGCTGCCCCACCGCGATCTGAATGATGAATATAAGTAAAGCCGGAATTTTAAAATTTGCACATTTTTATGGCGACATAATGCCGCCATTTTTTCTTTACGCATCGTCCGCTAAACGTATCACGACTTTGCCAAAGTTCTTCCCCGCCAGCAGCCCCATAAACGCTTCTGGCGCATTTTCCAGCCCATCAGTAATCTGCTCCCGGTAATGTATTTTCCCTTCTTTGATCCAACGCCCCATTTCTTGCTGAAACTCATGTATCCGGTGACCATAGTCCTGGTTGATGATAAAACCTTGCAGACGAATACGCTTTTTAAGTAATGTCGCCATCAGCAGAGGCAGTCTGTCTGGACCGTCCAGCAACGCTGTCGCATTGTAGCCGCTGACCAGACCGCAGAGCGGAATCCGCGCCGACGTATTCAGTAGCGGTAAGACGGCGTCAAAGACTTTACCACCGACATTCTCATAATAGATATCGATACCCTGCGGGCAGGCCTGCGCAAGCTGTTGTGGGAAATTATCAGCGTGATGATCAAGGCACAGATCAAATCCCAAAACGTCTGTCGCATGACGGCATTTTTCCGCGCCGCCAGCAATACCCACGACCCGGCAGCCCTTCAGCTTGCCAATTTGCCCAACCGTTGCGCCTACGGGGCCGGTGGCGGCGGCGACAACCAGCGTTTCGCCCTCTTTCGGCTGGCCGATATCCAGTAACCCCATATAGGCGGTAAACCCCGGCATTCCTAAAATACCCAATGACCAGGAAGGATGTTGCGGATTATCACCCAGCTTTACTAACCCTTCGCCATCTGAAATGTCATAATCCTGCCAGCCATTGTAACTCAACACCCATTCGTCTGGTCGGTAATCAGGATGGTTTGACGCGACAACGCGACTGACCGTACCGCCAACCATAACGCAGCCAGGTTCAACAGGCGGCGCATATGAGGGTTCATCGCTCATGCGGCCACGCATATAAGGGTCGAGTGATAAAAAAACGGTACGCAATAGCACCTGCCCTTCACCGGGCGTCGCGACGTCATCTTCTTCGAGGCGGAAGTTATCCATCTGCGGCGCGCCGTGGGGACGCGAGGCCAAAACCCAACGACGATTTCGGTTGGTCTGTTGCTTCATTCTATTCTCCTCATGCCTGGCATAATCCATCAATAATAGTCGAACATTAGCTTTCTGAGGGAGTTAAACACTCTCAGATATCAGGCTGTGCGCTTTTATGAACGACTTTCTTTCCCCTCTCGCTAAATATGAATTCTTGCGCTAATTCGTTGATTTATGCCGCCTTCAATAGTATTTCTAACACTATCGTAAACATTCCCTGGGGTTCCCTATGACGATTCGCTTTGCCGATAAAGCAGACTGCGCCGCGATTACCGAAATCTATAACCATGCGGTATTACATACTGCGGCCATCTGGAACGATCGGACGGTCGATACGGATAATCGCCTTGCCTGGTATGAGGCCCGTCAATTACTGGGCTATCCGGTGCTGGTAAGCGAAGAAAATGGCGTGGTGACTGGCTATGCATCATTTGGCGATTGGCGCAGTTTCGACGGTTTTCGCTATACCGTCGAGCACTCGGTTTATGTTCATCCGGCGCACCAGGGGAAAGGACTGGGGCGAAAGCTGCTCAGCAGACTGATCGACGAAGCCCGACGCTGCGGCAAGCATGTGATGGTGGCCGGTATTGAGTCACAGAATGCCGCCTCGATACGCCTGCATCATTCGCTGGGATTTACCGTTACCGCGCAAATGCCGCAGGTCGGCGTAAAATTTGGCCGTTGGTTAGATCTTACGTTTATGCAGCTCCAGCTTGATGAACACGCCGCGCCGGACGCCTGCTGATGAACCAGTCTTTGACGCTTATCTTTTTGATCGCCGCCGGCGTCGGGCTGGTGGTACAAAACAGTATTATGGTGCGTATTACGCAGACATCATCGACGATTCTGATCGCTATGCTGTTGAACTCGCTGGTAGGGATCGTTTTATTTGTGACGATATTGTGGTTTAAGCAAGGCGCTGCGGGTTTCGGCGAGCTGGTCGCCAGCGTTCGCTGGTGGACATTGATCCCCGGTCTGCTGGGGTCATTTTTTGTATTTGCCAGCATTAGCGGGTATCAGAACGTTGGCGCCGCGACGACTATCGCGGTACTGGTCGCCAGCCAGTTAATCGGCGGACTGGCGCTGGATATCGCGCGTAGCCACGGCGTCACGTTACGCGCAATGGTCGGGCCGGCGTTTGGCGCGCTGTTGCTGGTCATTGGCGCATGGCTGATTGCGAAGCGCCAGTTTTAATGGGTTACAGGATCGTGCCGCCTTTGGTGAGCTGCTCGCGGCGCGCGTCCCGATCTTCTTGATATTGTCTGCCGTGATGCGCGATAGCCGTGCGCAAACGCTGCTGCTGCACATAACGATCTTCACGACGTAATTCAGCGTCATCGCTCAAGGCAATCAGCAATTCATTCATATGGGCAATTACGCTCTCCGCGATGGCGGCATCCACGCGGGCGCTCACTTCCTCCAGGTGCGACATAAGCTCTCCTACTCTTTATTCTGTAACAGCATGATTCGCCTATTATACGCGTTATTGTCGCCCGATGCGGTAATTCGCCGCTGCCCTCCTGATTTAACTTACGTCAAGTGAAAACACGGGGCTTAATAGACCGAGAATTCGCGCCTTTTTGCCTTTCTTCCGCCGTTTGCTTGCGTATAGACCCCGTAAAGTAGACGCGTGAAGAAGTCTAAGGGATAACAACGTGGCAAAATCTCTCTTGCGCAGCGGCAATCTGGATGATTATCAGGCCGTGGGCGGCGGCGGTCAGGCCGTATTTGAATCAGCATTGCAAATTCGCGAAACGCTTCGTCTGCGTAAACAGCAGGCGATGGTTGACTGTCTGGCGATTCCGCAACTTAACGATAATGGCGATCGGGTTGACTGGTATTCGCCGATTGAAGGTCAGGCGATAGCGTGGAAAGCGGCTGACGAAGAGACACGTTCTCGGGCTTTACGTTATTTAGCCAGCACTTTTGAAAGCGCGGCTGCACTCAGTCGCAAAAGTCTGCAATCCGGTAAAACAGCGCTCCAGCTATTTGGGTCGCTACTTGAGAAAGCGACGCAATTTCCCGGCGAAAATCATGTTTTCCTGGTTAACGGCAAACCGGTTATCACCTTCTGGGGATTCGTTAATCTCAACGAAAATACACGCGATGATGTGCTGGACTGCCTGCGGGTAACCGAGGCGATCCTCAACATCCCTCTGGTCGAGCCGGAGCCCGAAGAAAAGCCGCTGGTAGAGGCGGCATTTAGTCAGGCGGATGAACCTTTGTTAACGTCTGTCATTGAGCCGCCGAAAATGCCGGAGGAACCTGTTGCGCCGCCCGTTATCGTTAGCGAGCCGAAGCCGGCCACACCCATCCCGGTTGCTGAGGCGAAAAGAGCTCGCCGTCTACCGCTGTGGAGCTTACCTGTCGCTGCCGTGGTTATCGCCGCCGTCGCCACGCCTTTTTTCTGGCCATCTTCATCCGTTGACGGGTCCTCTCCTGTTCGCGCCGCGCCTGTCGCTACCGCGAAAACTGACGTTACCCCATTGCCTGAACTCACCGCGCATTTGCCGCTGCATCGCGCTGAGGTGACGCCCGCCCCCAAAGCGGCGCCGCTGCCGGAAGCGCCTGTTATCATTGCCGCTATTCCCAAAGACGCGCTGGTGATGGACAGTACGCAGATGAAGCTTGGAACCACGCGCTTTTTAAACGGTAGCTGGCGGGTCAGCGTGGATGTCAAAGATCCGATTACCGGCAAGCCGCCCTCTCTGCGTTATCAGATCCAAAATAACAAAGGTATCGCGCGCGTAGTACATGGTGATAACGTGGTTTGTCGGGCGGAAATTTTCTCTGGTCTGCATCAAACGGGCGAGCTGATGATTAAAAGTCGCGGCAATGCGCGCTGCACCGACGGCTCACGTTATCCGATGCCGGAAATTACCTGTAAAGCTGGCGTCAATGACGTCGCAACCTGTACCGCCCGTTATGGCGACCACGCGGCAATTCCGTTGACGTTTAAAAAGATAGGTGCCTGATTTTATGTTGGTCAATCTGTGTGATTACAAACAGAGCGTCACGCTCATTGCAAACAGCGGCGTCCAGTTTCTTGATTTTGGCTTAACGCCGCAAGAGTCGGCCCACTACGGACGTTTTGTGCGCAAAACGGCAAACGGCCCGCTACTGCGCCTCGATTTTGATCTGACCAGCGGGCGCTACACGTTGCCTGGACGTGCAGGCGGCCAACCCGAAGTCGTGAAACCGGAAAGCACTCAGACGCTGCACTATTCTCTGGATGTACTCGACGGAATCTGGCTTCCCCTGCCGTTCCTGCGTTTTAATCCGCCGCGTACCTTTATTGACGGGCCGGATAACTGGGCGCGCATTCAGGTACGTAAACTCAGCGAGCCAGATAGCGCCGGAAACACACACCGCATCACCCTCGCCTTCGACAGTCAGCTGGCAAAAAATATGCCTGCGGCGTTGGCGCCTTGCGAAAACGATCTGCTCAATGGCACACGTTTTGCGCTCGCCTGGCGCGATGAAGAAGTTGCCGATTTTCTTGACCAGACATGGATTGACGGCTGGCTGCGCGAGTCGTTTCTTCAGTATGCCTCACAGGTGGAAAACCGTCCGGAACAGGCCATACAACAAGCGCTGCGTAGCTTTGAGTATCAGGCGCACTGGTTGAATTTACTGACGCTGTTAGGCGAACAGCTTACGGTGCCGGAAGTAAAGTTTGTGACACATACGTTAAGCACGCCCGCAATCCCGGTCGATCTGATTCTGGATGTCGGCAATACGCATACCTGCGGCGTCTTGATCGAGGATCATGGCGATGCGAATGATGGGTTGCGCCAGACGGCAGAGCTTCAGGTGCGTTCTTTAAGCGAGCCGCAGTTTCTGAACGATCCTTTATTTACCAGCCGGGTGGAATTCTCAGAAGCGCGCTTTGGCAAGCAACACTTTTCTGTCGAAAGCGGACGAGACGACGCCTTTGTCTGGCCTTCCATTGTGCGTGTGGGCGACGAGGCTCGCGCCCTTGCTATGCAGCGTGTGGGCACCGAAGGCAGCAGCGGTATCTCCAGCCCGCGCCGCTACCTGTGGGATGAAACCCCCGCCTTGCAGGACTGGCGTTTTAGCCAGATCCACGGTAAAACGCAGCGCGAACCGCTTGCCACCGCGTTTCCGCTGATGAATCTGATGAACGATGACGGACAGCCGTTATTCCGCCTGCCGCATGAAGAAAGGCTACCGGTTTTTTCGCCGCAATACAGCCGTAGCACCTTGATGACGCATATGTTGTGCGAAATTCTGGCTCAGGCGCTGGGGCAAATTAACAGCGTTGCCACCCGGCTGCGGCTCGGCTTTCCCGCCTCGCCGCGCCAGCTACGCACCCTGATTTTAACGCTGCCTTCCGCCATGCCGAAACAGGAGCGAGAAATTTTCCGCCAGCGAATGTTTGAAGCACTGGCGCTGGTCTGGAAAGCCATGGGCTGGCATCCGCAGGATGAGGATTTCACCACGCCTAAGCAGCGTGAAAAAAGCGTGGTGCCGGTACCAGAAATACAGATGGAATGGGACGAAGCAAGTTGCGGCCAACTGGTATGGCTTTATAACGAAGCCATTTCGCATTACGCCGGGCGTACCGAATCCTTTTTTAATGCGCTCGCCAGACCGGATCGCCAACCTGAACCCGGCGTCGTCCCCGGACGCGCGTTGCGCGTGGCATCGATTGATATCGGCGGCGGCACGACGGATATGGCGATCGTTCACTATCAGTTAGATGACGGCGTGGGGGCCAATGTAAAAATTACGCCTCATCTCCTGTTTCGCGAAGGTTTTAAAGTCGCCGGGGACGATCTGCTATTGGATATCATTCAGCGCTGTGTACTCCCTTCCCTGCAAACGGCGTTGCAACGGGCAGGCGTTACGGATGCCGCCGCCCTGCTGGCGACCTTATTTGGCGATTCGGGACGAATTGATACTCAGGCCATTTTGCGTCAGCAAACGGCGCTGCAATTATTTATGCCGCTGGGCCATGCGGTACTTTCCGCCTGGGAGCAAAGCGACATTAACGATCCGTTTGCCGGTTTACACGCGACATTTGGCGATCTGCTGATCCGCCGCCCAACGAGCAACGTGATGAACTATATCCAGCAGGCGATCGATCATGCCTTACCGTCTGGTTCGCCGACATTTGATATATTCAATGTGCCGTTGCAAATCCAGTTTAGCCAGCTTCAGGAGGCTCTGCTGGCCGGTCAGTTTACGCTAACAACGCCGCTTCATGCGGTCTGCGAAGCGATCTCCCACTATCACTGCGATATCTTGCTGGTGACGGGGAGACCGACCTGCTTACCCGGCGTACAGGCGCTCATCCGGCACTTACAACCGGTGCCGGTTAATCGCATTGTGTGGATGGATAAGTATCAGGTACATGAATGGTATCCCTTCAGTCAGCAAGGGCGTATCGGTAACCCAAAATCCACTGCCGCGGTGGGCGCGATGTTATGCAGCCTGGCGCTGGACTTACGTCTGCCGCGTTTCAATTTTAAAGCGGCTGATATCGGCGCGTATTCGACTGTGCGTTATCTTGGCGTACTGGATAATACCGTTAATACGCTTCGCGATGAAAATATCTGGTATCACGAGATCGATTTGGATAAACCCGGCGCGACGCTGGACGCTCGCCTGCATTTTCCGCTACGCGGCAACGTGACGTTGGGCTTTCGTCAACTGGCGAACAGTCGCTGGCCGGCAACCCCACTCTATTGCCTGAGCATTAATTCCGCTGAACTGGCGAAAACCATCGCTGGCGACGGCGTACTGAATGTGCGACTGAAATTACGCGGCAGTAGCAAAGATAGCGCCCCGGAATCGTTCATATTAAGTGATGCCTGGCTCCAGGACGGGACGCCGGTCGCCGCCGATGCGCTGACATTAAAATTGAATACGCTGGCTGACCGCCGCCACAGCGGCAGCCACTACTGGATAGATAGCGGGAGTGTATACCTGAAATGACAAAACCGTTAAACGCCACCCAGGCTGTTATCGAGTGGGTTAACAACACGCGCCGTTACGCAACGCGACTGGATGACGAAGCCGACGCTCTGCTGGCGCAACTTACGCTTGCCGCGGCGGATGAGTCAGCGCTCAACGCCGCCTGCGCGTCACATGGCTGCGTTGGTCTGTACGGGTATGCGCAATCCGCAAAAGCGCATCTGTTAACGACGCTATGCGGTAACGAGAATGGCAAGCTGGAAATTATCACGCCGGACCGTGACTATGATTATTTCAGCCACATCAATCCGGGTCATGCGCCAGCGAATATGGCTATTCGCTTTACGCGCGACATTTTTTCAAACGAGAACGGCTGGCCGTTGCGCCTGCGCTTGATCAGTGAAGCCGAACTGGTGCAGATCTTTATTGCCTGGACCAGCGCATCCCCCGTTTGTCGCCAGGTCGAAAAATCCATTATCACATCACGCCTGGAGAAATGGCAATCGCTTCGCCAACCGCAGCCCGTCCCCGGCGTTACCGCTGAAGAGGTAGCGACCATCGCGAGTTTCTGGCGCTCTTGCCTGCCGTCCGCCAGACAACATATTGATGATGCGACATGGCAACACTTTGCCTCGCTCTTGCCTACGCTGGATCTCACGACACGGGCGCACGCCTGGGCATTACTGTGGGGAGAGCAACCAGAGATCACCCAGCAATGGCTGGCGCTGGCGCATATGTTGCAACAAACCGGCCATGCCGGGGAACTGGCGGCGCCGCTCAGCCTGCTGGTCGATCATTTTGGCTTACCGGCGGAAAACTTCCTGACGCAAATGGCGCTAACCGCCAGCGATACGCAAAGCGATGTGGTGGTGCATCCGGTTAAGGAAGGCCGACTGCTCAATGCGGTCAGCCTTTCGCTTGATTCTCTGGCGCTGCTTACCCGCGAACTGGTGCTAACCGTTGAAAATAGCGTACTGGATAACGTTGATTTACTGGATATTCCGGTCGCGCCAGACAGTCATCCTCATCCGTTATGGCGGGCGAAATTAGGCTGGATGCTGGCCCATTACCGTCAGCAGATACAGCCCGATGTTCTGGTGATTTGCAATGCTCTGGCATCTCGCTCGCAAACGTCCACTGCCGCCCGTCACTTACTGGAGTGGGTTAACGCCACGCAGCCGCAGCATGAATCAGCGTTACCCGGCGTCGTCTGGGCTATTACTCCACAGGATGCCCGTTTTGCCACCCAGCAAAATCTGGATGAGGCCGTCCAGCAGTTGATGGGTAAACCTGGCGTGCATTGGGGAACGTTGCAGGCGCTGGATAAACACAGTATGCAGCGTTTGGTGGAGTGGTTATCGCAGGCGACATCGGCACCACAGCGACAGGCGCGCTTACAGGCGTTACGCGCACAACTGCGAGGCCGCGTGCGCGATCTGTTACCGATGTTTGATGACGCGCGGCTACCGGTTGAAACCGTGATCCGGCGTCTTCAGGCCCAGGCCGCCAGACATGGCGACCTGCTGGCCGGGCTGTTACCGCCAGTACAGAATTTCGAAGCGTTGCTGCGCACCCGACAGTCGCGAGAAGAACAGGTCAGCGGTTTATTTAATGACGCGATCGATCTCTTTGCCGACGAACCAACGCGCGCTTCAGCGTCAGAAGGTCACGAAACAGGCTACCAGGCGCACAAAATGTGGATCAATCATCTGCGCCAGTGGGCCCACTGCCGGGATAATGCGCAGCGTCTGGGACTGGAACCGCAGATGCTCAACGCAGTGGCGGAGATTTTAATTACCGCCGGCTATCGCCTCGGTTTACCTCAGCAGTTACAGAAAACCATGCAGCGCGAGGAGGTTAGCGGCGCGCAGCTTCATGCCATCATTGGTAACTTCATCGCCTGGCTCGGCTACGCCAATATCGAGGAGGCCCAACGCCCGGCCAGCCGCGTTCAGAAAGGCGCAGCCATTTTCGCCGCAACGCCGCGTTCGACAATGTTGCGTCTAACAAAGCTTGACGAACAGCCCGTTCACGCCGCCAGCCGCTATGTCTATGACTGGCTTGTTGCGCTGTATACCCTGGCCAATGAGAACGCAGGATATCGGCATCCGCAGGACGTTACCGACGTAGACAGAGCGCAATTAATTGCCCTGATAGCCTGACCTGGCGGAAAAACCATGCCCGGTAACCTGTATCGGGCTTGAGGTCAGAAAAGCGAAAACAGCAATGCGACGGGGAAACTTATCGGCCATGTCGCGCCAACCAAAAAGGCGCTCAGGAAACGAATTCGTTTTTTGTCATGAGTCAAAAACCAGGTGATCAGGGATGATATCACCGCCATGACGGCGTAAAAAATTAATATCTTTTGAAAGAGGGTCATATCAGGCATCCGCGCCAACCAGAGGAAAAAACGCGCGCAATATGCTCTTTTTATTTGACACACATCAAGGTTTATCAGCCTTAACAGCAAAACGTTCTCAATGCACGGCTCCGCTCACAGAATATCCTGTTTACGTATTATTGCGGATCTCGCCAACCCGTACTATACCCATAGGGGTTATGATGAAAGGTGGCGAAAATGAATGTTTCCAGTAAAACCGTCGTGCTGATTAATGTCTTTGCTGCTGCAGGACTTTTGGGTCTGATCTCGTTGAGATTCGGCTGGTTTGCTTGAGGTGTTCAACCTTTGAGTACTTGCTGCGCATGTTGGCGGGGAGGTCCCCCTCTCCGCCGACACCCGCCTATTTTTTCACGATTTTTCTGAACAGTAAATGATCCTTAATGCTTAACCATGATGTGACGGACAAGTGTGTAGTCTTCCAGACCATACAATGACATATCTTTGCCGTATCCCGACTGTTTTTGCCCTCCATGCGGCATCTCGCTAACCAACATGAAATGGGTATTAATCCAGGTACAGCCATACTGCAATCTGGCGCTAAGCCGGTGCGCCCGCCCAACGTCCTGAGTCCAGACGGAGGATGCCAGACCATAGCGAGAATCGTTGGCCCACCTCAGAACCTGATCTTCATCATCAAAGACGGTTATACTGACCACCGGGCCGAAGACCTCGCGTTGAACGATGGCATCTTCCTGTCTGGCGTCTGCCAGCAACGTCGGAGCGAAATAGTAACCTTTACCTTCCGTTTGACTTCCGCCAGTAATCACACGGATATGGCTGAGGGCCTTCGCCTCCTCTACAGCCGCTGTGACGCGCTTCAGGTGCGCCAGCGAACTTAACGGCCCCAGCTCTGTCGACTCATCCTCCGGCGCGCCCATTTTCAGGCTGCTTACTGCGTTCCCTAGCTTTTCGACCAGCGCATCATAGATACCGCGCTGCGCGTATATACGGCACGCCGCAGTACAATCCTGTCCGGCATTATAGAAACCAAAAGTCCGGACGCCTTGCGCCACTGCATCCAGATCGGCGTCATCAAAAACAATCACCGGGGCTTTACCACCGAGTTCCATATGCGTACGTTTTATCGCTGGCGCAGTATGGCGCAGAATATGCTCCCCGGTCGCGATAGAACCGGTTAAAGAGACCATGCGTACTTTTTCATGGCCGGTCAATACATCGCCAACAGTCTGCCCTCGTCCGAACAGGACATTGAGCACCCCCGGCGGAAAGATATCCTTCGCCAGCGCGGCAAGTTTAAGCGCCGTCAGCGGCGTAATTTCAGAAGGCTTAATCACCACGCAGTTACCTGCCGCCAGCGCTGGCGCCAGCTTCCAGGCCGCCATCATGAGCGGATAATTCCACGGCGCGATAGAGGCAACCACGCCAATCGGGTCCCGGCGGATCATCGACGTATGCCCTTCCAGATATTCACCCGCCGCCAGTCCACTCAAACAACGGGCCGCGCCGGCAAAAAAGCGAAAGACATCCACGATTGCCGGAATTTCATCATTAATTACGCAGTGCAAAGGCTTACCGCAGTTTTGCGATTCAAGCCGGGCGAACTCAAGGGCGTTTTGCTCGATGCTGTCCGCCAGTTTTAACAGACATTCCGCCCGTGCTTTGGGTGTGGTCTGCCCCCATTCGGCAAACGCGTTATCGGCGGCCTGCACTGCGGCGTCAATCTGCGCGGGCGACGCTTCCGCAATCTCAAGTATGACCTCGCCTGTCGCCGGGTTATAAACAGACTGCCTTTCTCCTTCGCCGTCCACCAGCACGCCATTAATCAGTAATTGATATTGCATAGCATTTTCCCATATCGTCATTAATCGATTTCCGGCGAACGGGCCGCCGCTTTCCTAAAAATAGACGGCGCGCCAGATGCTCACCCGGCACACTCGGGAAATTTAGTCAGGTTGTGAGCTGACACGCATTCCACCTCACACAAGGCTTTTAGCGCTCAGCATCTCGCGAATCAGGCTTCCAAGCTGTTTTACGGCCTGTTCTTCCCGTTCTCCCCAATGCCATGCGGTGTTAAAACGAAAGAAACGCGTCCAGGCGCCGGACGTTGAAAACATTTTCCCCGGCGCGATACTGATAAGGTGTTCAAGCGCTTTGGCGCTAAGTTCACCGGCATCAAGCTGCTCAGGTAGCTCCAGCCAAAGAAAATAACCGCTATCGTTATGGTGAATTTTTACTTCCGCCGGGAGATGGCGCAAAAGGGTTTGCCAGGCTTGCTGTTTACGTTCGGCAAGCTGCCTTCGCAATCGGCGCAGATGCGCGTCATATCGACGTGTCGAGAGATAATCCACTAACGCCAATTGCATGGGGGAACTGGTAGATAATGTGCTCATTAACTGCAAACGCTGAATTTGTCTGGCATGGCTTCCTCCCGCAACCCAGCCAATGCGAAAACCGGGAACCAGACATTTGGAAAAAGACGAACAATGCAACACGGTATCGTCGCGATCCCATGCTTTGGCAGGCAGAGGTTTCTCGCGGCCAAAGTAGAGTTCGCTATAAACATCGTCTTCAATTAGCGTCACGTTATGGTGCGTGAGTAACGCGACCAGCCGCGCTTTTTTCTCAGCACTCAGCGTGAACCCTAATGGATTCTGACTGTTGGTCATTAACCAGCACGCTTTCACCGGATATTCCTGTAACGCCTGCTCCAGCGCCATAAGATCGATACCTTCTTTAACATCGGTAGGTATCGACAACGCTTTCAGGCGCAATCGCTCCAGGGCCTGTAGCGCACCGTAGAAACAGGGGTTCTCCACCACCACCCAGTCTCCCGGCGCCGTCACCGCCTGTAAACTAAGATTCAACGCTTCCAGCGCGCCGGCGGTAATGACAATCTCGTCAGGAGAAACGGTAATCCCCTGCTGCGCGTAACGGCGTGCTATCGCATAGCGCAATTCTGCATTACCTGGCGGCAAGTTTTCGATGACGCTCATTGCCGTCGCGGTTTTACTGACCTGCGCCAGAGAGCGGTTCAATTGCGGCAAGGGAAACAGACGCGGATCGGGAAACGCTGAGGCAAAGGGCACCACAGAGGTATCACGGCTCGCCTGCAGCATCTCAAAAATATAGGTATTGATATCTACGGCTTCATCCCGAATAACGTGCGCTGCCGTCGCGACTGACCGACAAACCGGATGCGGCGCGACATAATAACCAGATTGCGGACGGGCGATAATCCGTCCCTGACTTTCCAGCAACTGGTACGCATGACCGACAGTCATAAAACTCATGCCGCTACTGGCGACCTGCTCCCTCAGCGAGGGTAATCGATCGCCGGGTTGCCAAACGCCAGAGGCGATTTGTTCTCTAATTTGCTCCGCCAGACGTTGATATTTTTTCATTATTCGATCTCATTGAGCGCTGCTTGCAGGTGGCAACCGCAGTGTATATCAGTTGTTAAAATTAACAATGATTTGCTAACTGTTATGGTGCTTTCCAACAGGCGTAATGATTAGATTTCGCAACAAAACGCCGTTTCAGGGTCTCTGCTTAACGGGAAAGTCAAACCAAGTGTTCGGGTATGGTTCATGAGTAAGAGAGAAGTGCCACCATTCAGTATCCAGTGGCGTAAAACCCGCATCACGCATCAATGTTTGTAATAACAACCTATTTGCGCGTTGCTGAGCGGTAAGTATGACATTATCGGGATGGGATAACGGACTAAAACAGTCAAAGCCGGTACCAAAATCCAGACTATTATCTGGCGAGCGTTGCGCCGCGGACGCAGTACAATTCACCAGTGGTCGTCCGGGATCGTATATTGGTATTTTACTGTCAAGTGGAACAATCGTTAGATCAAGCGTACTTCCCCGACTGTGGCCGGATCTGGCGGCAAGATAACCTTCCTCAAACAGACGATTTTTCTCTACCTGCGGATAAAATTCGTTTTTCATTTGGTTTTGAGAAGGATCTTTGGCCCACGCGATAAAGTCGTTCACTGCGCTTTGCGGACGGTAGCAATCATATATTTTTAAGGTAAGTCCGAAGGGGCGTAAACGATCGGCGACCTGCTTCACTGCGTTCGCGGCTGGTCGTGTTAACAGGCAAACAGGCGCGTTATAGCCTTTAATGGGGCGACCAATAAAGTTATGGGAACTGAAGTATCGCATGTCTACCTGTACGTCGGGGGCGACCGTAGTAATATCGACAAAGTCTTTTGGCTGGTGGAGATCAATATGGTTTTCAGCTGACATTGCCTGAACGGACAACAGGCTGAACAGGAGGAAAGAAGATACGCATTTTACCATATGTTACACCTCGCGAGAGTCACAGGGGTGATTATGTATTTGAGCAGGTAAAGATTAGCGGACACCGCTTAAACAGATGGTTAAAATAAACATCATTCCCCCTGTAATCTGTGCCTTATCACAAACGGAGAGTTTATATTTTGCTTATACGACCACTGCGCCTCCTGTTCTATACCCAAAATAATTCGAGTTGCGTAAAGGCGGCAAGGGAGTGAGTCTCAGGAGCACAGATAACGATGTGTTTTCACAAAGGCGAGTCTACCTGACCAGAAAGGTCATTTGATAATCAGTAGTACAGTTGTTGTCGCCTTCCATAACTAAATAACATTGTTTCGCCAAAGATAAGACCACTATATAGTCAGGAAGGCAATTAGTGAGGAACACGTCGATTGTCGGCGATAATGCACTGAAATTACGATTCACTGCAGTTGTGCAAACACATAGAATCCCCCTCGAACCGAGATAATTCGGTCTGCTGGTCATAGCCATTATTCAGTAAGACCGCAGGTTGCAGCGGCGGATCACGGGCGTGAAGAAAAATCCTGTGCCCCAAATTTTTTGGACAAGCGCTGAACCTGCCGTATACTTTTACTTAACGTACACTCCGCCATAAAAATAAACCCTGCGATGATACCGTAATGCCATAGGCATAACTTAAGGATATGCCATAAATCAAGCGAAGCATGATTTAACTTCTCAGTAATTGCGATAGTCTGTACAAATATTATGGGGTGAAATAATAAGATGCCTAACAAAAATATCCCTGCCACGATCATGGCAAGTAACTGAAAAAAAGCCCATCCGATAACGAAACGGTAAAGTAACAGCAATAATAGCCGTCCACATTTCCTTAGCCATTCTGACTGCAAAATGCCCCAGGATGCTGTCTTTTCGTGAATTTCACCATCTGATTTCTTCATTTTGAGCCTCCTCGCAGGTTTTTATAATTTTATCGCCCAACTGGAAATAAAGCCGTCAGCTAATCGTTACAACAAATATAATTAAGACAAAAACTAAAGAGTAAGGTATTTATATCATAAGCACTATCAGTATTGGCCTTCTGCCCTACCGCTAAACATCTCATTGTTGTTAGCCTAATAATACTTTTAGTTTAACTTCTTATAAGGCAATTTCTACACGGTTGAGCAACTATTTACTTTCTCTAAAAATAATATAGTGCGTAATTAATCATTACTCATAGTACATGATGATGTGAGAATTAAGAAAACCGTTTTACTTTCATTCGTTTTATCTGACATATTTCATGGCCAGGAGGCGTGGGCATGACTAAAGCTACGGGTCGATTTGAACAATTGAACAATAATGTTGACGGTTCAGGACAAAGCAAAAATCAGGTGTTTCACCGATAGGCAAACCGATGTGCAACATGGGATAATATTTCGAATACCACCTATTCCAGTAATGAAGTATCATATAATCACTTGTGGTCTACATTATGCCAATTACTATCGGGAGAGGATTTTTAAAGAGTGAGATGTTTTCTCAAAGTGCCATCTCTCAACGCTCCTTCTTTACGTTACTATGGGAAAAGATTAAAGATTTTTTCTGTAGCACGCGAAGATCCGCTGCCGATCAATATATAAAGGAATTATGTGATGTTGCCTCTCCGCCTGACGCGCAACGTTTATTTGATTTATTTTGTGCGTTATATGAATTATCATCACCGTCATGCAGAGGAAATTTCCATTTTCAGCACTATAAAGATGCTGAGTGTCAGTATACAAATCTCTGTATTAAAGATGGCGAAGATATTCCGTTATGCATTATGATACGTCAGGATCACTACTATTATGAGATAATGAATAGAACAGTGCTCTGTGTTGATACTCAGTCTGCCCACCTGAAAAGATATTCTGATATTAATATAAAAGCTAGCACTTATGTTTGTGAACCGCTATGTTGCTTGTTCCCTGAGCGGTTACAACTCTCGCTATCCGGCGGTATAACATTTCCCGTTGACCTAAAAAATATAGAAGAGACGCTTATCGCCATGGCAGAAAAGGGTAATTTATGTGACTGGAAGGAACAGGAAAGAAAAGCCGCCATCTCCTCCAGGATTAATCTGGGCATCGCACAAGCAGGTGTAACAGCTATTGACGATGCTATCAAAAACAAAATAGCCGCAAAGGTTATTGAGAATACTAATTTAAAGAATGCAGCGTTTGAACCAAATTATGCACAAAGCTCAGTTACTCAAATTGTTTATTCATGTTTGTTTAAGAATGAGATACTAATGAATATGCTGGAAGAAAGTTCCTCTCATGGCCTGCTATGTTTAAACGAGCTTACTGAATATGTAGCGCTACAAGTTCATAACAGCCTTTTTTCTGAAGATTTATCTTCACTCGTTGAAACAACAAAAAATGAGGCTCATCACCAGAGTTGATCACACCATAAATAGTATGGCTTACAATCCCCTGGCAATACCAAAACCCTCTAATACAATAACTTTAAAAATATGCCTCCAGGGAATGATGGATTTACTATGGAACGAATTGGCTCGTTATTTTTATAATTGACATACTGAGTATAAATATATTTTCTCATACAACTTATCGCACTTATTGACAAACCGTTTTCGCTAATTTGAAGTGTTGAATAATAACTCAAAGAAATTATTGGCATCATAGCCTCACGACGTAACTGGAAGGTGGCATGATGCTTACAAAAACGTTATCAGTAGTTTTACTGACCTGTGCGCTGTTTTCAGGCCAGTTACTGGCGAAACAGCAAGACCACGCATTCGTATGGTTTGCGACGGGAGGGCACCAGCTTAGACACGAAGCCGACAGCGATGAATTACGGGCGGCAGCGGAAGAATCCGCGGAAGGCTTGCGCGAGCACCACAACTGGCAGAAATCGCGCAAACCAGAGAGCTATTTTCGTTAATTAAACGCCCCTGCGCTTCGGCAGCGTTTTCATCAGCGCTTCAGGGCTCACTGAAGCGACAACGCTGCCGGGCTGGGGCATTTTTAAGATGTGGTTTTTAATTTTGCCAATGACATGCATTTCGCAAGGGCGGCAGTCGAATTTTAGCGTCAGTACCTCATCGCCATGCACCAACTGCATCGGCGTGGCGTTCCAGCTCTTAATATTTCCTTTCGCCTGCTTTGGACAAAGGTTGAACGCAAAACGCAGGCAGTGTTTGGTGATCATGACCGGTACCTCGCCCTTCTCCTGATGCGCCTCATAGGCCGCATCAATCAATTGTACGCCGTAACGGTGATAAAATTCCCGCGCTTTGTGGTTGTAGACATTAGCGAGAAAGCTGAGATGCGTTTGCGGGTAGACCGGCGCAGGCTGCGCCACGGGTTTCCGACGACCTCGTTGATAATGGGCCAGCCGCGCCGCGTCAAGCATATCAATCGCCTCCCGACGGAACTGATTGAGCAGGCTATTTGGCACGAACAACGCCGCCGGTAATGTCACCTGCATATCACGCGCGTAGTAAGGCGTCTGTCCCAGCTTCGCCAGTCCGGCTTTTAGGTTATTCAACGCTTTTTCAGAGTTGTTGGCTTCCTCAAATACCCCGTCAAGCGTATGCGTGATGCAGACACCGTCTTCACTGGTCAGCGTCAGAATAAGCTGTTCCTGCCAGCCGCCCAGCATGATATCAACCGCCACACGGCGCTCACTGGAGGTTTTTGTCAGCGCTTGCTGCCAGTTATGATCCAGATTACGATTCAACGGATGATGCGGACGGACTTTATGCAGGTCGGCAGGCATATCATTTGGCCAAACGCGGTAGCGGTTATGACCGGTTTTCTCCACCGTATTGGCGCGAAAACCTACCACTTCACGCTTAATCAACACGTTCAGACCATCGCCATTCGCCAACGGCTCCGTAGCTTCTACGTCGAGATAATCCTTCGCCACATTCAGCACCTCACCTACCGGCAAGCCAATAAATTTTGGTGAATCAAATGCGCCAATATCACCTTTACGCGCGTTAACAAAATAGTCGGTGCTGCCGCGATGGAAAGTTTTCTCCGTGGAGGGAACAAAAAAGTGTTCGGTCCGACCAACCGACGCACGCGCCAGATCGCCACGTTGCTCGATAATCGCGTCCAGCATCTGACGATAATGCGCGGTGATGTTTTTGACATAGCTCATGTCTTTATAGCGCCCTTCAATCTTGAAGGAACGTACGCCTGCATCGATCAACGCGCCGAGGTTAGCCGTTTGGTCGTTATCTTTCATCGATAGCAAATGTTTTTCGTAAGAGACCACCCGCCCCTGATCGTCTTTTAACGTATACGGTAAGCGACAGGCTTGCGAACAGTCGCCCCGATTGGCGCTGCGCCCGGTTTGCGCATGAGAGATATAACACTGCCCAGAATAAGCGACACACAGCGCGCCATGAATGAAGAACTCAATCGTGGCGTCAGTAGCCTGATGAATAGCCGCTATCTGACTCAAATTAAGCTCGCGCGCCAGTACAATCTGTGAAAAACCGACATCGGCAAGAAACTTCGCTTTTTCCACGCTGCGAATATCACACTGTGTACTGGCGTGAAGCTCAATCGGCGGGATATCCAGTTCCAGAATGCCCATATCCTGCACAATCAGCGCATCCACCCCGGTGTCGTACAAATCGGTGATTAACCGCTGCGCGGGCTCCAGCTCATCATCATGCAGGATAGTATTCAGCGTGACAAAAATCCTGGCGCCATAACGGTGAGCAAACGGAACCAGATCGGCGATATCGCGCAG
The DNA here is from genome assembly GCF_017573605.1 of Salmonella sp. 32070601201500089SM. Classification (NCBI taxonomy): domain Bacteria; kingdom Pseudomonadati; phylum Pseudomonadota; class Gammaproteobacteria; order Enterobacterales; family Enterobacteriaceae; genus Salmonella; species Salmonella sp. 32070601201500089SM. The sequence goes on from NZ_JAGETK010000008.1 coordinate 90,344, forward strand.
ACTGTTACTGGCGTTATGACGTGCGCCAAAACCGGGTCCGCCGATGTAGACGGCATCTGCGCCATGCAAAATCGCTTCGCGAGCAATTGCGGCGTCACGGGCCGGACTTAATAATTCGAGATAGTGAGGTTGCTGGCGCATACAGTCTTTCTTATCCAATAGCAGCGAAATGGCGGCTATTGTAGTCAGAAGCGCAAACTAACGAAATAGTTTTCCCGCTTAACCACGCGGGTAATGGATCAGCGAGTGAAAATGAACCGTCTGGTCACTGCTATTGCGATAGGTATGCGCCATATCACCGGCAAAACGCAATCCTTTACCGGCGTCTATGGTTTGCCATACCCCACCAGTACACATGTCCAGCCGACCCTGAATCACCACCACATGTTCGACAACGCCGGCTTTATGCGGCGTTGATTCGCTGACCGCGCCAGGCGCCAGCAATAGGGAAAAATAGTCAAAACAGAGTTCAGGATCCCATGGAAACAACGGTGTGATTACCATCGCTTGCTGCTGGGGATCGAAGGTCGGAGGAAATTCGGCCTGCGGAGGAGAAATAAACACTGAGAATGGAACGTTCAGGCCCGTCGCAATTTTCCACAGCGTTGCGACTGTCGGGCTAGATTCATTACGCTCTATCTGCCCTAACATGGCTTTTGAGACGCCGGAGATCTCCGCCAGACGCGATAAACTCCAGCCTCGCTGATGGCGTAACGTTCTTAACGTGGTCGCCAGATAGTGTGTCAGATTATCCATTTTTCCCCCCTGTAAGGCCATAGCGTATCACTTGTACGCTATAACGCACAATGCTACATTGACTGACCGTTATAACGCACAAGAGGCGATCATGCGTCTGTTATCACTGCCGTTACCTACTGTATTATCTGGTCTGGTCGCCGTTCTGGTCGGCTATGCAAGTTCCGCCGCCATTATCTGGCAGGCGGCGCTTGCCGCTGGCGCAACACCCGCAGAGATCGCCGGCTGGATGACCGCCCTCGGTATAGCCATGGGCATAAGCACACTAACGTTAACCTTGTGGTATCGTGCGCCGGTTTTAACCGCCTGGTCAACGCCTGGCGCCGCCCTGTTGGTGACAGGGCTTCAGGGATTATCGTTGCCAGATGCCGTGGGCATATTCATTGTCGCCAATGCCCTGATTGTGCTGTGCGGCGTCACGGGATTGTTTGCGCGTTTGATGCGGATAATCCCCCATTCTCTTGCCGCTGCAATGCTGGCGGGAATACTGCTACGCTTCGGCCTGCAGGCGTTCGGGACGCTCAACGGAGAGTTTGTCATGTGCGGCGGTATGCTATTGGCGTGGCTACTCTTTAAAGTATTCGCGCCCCGCTATGCCGTTATTGCTGCCATGGTGATGGGAATAACGGTGGCGCTCATCCAGGGTAAGGTGGCGATGAGCGGTATTCATTTCGCGCCGGTGTGGCCCACCTTCGTTCCCGCCCACTTTTCATTCGCTCAAAGCCTGAGCGTCGCGGTACCGCTCTTCCTGGTGACGATGGCATCGCAAAACGCCCCCGGCGTCGCCACAATGAAGGCGTCTGGCTATCAGCTTCCTGTCTCTCCGTTAATGATTTTTACCGGATTGCTGGCGCTGCTGCTTTCGCCATTTGGCGTTTATTCTATCTGCATTGCCGCCATTACAGCCGCCATTTGTCAAAGCCCGGACGCGCACCCCGATCCAACGCGTCGCTGGTTAGCGGCCGCCGCCGCAGGCGTTTTTTATTTACTTGCCGGGTGGTTTGGCGGTTCGATAACCGCGCTGATGGTCGCCCTGCCGGTTAGCTGGGTGCAAATGCTGGCTGGTCTGGCACTGTTAAGTACGATTAGCGGTAGTCTGTATCAGGCGCTTACTCACGAAAGTGAGCGTGACGCGGCAGTTATCGCATTTCTCGTCACCGCCAGTGGGCTAACGCTGATGGGCATCGGATCGGCATTCTGGGGGTTGATCGCTGGCGGGATAGGCTACGCAGTATTAACGAGAACGCGCCGCCCATCGTTGTCTGGCTGATGGTGACCGCTAATCTGCCGGGGTTTGCGCCATCTTGCGATGGCGCCGCAGAATTATTTTTTGTTAACGTCAAACATAGAGGTATCCGTCGCCATATCATCCACGACCTGTTTCAACGTCTCAAACGCCATTGGCGTACTGGAGTTACTCAGGTCTTTACCTTCACCCTGGCGTACTACCTTGACGACCGGCTTGTTGGTCGCGGCATCTATCAGCTCACCTTCAAAATAGAGGTGGGTATCCATGGTCCGGTGGCCCGTCGCCATTTGCGTGCCCGCCACAATCAGCGCTACAGGGATCACCTCATAGAATTGCAGCCCTTCTTTGCTGGTATCCACGCCCGTAATCGCCCCGCGGAAAATCAAACTGCGCGGCCCTGGCGTCGTGACCAGCGGTTTGCGCTGTTCAATTGCTGATTTTACTTTAGTGTTCGTATAAGCCAGCAGTTTATCAAGAACTTGCTGCCCGACCTGGGTCGTTGGTTTGGGGACGGGATAGTATGTTATCGGATTGTAAACAATACTATCATAGTTAGAGTCATTGAAATGTGGATCTACCCAGCGCAACACCGGTTTTCCCGTGGCGGAGGTAGTTTCCTGCAGGTCCGAATAATTTTTTAAGAATCCAGAATACTTATCCGGCTGTGTGACTTTGGACGCACAGCCGGATAACGCCAGCAAGCCAGTAAGCACTGCAACTTTAAATAAAGTATGAGTACGCATGAAACGATCCCTTTAGTCTTCGCAATGATGCAAAGGAAATAATAGCAAAACGAAATCATTCTGGATGCACTAAAAATGGTAACGACAGCACAATTTGAACGCAGCGCCCGACAAAAAAATGCCGAACGCTGCGAGACTTACAGAACTTGCATCGCTCAGGCCGTTTTTCTCGCCAGCATCGTAGCAAAGCGCAGTTTGATACGGTTGCCGTTTTCGTCCGTGCGGTGAAGCTCGCCGACATCTTCGTTGTATTTCAGCATGTCCCATCCTTCGTAATAGCGGCGTAATTCGCCTTCTTTAAAAGCGAACGGGAATCCCACCGTACAGGGAAAGTCCGGCGTATCCATTGCCGCAACAATCAAATTATACCCGCCGGTTTTTGTGCAGCGTTGCATATTGGCAATTAAACCGGGAATGGTTTGCGCCTCAAGAAACATCATAACCACCGTCGAGAGAATAAAATCGTACTCACCGTCAAAGGTCAATGTATTCAGATCGACAAGGTCGGTTTGCAGATTATCCAGCCCTTCTGCCGCTTTAATACGCTCAAGATTAGCCATACTGGCCGGATTTTTATCCCACGCGGTAACGTCATAACCGTTCGCGGCCAGATACAGACTATTACGGCCATTGCCACATCCCAAATCCAGCGTTCGGCCTGGCGCGACAACCTTTGCCGCCGCCAGCACATCCGAATGCGTGCGGGTTAAACCGTATTTCTCAGTAAAGTAATTTTCGTCACGAACGGTCATTTTTTTCCTCCGTTTTCAACAGTGCAGCGCGCTCAGTGCGAATAAGCAACGTCCCCTGCACCAGCAATAGAAATGTACGAACCAGCAATAAAGCGATAATAGCGTTAGTGAAAATAAACAGCGGGACGGCCAGAATATGGAAAAGCCCTGATTCACTACCGTGACCAAGATGTAACCCCGTGGTCGCCAGCGCGGAAACGCCGAACGAAAAACTCCAGAAGGAAGCATTAAACGGTTGTGATAAATACCAGGGCATTAATCGCAGCATAAATAAAAGCTGTAACAGACCGTAGCCGAATAGCATTTTCGCCAGCGTGTCGCCCTCCCCGCCATTGACGCTCAGCCAGGCGCTACAGGCGACCAGCGCGGGCGCCAGTTGGATACCCAGCGACGTACGCAGCACCGCCGGTAATTCGCCGCAGCTACGCAGTCGCTGCAAAATAACCGGCTCCAGACTTAACCACGAAAAGACGCCTGCGCCTAAAAACACCAGTCCGGCATCATTGTAACCGAGCGCTCCACAGGCCATAGCGCTGATAAAATTATTCGCTACCGTGGGCAGATAAAGCCCCGGGGTTGTCGCTTCTTCCGGATGCGCTCCGCGCCAAAGTCCCGCCGTCTGCCAGGCAGCATACGCCAGTTGTATGACGACCCCCACGCTGAATAGCGCAACGGCCAACGGGCGATACCAGGGAACGAAACCGATCGCGACCAGCATCGTGGTGGCGGGAAACAGGCTGACAAAACTGCTCATTACCGGATGTCGCACTTCAGCCATCACGCTATGGGGAAAGCGCACCAGACGGCTAAGGAACGCCAGGGTCAAGAGTGCCCAAATAATCATCGCCAGGATCACCATGATGTCGCCGGGCCAGTGGCTTATTGCCCATATCTGACTGGCATAACGCCAGGCGAATCCCATACCGATAGTGCCAAGGACGATGCCAAAATAGCCCGCAGGCAGATTGAGCACGCGATCGCTCTGCTTGTGATTACGCATTTTGTTTAATTTATAAAGTATATTTGAAATGCATTTTATGGAATTTCTGGTTGTTTCGCCAGTACCTTTGCTACGGTTATCTTAATCGTTCACACGGAATTTCCCTATGATCAAATATCGACTGAGTGAAGAACCTCGTGCTTTTACTTATCAGGTAGACGGTGAGAAGAAAAGCGTCTTATTACGACAAGTTATTGCCGTAACGGATTTTAACGATGTTAAAGCCGGAACCTCCGGCGGCTGGGTTGATGCCGATAATGTGCTGTCACAACAGGGGGATTGCTGGATTTATGATGAAAACGCGATGGCCTTTGCGGGCACGGAAATTACGGGGAACGCGCGTATCACGCAGCCATGCACGCTCTACAATAACGTGCGAATAGGCGATAACGTCTGGATTGATCGCGCTGATATCAGCGATGGCGCGCGGATAAGTGACAACGTCACCATTCAGTCTTCTTCCGTGCGCGGAGAGTGTGCGATTTATGGCGATGCCCGCGTGTTAAACCAGTCAGAAATTCTCGCTGTTCAGGGACTAACGCATGAACATGCGCAGATTTTACAAATTTACGATCGCGCCACCGTGAACCATTCGCGGATTGTCCATCAGGTACAGCTTTATGGCGACGCCACTATCACTCACGCTTTTATTGAGCACCGGGCGGAGGTCTTTGATTTCGCGCTCATCGAAGGCAACAAAGACAATAATGTCTGGATCTGTGACTGCGCCAAAGTCTATGGCCATGCGCGGGTTATCGCCGGCACAGAGGAAGATGCTATCCCTACCCTTCGCTACAGCTCGCAGGTAGCGGAACATGCGTTAATCGAAGGCAACTGTGTGTTAAAACATCATGTGCTGGTAGGCGGACATGCTGAGATACGCGGAGGCCCGATTTTACTGGACGACCGCGTGCTGATTGAAGGCCAGACCTGTATACAGGGCGAAATTCTGATTGAGCACCAGGTCGAGATTAGCGGACGGGCGACGGTTATAGCCTTTGACGGCAATACTATTCACCTGCGCGGCCCAAAAGTGATCAATGGCGAGGATCGTATTACGCGTACCCCCTTAGTCGGTTCCCTTTAATCCGCATCAATAATGCGGGAATACATATTAACGTCGTGATAGTCGCCGTTAAGATACTCCGCCTGCTTCATACAGCCTTCCAGCGTAAAATGGTTGCGCCGTGCGACTGCGTTACTGGCCTGATTATCAACGCGGCATTTAATGACAAAGCGCCGAATATCGCCGCGCCGGGCATAATGTGTCATCAGCGCCTGTAATGATTGCGACATTATCCCTTGCCCCTGAAGGGACTCATCCAGCCAGTAACCGATATAGGCGGCTTTGTTTATCGGCTCGATGGCATTAAATGAGAGTACGCCCGCCATCTCATCCTGGCAGAAAATCAGGTACATTTTGGCGTAACCACGCTGGTGCAACAGCATATTACCCTGCACATGCTTACGCGTTTCCTCCTGCGACGTGACATATTGCGGCCAGTCGAGCGACTGTTGTAGCCACGCTTTGTTTTTGAGTACCAGTTGGTGCAGCGCCGGAACATGACTTTCATCTGCCGCTTGTAGTTCCAGCGTCGTGCTAACAGGAATAATTTCCACCATCGCGTTGCCCTTCTTCGTTGTTGGTCGTAATCACATAAATAGCCTGGTTTACCGATAACCCGCAGGTGATATGAGCGTTTTTATTGTATCGCCATCACATTATTTTTTATTGGCCATATTTAGCGTATTTCCGCGTGACACATTTCACACTTATCCAACCATTCTCCGCCTATAAAACGCTCAACGACTGATTGTTTTATCACCACGGAGACGCCAATGACCTTTTCTGTGCAGGAAACGCTTTTTTCTTTACTGCGGCTAAACGGGATTTCAGGACATGAAAACAGTATTGCAAACGTTATGCAGCACGCGTTTGAACAGCAGGCCAAAGACGTCTGGCGGGATCGCTTAGGCAATGTCGTCGCCCGTTATGGCAGCGATAAATCTGACGCGCTTCGCCTGATGATTTTTGCGCATATGGATGAAGTGGGTTTTATGGTACGCAAGATCGAACCCTCCGGTTTTTTACATTTTGAACGCGTGGGCGGCCCGGCGCAAATTACTATGCCCGGTTCGATTGTGACGCTTGCCGGACGCTCAGGCGATATCATGGGCTGTATCGGTATTAAAGCATATCACTTCGCGAAGGGTGACGAGCGCACCCAGCCTCCCGCGCTCGATAAACTCTGGATTGATATCGGCGCAAAAGATAAAGCGGATGCCGAACGAATGGGTATTCAGGTGGGGACGCCAGTAACCCTTTACAACCCGCCGCACTGTCTGGGCAACGACCTGGTATGCAGTAAGGCGCTGGATGACAGACTGGGGTGTACGGCGCTACTGGGCGTCGCCGAGGCTCTCGCCTCCACACCGCTCGATATCGCGGTGTTCCTGGTCGCGTCGGTACAGGAAGAGTTCAATATTCGCGGGATTGTTCCCGTTTTACGACGCGTGCGCCCCGACCTGGCGATTGGTATTGATATCACCCCATCCTGCGACACGCCTGACCTGCAGGATTACTCGGATGTGCGGGTCAACCACGGCGTCGGCATCACCTGTCTGAACTATCACGGACGCGGTACGTTGGCGGGACTGATTACGCCGCCGCGTTTGCTGCGGATGCTGGAGACCACCGCGCACGAAAATAATATTCCCGTACAGCGTGAAGTCGCGCCAGGCGTCATCACCGAAACCGGCTACATTCAGGTTGAACTGGACGGTATTCCCTGCGCCAGTCTTTCTATTCCCTGCCGCTATACCCACTCGCCAGCCGAAGTAGCCAGCCTGCGCGACCTGACTGATTGTATCCGTTTACTGACTGCGCTGGCCAATATGTCGCCAGAACAGTTTCCCATTGAGCCTGAAACAGGCGCTACACAAGAGGCACGACCATGATGAAAAAGATCCTTGTGGCATGTGGTACCGGCATGTCGACATCAACCATGATTGCACAAAAACTGCAGGACTTTCTTGCGGAGCAAGGCATTGCGGCAACCACGGCGCAATGTTGTCTGAATGAGATCCCGTTGAACTGTAACGGTATGGATCTCATCGTAACGTCCATGCGTACGCACAGTGACTATGGCATCCCGACGCTCAACGGCGCCGCCCTGCTGACAGGCATCAACGACGACGCATTAAAACAAGAAATCAAGGCGCTGTTAACACAATAAAGGGGGCATTATGTTTGATTACATCCTGTCTCTCGGCGGCACCGTTTTTGTGCCCATCATTATGATTATCATCGGCTTAATCTTTCGTATTCCCTGGCTGCAGGCGGTGAAAGCCGGGGTGACGGTCGGCATCGGTTTTGTCGGCATGGGGCTGGTGATCGTCATGGCGATCGACAGTCTCAGTCCGCCGATTAAAGTGATGATTGAGCGTTTTGGCCTGACGCTGCATGTGTTTGACGTCGGCGCCGGGCCCGCATCCGGCGTCGGCTATGCGACGGCCATCGGCGCGATGATCATTCCCGTTATCTTTCTGCTCAACGTCGGTATGCTGGTGACTCGTCTGACCAAAACCATGAACGTTGATATTTATAACTACTGGCACTACGCCATTACCGGAACGGTCGTCCAGTTGATGACCGGCAGTCTGATTTATGGCGTACTGGGCGCGATTTGTCACGCCGCCTTGTCGTTGAAAATGGCCGACTGGACGGCGAAACGAGTACAGAACATTGTGGGTCTGGAAGGGATTTCTATTCCGCAAGGGTATGGCTCCAGTTCCGTGCCGTTGTTCGTATTGCTGGATGCGATATACGAAAAAATACCGTTTATGAAAGGACGCAATATTGACGCTCAGGAGATCCAAAAACGGTATGGGATGGTCGGCGACCCGGTGATCATTGGCGTTGTTCTCGGGCTGATCTTCGGACTTGCCGCAGGCGAAGGCTTTAAAGGGTGCGCAACCTTAATGATTACCGTGGCGGCGATTATGGTGCTGTTTCCGCGCATGATTCGCCTTATCGTTGAGGGGTTAATGCCCATTTCCGACGGCGCGCGTAAGTTCTTCCAGAAACACTTTAAAGGGCGCGAAGTCTTTATCGGTCTGGATACCGCAGTGACGTTAGGCCACCCGACCACCATCGCGGTTGGGCTGCTGTTAATTCCCATCATGTTAATTCTGGCGAGCATACTGCCGGGCAATAAAGTCCTGCCGCTGGCTGATTTACCGGTCGCGCCATTTTTTATCTGCATGGCCACGGTTATTCATCGCGGCGATCTGATTCGTACTCTGCTCAGCGGCATCATTGTCATGATTACCGTTTTGCTGATCGCCACCCAGTTCGCACCGTACTTTACCGATATGGCGCTCAAAGGCGGCTTTAGCTTCGCCGCTGAAAACGCGCAAATTACCGCGCTGTCGGTGGGAAATATGTTTGGCTGGTCAATATCTGAATTGATGTCGCTGGGCATGATTGGCGTGGTTATTGTGGTCGGCATTGTCGCCAGCATCATACTTGTCTTACGTAAACGTGAACTACCGGAATAAGGAGCAACCCAGAATGAGTTGGCTAAAAGAGGTAATAGGAACAGAAAAAGCCGTTATCGCCATGTGCCATTTACGGGCGTTGCCGGGCGATCCCGGGTTCGATACCAGGAAAGGCATGAACTGGGTAATTGACCGCGCCCATGACGATTTAATGGCGCTACAAAATGGCGGCGTGGATGCGGTGATGTTCTCCAACGAATTTAGTCTGCCTTATTTAACGAAAGTCAGACCGGAAACGACCACCGCGATGGCAAGAATCATCGGTCAGTTAATGAGTGAAATCCGCGTACCGTTTGGGGTAAACGTGTTGTGGGACCCTGTGGCCTCGTTTGATTTGGCGATGGCGACCGACGCAAAATTTATTCGCGAAATTTTCACCGGCGCTTACGCCAGCGATTTTGGCGTCTGGGATACGAATGTTGGCGAAACCATTCGCCATCAGCATCGCATCGGCGCAGGCCACGTGAAAACGCTGTTTAACATCGTGCCGGAAGCGGCGGTGTATCTGGGAAACCGCGATGTCTGTTCAATTGCGAAATCGACCGTATTTAACAATAACCCCGATGCCCTGTGCGTCTCGGGGCTGACGGCGGGCGCTCGCACGGATAGCGCCATACTGAAGCGGGTAAAAGAGACCGTTCCCGACACGGTCGTGCTGGCGAATACCGGGGTGTGTCTGGAAAACGTCGAGGAGCAGCTCTGCATTGCCGACGGATGCGTAACGGCAACCACGTTTAAAAAAGACGGCGTCTTCGCCAACTTTGTCGACCAGGCGCGCGTGGCGAAGTTTATGGAGAAAGTACGCCATATCCGACAATAAAATGGGGATAAGCAAAACGCTTATCCCCTGCAGAGAGCGATAACTCTTCTGCCGATCTCCGTCGCCTTCGCCAAAAGACACGCCGGGGATCGGTTTCAGAGTAACCCGAACCGGCAAGGAGTCAACGATCGATGATTAATGATGTTAAGTGGGTTCAGGCGCAACGCCATGCCAGCGACTGGCGACACGCGCTGGATATCGCCGTTCGTCCGCTGATTACCTTCGGCGCGGCGGCCCCCTGCTACCTGGACGGTATTATTGAGAACACCCTTAAATGGGGGCCATATTATCTTATCGCGCCGGGGATTGCGCTGCCTCATGCCAGACCGGAGCAAGGCGCTAACCATAATCAAATCAGCGTCACTACGCTATCAACGCCAGTCGCTTTCGGTAATGCGGATTGCGATCCCATCTGGCTGTTGCTTTGCGCCAGCGCCACGGATGCCGAAGCACATATTCGCACCATTCAACGCATCAGCCAGTGGCTCGACTCGCCGGAAAGCGTCGCGATGCTGCAAGATGCGCCAAATGACGCCGCGCTTTTCGCGCAATTAACCGCATTGCGCTGATGGAGGTTTCGATGATCCTGCACCCTTCACTGGCCTCCGCCGATCCGCTGCGCTATGCCGAGGCGTTGACCGCTTTACACGATGCGCCTCTCGGCTCGCTGCATCTGGATATCGAAGATACCAGTTTCATCAACAATATTACCTTCGGTATGAAAACCATTCAGGCAGTCGCACAACACACTCGCCATCCGCTCTCATTTCACCTGATGGTCTCATCACCGCAACGCTGGTTACCCTGGCTTGCAGCTATCCGCCCCGGCTGGATTTTCATTCATGCCGAAAGCGTGCAAAACCCCTCGGAGATTCTGGCGGATATTCGCGCTATCGGGGCGAAAGCAGGACTGGCGCTTAACCCGGCAACGCCGCTATTGCCTTATCGTTATCTGGCATTGCAACTGGATGCGCTGATGATCATGACCAGCGAACCTGACGGGCGCGGGCAGCAATTTATCGCCACGATGTGTGAAAAAGTGAGCCAAAGCAGAGAGCATTTCCCTGCTGCGGAATGCTGGGCGGACGGCGGTATTACACTTCGCGCCGCACGGCTGCTTACCGCCGCAGGCGCACAGCATCTGGTGATTGGCCGGGCGTTGTTCACGACGGCGAACTATGATGTGACGTTGTCACAATTCACCGCGCTATAAAGGAGTCATATGCTGATGAGCCAACAGCGCCCCGACCGTATCAAACAGATGTTGCATTACCTTTGGCAACACAGGCACCTCTCAACACAACAAGCTATTGAGCTTTTTGGCTATGCAGAGGCAACCGTGCGCCGGGATTTTCACTATATTGCCAGCCGTTATCCCGGTATGGTTCGCGGCCATGGTTGTATTGACTTCGACGACAGTACGGAAGATAAAGAATATGTTTTCGACGTTAAGCGAACGTTACAAAGCGAGGCGAAACGCGAAATCGCCGCCCTCGCCCGCACGTTCATCAAGGATGGAGACTGCTTTTTTCTCGACTCCGGCTCCACCTGTCTGGAACTGGCAAAATGTCTGGTCGACGCCAAAGTAAAAGTCATTTGCAATGACATCAAAATCGCTAACGAACTGGGTGGCTTCCCACACGTAGAGAGCTACATTATTGGCGGACTGATTCGCCCCGGTTACTTTTCGGTGGGCGAGAGTCTGGCGCTGGAGATGATTAACGCCTTTGCCGTTGAACACGCCTTTATCTCCTGCGATGCGCTGTCGATTGAAACGGGCATCACCAACGCTACCATGTTTGAAGTAGGCGTCAAAACGCGCATTATTCAGCGCTCACGCGAGGTCATATTGATGGCCGATCACTCAAAGTTTGATACTGTAGAACCCCATGCGGTGGCGACGCTGTCCTGTATTACTACCATTCTTAGCGACAGCGCGCTCCCGTCTGCTATCGCCCGACGTTATCAGCAGGCGGGATGCCGTCTCATCATGCCAGACCCCTCATCAGGAGCGCGTTAATGGACATCAGGCAAATGAACAAAACCCATCTGGAGCTCTGGCGCGGATTGCGAAAACAGCTCTGGCCTGGTCACCCGGATGACGCCCATCTGGCGGACGGCGAAGAAATTCTGCAAACCGATCATCTGGCATCATTTATTGCGATGGCAGACGGGGTGGCGATTGGCTTTGCGGATGCCTCAATCCGCCACGATTATGTCAATGGCTGTGACAGTTCGCCCGTGGCTTTCCTTGAAGGTATTTTTGTTCTCCCCTCATTCCGTCAACGCGGCGTAGCGAAACAATTGATTGCAGCGGTGCAACGATGGGGAACGAATAAAGGGTGTCGGGAAATGGCCTCCGATACCTCGCCGGAAAATACAATTTCCCAGAAAGTTCACCAGGCGTTAGGATTTGAGGAAACAGAGCGCGTCATTTTCTACCGAAAGCGTTGTTGAGGGAAATCATACAGGAAAAGGTCGGGTATAGTACCCGACCTTTATATTACTGGGGCAGATCTTTTTCAGTTAACAAGCGTGTCGTTTTCACTTGTTCAATATTTCTGGCGCCACCCAACATCATGTTAATTGTCAGCTCTTTGTTTAGCTGTTCAATCACTGATGCCACACCCTGAGCGCCGCCAAGATTAAGACCGTATAATACAGGCCGGCCAACCGCCACAATATCCGCCCCGCTGGCTAACGCTTTGAATACGTGCGAACCACGGCGTACTCCACTGTCAAAAATAACAGGCACTCGCTTGTTGACGACTTTTGCAATCGCAGGAAGCATATCGAATGAGGACGGCCCGCTGTCTAATTGACGGCCACCATGGTTAGAAACCCATATTCCTGCGGCCCCGGCCTGGATAGCAATTTCAGCATCCTCCGGCGACTGAATGCCTTTTACGATAACCGGCAGACCGGAAATACGATGTACATAGGCAATATCCTCCGGCGTAAAGGCTTGTTTAGCCTGCGCGTAAATTTCACTTATCCCTGCCCCTTTGCCGGTTTTTGAACCATCGTCATTTTTTCTGGCGAACATTTCCAGGTTTGCAAAGCCCAACGGGAACTGGAAGTTATTTTTAATATCTTCTTCCCGATAACCACCGACAGGCGAATCTACGGTCAGAATAATCGCTTTAGCGCCATGCTTTACCGCTTGTGCAAGAATAAATTCGTTAAATTGATTATTCTTACTCATATAAAGCTGGAAGAAGAACGGATTTTTCCCGGAAACGTTAGCCACCTCTTCGATGGTCTTGTTGCCATAGGTGCTCAACGAGAAAATCGAACCGACCTGCGCCATGCCTTTCGCCGTCGCCAACTCTCCGGAGGCGTGGGCCAGGCCCTGCGCCGCCATCGGTGCCTGGATTATAGGCGTTTTAAGCGGAATACCCAGTAGCTGCGTTGATAAATCGATCTCTTTTAACTCAATGCCCTGTAATACGCGCGGCATAATATATTTTTTGTCAAAGCTTTCGGTGTTGCTGCGAAGGTTATTCTCATCTTCGGCTCCACCGCGAATATAACCAAATGCCCCTTTCTCCATTTTGGCCTGAACGCGCGCTTCCAGGGAGGCTACGTTCGTCATTTTTATTGCTTTTTCGTCCGTACTGGCTTTGTACTCTTCAGCATAAGCCAGGCCTGATGTTGCCAACATTGCCAGCGAGGCCACTACCCGAATGAGGTGATGAGTTTTCATCATTATTCCCTTTATTGCTTAACCGCTTCTGCCTGGATTTTTATATCGACAACTTTCGTCATCCCCATATCGACCAGATAATCTACACCCCACTGGGTGCGATCTATTTGCGTGACAAAATCACCGCCGCAAACCTGTGCCTTGAATATCGGGCTCATATAACAGCCAAACTTGGTGGTGGTTAAGGTGACGGGCTTAGTTACTCCCTTCATTGTTAACAAACCGTCAATAGAAACTGGTTTATTATCTTCAAAATGCCATTTTGTCGATTTAAATACTATTTCTGGATATTTTTCCGCATCCAGAATATCGCTACTGCGAATATGGTTATCAAACGCATCCACCCCGGTATTTAAGGCGCTCACGGGAATCGTCACGCGCATCTCTGCATCTTGCTTTTCCGGCTGATATTTCAGTTCGCCGCTAATAGCATAAAACCCGCCATGATTGGTTGAGGTCTGGAAATGATCGATATTAAATACCGCATTGGTATGCGTATTATCAAATTTATATACATCTGCATGAGCAGCACTTAATAAACCCAGAGACAGGACAACACCAAGAAAGCTCTTTTTCATTATATTCACTTTATATCTTAAATAAGGTGAAGCTATCTTAATGTTCCCTGTCCGTAGGATCGAGAGGGATAAACAGGAAGGACTGTTGCAAAAATAGAACGATGAAAAGGCCGTGTCACAAAAACAGCGGATCACGAATGAGTTTATGTCAGGGCAATTTCCGCAACCTGTACCGCCTTTGTGGCGGTACAGAAGGCAAAATGACTAACGCATGATACGATCGTCGACATAACGGCGCTTATCCGGCGCGGGCGGGAAATACTGATACAGCCAGGTTTCGCTGATAGCCTCCCCCTGGCAGCGCAGGAACATACGCATATCCACCGGTGCCGTAGAATCCGAGGTCGGATACCAGTCAAACTGGATACGATAACCGTCGAAAGGCTCTACGTAGAGGATCTCAATCTGCTTCGCCTCACCGCTGGAGAGTGTAATTACCGGCTCAATGCCTTTTGGCGCGGCCGCTTTCAGATCGCCGCCGACAAAATCAATAGCAAAACGGCGCGCCCATTTATCCGGGTAATGTTCGCCCGGCGCCCAACCTTCGGGAAAGCCGCCCATCCCTGTACGGGTCGCCATGACCCGCGCAAGCGGAGATTGTACCGGCGGCTGCGCGCTCCAGTACAAACGATAATTAAACGCCAGCGTATCCCCGGCTTTGATCGCTTTTTCCGGCTGCCAGAAACAGACCACATTATCCAGAGTTTCGCCAGTGGTTGGGATCTCCATCAGGCTAACCGCGCCTTTCCCCCACTTACTGCGCGGCTCCACCCACAGGCTCGGACGTTTGTTGTACCAGCCCATCACATCCTGATAATGCGAGAAATCGCGATCGAGTTGCAGCAGGCCGAACCCTTTTGGGTTATCGTCCATATATGCATTGAACTGCAATTTCTGCGGATTATTCAGCGGGCGGCAAATCCACTCGCCGTTACCCCGCCACATCGCCAGCCGATCGGAATCGTGAATTTGCGGATGAATGGTGTCGCATACCCGGCGTTCATTATTCCCACAGCTAAACATACTGGTCATCGGCGCAATGCCAAGTTGCTTAATATCTTTACGGGCGTAGAGATGGTTTTCTACATCCATGATCACCTGCGATTTTTCGCAATGAATCACAAATTTATACGCGCCCGTCACGCTGGCGCTGTCCAGCAGAGCGTAAACGGTAAACGTAGTATCGCCCGGCTTCGCGGTGTCAAACCAGAATGCGGTGAAGTCAGGGAACTCTTCCTGACCGTCAGTATAGGTATCTATCGCCAGCCCGCGAGCCGACAGGCCATACTGATAAGTATCATCTACCGCCCGGAAATAACTGGCGCCCAGGAAGGAGACGACATCGCGCCGCGCCAGTTCCGGCGCTTTAAAGACACGGAAACCGGCGAAACCGAGATCGCTCTGCCCTTCCAGTTGCGTCGTATCAACGCCGGCATCGTTGTATTTAAACAGTTCCGGGCGAAAATGAATCTCGCGAGCAAGATGCGTCGTCGTATCAACGGAAAACATGCGTACGCGACGACGGAAGCCCATCCCTACGTGGAAAAACTGAATATCGAGCTGCCGGTTGGCAACACCGTTCCAGAGTGAATGCGCCGCGTCATACTGAATGCTGTTATAGGCCTGCGGCGTCAGATTGGCGAGCGTATCCGGCAAGGGTCCCGGCGCGCCACCCCAGGGCTTTTTCGCTAACGCCTGGGCCATTGATTGCAGACCAGCAAAATCAAAACGGACAATTTTACCATTCGCAATATCGGATTCCGCGGCAAACGCCGCCTGAGAAAAGAGTGAAGCAATACCGCTGGAACCGCACACGGCGGCCATTGCCATTGAACCTTTAATAAATCGTCTACGATTCATACCTGAAAATGAGTCCTTCTGGTCTTGTGAATGGTCCCGCGCTGGTTTTTTCAGCAGCAAGAATGTGCCCGTTTCTGACCGCTCACTCTAGACAAAATTCATTAATAATCCAATTGTTGGTCGCCTGGAAACTGTGCAAAAGCGTAAATATTTTATGTCGATAAGAACCGACCGAATCGGATGTAAACCTCACGCAGCATTCTTCAGGTTATGAAAAGTTTATTCCAGACTAACGTGATGTTTCATGACTCGTTTAAACAGCGCCAGACGCGCACGCATAAAGCGGTTTTCCACTTTAAAACCGGCAAGTTTGTTCAGCCCAATCCGCAACAGACGATCTCGCCCCCGAATGCTGGCGGGCCAGCGAACCGGGCCGTGCAGCACGTCGCGCGTGCGGCTGGCATGACGAGCGAAATTCACCCAGTAATCCGCCACCTGCGAGGCAAAGGCCAGGTCATTCTCATTCACATAATGGCATGTGGGCTCAGCCCGCGTTAACGTATCGAATACATACGGTATTTCATTGCCATGACAGGCGCCATTCGCGTAGGTGTTATGCTCCGCTTCGGCGACATAATCAAACCAGTAACGCCAGCACGGTTCGCCGATCCGCTGCTGCGCTTGCATGACGACATAACCCAACGTGGTAAATACCATATCCCGACAGACCTGCCGCCCTAGTGCTTCGTCGCCTTTCACTCCAGGATAAAGCAGCCGGATTAACCCCAGGCCAACACGCCGCTCACGGCGCATTTTTTGAATTTGACCGGCAATATCGACGCCAAAAACTGCCAATACGCTGGCTTCATCGCTATTCGAGCCGATCATCACCGGTATCGGATGCTGTTTCGCCGCAAAGAAGGTTTCCAGCATCGGATGCGGCAGCACGACGTCGCCGGAAATCGGCGTCGGCGCAATTTTAAAAGGCGCGTCCAGCGGCCAAAACGTCTCTGCCGGTAAAGCGCGTAGCTGTTCGGCAGTGGCATGGGCTAAGCCAAGATGTTCTGCCAGCGCAACGCCTTTTTTTAGCGCCACCTCGCGGGGCGTATCCGGCAGCGTATAACCACTCTGAATAATCGCTTTATGAAAAAGCCCCTTCGCCAACGGCGAAGCCATCAACGACAGCACGCTGCGGGCGCCGGCGGATTCGCCAAATAACGTCACATTCTGCGTATCGCCGCCAAATGCGGCAATATTGTCCTGCACCCAACGCAGCGCAGCGATTTGATCGAGTAAAGCGAAATTATGAATACACTCCGCCTCTTCGCCTTCCAGCGCCGGATGCGCGAAAAAGCCCAGATGGCCAAGCCGATAATTGACCGTCACCACGATCGCGCCGCGCTTCGCCAGCGCTTGACCGTCATAGGGCGGCAAACTTCCCGCGCCAATAGTGTAACCGCCGCCGTGTAGCCAGACCATGACCGGCAACGGTTCATGACGTACGGCGGGAGCCCAGACGTTCAGGTAGAGACAGTCTGCGGAAAAATTTCCCGGATCGCCGCCGCCGAGTTCACGACACCAGGTAATATCCTGCCAACTGGCGCAGGAGAAACAATCCGCCTGGCGCACATCCTGCCAGGGCGTAACAGGCTGCGGCGCACGCCAGCGTAGCTCCCCTGTTGGCGGCGCGGCATAAGGTATACCGCGCCAGATATGGATTTCTTCCTGTACGACGCCCACGATTTTACCGTGACGCGTCGCCACCAGCGGGATGGAGGGATTCAACATAACGCCTTCCTTTTACAGTATCCTCACAGCCTGTGAAGCTTACCGCTTTTAAAGCAGACCGCAACGGCGTTTACTGCGTTCTTCCGCTTCCTGATATAACGAAAATTCATCCCGTACAGCACATCCCAGCGCCTGTTCAAAGGCGTCGCGGCTGGCATTGCCGTGGCTTCTGGCCAGCGTTTCATTTCCCAAATTCGACTGAAAAATGCCGGCTGCGCTGACCGGAAGAAAATCTTCATAGGTAATCGGCTGCGCGATCACCCAACCGCGCTCAATAAGCGGCTGCGGATCGTCGCCAGGATGGATCGCCTGACGATGCGCCTCGCCGGAAGGCGTTAAGCGATAACGGAACCAGGCAAGCCCCTGCTGGCGAAGCAGAAATTCGCTATCCGGAAAGGCGTTAAAGACCTCCCGCAAATGGAGTTGATGCGTGAAGTTGTCCTTACCCGTTCCCGCCTTGTGCAACAGTTCGTCATATAATCGACGACCTTTTGGCGTCAGCGCGACGCCACGTTGCTCAATTTCGCCGAAGCGCGCCGTGTGCGTACCCTGCTTTTCATCAACGAAGAGCACCTGCTCTTCCAGAGCTTTGAAACTGGTTTGCCGCAACAGAATAGGCACTTCGCGGCGAGGCGGACCTTCGATAAGAATTTTAGGCGTAATGCCGCACTCCGGCATCATGGCCTGTACCCGGTCGATATCCAGAGTACGTGGCGTCAGATGGTTAATGTGGCATCCCGGAAAACAGACCACGTCGGCAATTAAACGATGCTCACGATGCAGGCTGCGGTACGTTTCTTCATCAACGGTAGCCTGACGATGCCAGCGAAAAGTCTCCAGCGTTTCACGGACGAACTCTTCGGCCTGAGCAGCACTAAAACCGCCCTGCTCGTCGTACTCATCCAGCAATTGTCGGCAGCGCGATGTAAAAATATCCCGCTGCGATAAGATTTCCGCCGCCCGCTGGCGTAATGCCGCGTTTTCAATGAGCTCCAGGCGTAATAGCGAAGTGAACATGCGAAAGGGATTACGCGAGAGCGAAGCCTCGTCAATGGGACGAAATGCCGTGGAGTGCACAGGCACGCCCGCCTGAGAGAGATCGTAATAACTTACTGGGTACATCCCCATGATGGCGAATATCCGACGCAAGGTAGAAAGTTCTTCTGCGGTGCCAACACGAATGGCGCCATGCCGTTCCACGTTCAATCGCGCCAGTTCATCGGCATTAGCCAACTGCTCATGCTGTTTGGGATTATTTTCCAGCACCGCCAGATTCACGTCAGCCACAAGTTCCAGTAACGTACCGTACTGCGGAACTTCCTGCTGGTACATTGCCGACATTGCCTGCGAAAAGTGTTCCCGAATCTCATCTGCCGTGATGGTGTTCGCCATAATGTCATGCCTCCAGTGAATGTTACCTGGAGTGTAGAAAACCTCATCCATTCCGGGGAGAAGAATTTATAAAGTGTGATCCGGTCTGAATTCATTATGCAGAACGGATTGACATGAGCTGGCATATCCCCGACCACATCGCGGCTTAACACGCTTAACGGCAGTTGAATCATCAGTAAAATAAAACAGTTGTAACTTGAAATGGTAAAATGTTAATAATATTTTGCTATCAGGTTATCAAAAACAAACAACTTTACTTGTCACCCGCACGGCTCTGTTTTTAACATCGCTTATGGAAAAAAATGGTCTGTTTAGTCAGCGCATTCGGTTGCGCCACCTTCATACATTTGTCGCCGTTGCGCAACAGGGAACTCTGGGGCGCGCGGCTGAAACCCTTAACCTGAGCCAGCCAGCGCTTTCTAAAACGCTGAACGAACTGGAACAACTCACCGGAACCCGTCTGTTCGAACGCGGGCGACTGGGCGCGCAATTAACGGTTCCTGGCGAACAATTTTTGACTCATGCGGTAAAAGTATTAGATGCATTGAATACCGCCGGGCAGGCGCTGAATCGCAAAGAGGACGCCAGCGCCGATGTGGTGCGTGTTGGCGCGCTCCCCACCGCTGCGCTGGGTATACTCCCGGCGGCTATTGGGCGGTTCCATCAACAGCAAAAATCGACCTCGTTACAGGTCGCGACCATGAACAATACGATGTTGCTTGCAGGTCTGAAATCAGGCGAGATCGATCTGGGTATTGGCCGCATGTCAGACCCGGAATTAATGGGCGGTTTAAATTACGAACTGCTGTTTTTAGAATCGCTTAAATTAGTGGTACGCCCCGGTCATCCCCTGTTACATGAGACGATCACGCTCAGTCGGGTTATGGAGTGGCCGGTAGTCGTCTCGCCAAAAGGCACGGTACCGCGCCAGAATGCGGAAGCCCTGTTGCAAAGCCAGGGGTGTAAAATGCCTGCCGGATGTATCGAAACGCTATCCGCATCGTTATCACGACAACTGACCGTAGATTACGATTACGTCTGGTTCGTCCCCTCTGGCGCGGTTAAAGAAGATCTTCGCCAGGCGACGCTGGTCTCATTACCCGTGCCGACCCAGAGCGCAGGCGAACCGATAGGTATTCTTACGCGAGTTGATATCCCGCTCTCAACCGGGGCGCAAATGCTGATTGCGGCGATCCGTAAATCGATGCCGCTGTGATAGCGGCTGTCGGAGAATAAACGCGCCCGCGGCTAAAATAGCCCGCTGGCGCGACGCTTACTAAAGGAAGGATGATCGCATCGTCGCGCCAGTATCCTGTAAACGAAACGCATCAACGGCTTGCGTCAAGCGGGCAGCCTGTTCTTCAAGCGAAGCTGCCGCCGCGGACGCCTCTTCGACCAGCGACGCGTTTTGTTGCGTAACCTTGTCCATCTCAGAAATCGCCTGACTGACCTGAACAATACCGCGACTTTGCTCATCAGAGGCTGCCGCGATATCGAGCATAATATCGGTGACGCGTTTGACGGCATCCACAATCTCATTCATGGTGCTCCCCGCAGCGATAACCTCTTCAGATCCTTGTTCAATCAGGCTGACCGATGCGCCGATCAAGCCTTCAATCTCTTTTGCCGCCTGCGCGCTGCGACTGGCGAGGGTACGAACCTCACTGGCGACCACCGCAAAACCGCGTCCTTGTTCCCCGGCGCGTGCCGCCTCGACCGCCGCGTTTAGCGCCAGGATGTTGGTCTGGAAAGCGATACTGTTAATGACGGCGGTAATTTCCGAGATTTTTTTCGAGCTGGTGGAAATATTCCCCATCGTTTGTACGACCCCGGAAACCATCTGGCCTCCGCGACTGGCTTTACCGGAAGCATCTTCCGCTAGTTTGCTGGCGTGATGCGCATTATCCGCATTCTGTTTAACGGTTGCCGTCAACTGTTCCATACTGGCCGCAGTTTGTTCAATGGCGGCAGCCTGCTGTTCAGTACGAGAAGATAAATCCGTATTACCAGCAGTAATTTCGCTGGTGCCTCGATAAATTTCCTCCGCCCCCTGACGCACCGCCCCTACCGTTTGTTGCAACGCATGCTGCATCTGCTGAAGATGATGACTCAAGCGACCAATTTCACTGCGTCCTGTGGGCTCGTCAGCCATGGTCAGATCGCCGGCCGCAATGCGTTCGATACGTGACGCAGACTGCTGCAAGGGTTGTATCACCGTGCGACGCAGCGCCATGAAGGTCATTAACGTCAATACCAGCGCCAGCGTAAATGCGCCAATCATAAACATCATACCGAGCCGGGTACGTTGGTAAGCCTGCTCGCTAAGTAGTCTCGCCCGCTCGGTGCGCAGTTCAATCGCTTTCAACAGGACATGGTTATATGCGGCATCCAGTTGTTTTGCCTGCTCGTTTTCATGATTAATGATCGCTTCGAACATGCCATTTTTGGCAAATTTCAGCATCGGTTGCAGGCCGTTGATATAGGCGGTGTAGCGGGCGTTTAACTCGTTATCCAATGCGTCATCTGCGGGTGTTTTCACCGCTCTGGACATATAAGCGTTAAAGCCGTCCTGAGACTGCTTGATCCGCGTTTCCGCAGCGGCAATATTGGCTTTCATTTCATCCATTTCAGCAATCCGGCTCGCCGCGCCAGCGTGGATCATATTGATACGTGCGGTACGTAAGTGGTTAGCGCTGTTGGATAATCCCATCCGTACCTGAATCTCGTCCGTGACATCACGCTGATCGCGATCGGCCTGTAACAGAAAATAGCCTGCCAGCCCGGCGCTCAAAGCAAAAAGAAGAAGGATGCCACCGAGAATGGAGGAAAACAGCGGAACCAGCCGAATATGATGCAGGAAGCCCAGTTTATGCGAGGCTTGCATCGAGAATGTGTTGCCCATGACCGTCGACTCTCTTGTAAGTTTTATGCGTAAAACACGCCCGTTAGATAGTCATCGGCACTTCGTGACGTTTGCTTATCGCGAAAAGCATCGCCTTCGTCACATTTTCACAACATTCATTCCAGAAAATTCAGAAAAGCGCCAGCGGAAAATCCGCTGGCGGATGAATCAGTTATCGCCAAAATGGATAACAGTACGGATGGATTTACCCTGATGCATCAGTTCAAAGGCATCGTTAATCTGCTCCAGCGGCAGGCGGTGAGTAATAAAAGGATCTAAACGGATTTTACCGTTCATCGCATCTTCGACCATCCCTGGCAGCTGCGTGCGCCCTTTCACGCCGCCAAAGGCGGAGCCACGCCAGACGCGACCGGTCACTAGCTGGAAGGGACGGGTTTTGATTTCCTGCCCTGCCCCCGCTACGCCAATAATAATGCTTTCGCCCCAGCCTTTATGACAACATTCCAGCGCTGCTCGCATCACGTTAACGTTGCCGATACATTCAAAACTGAAATCTACGCCGCCATCAGTAAGCTCAACAATAACGTCCTGGATCGGTTTGTCGTAATCATTCGGATTAATAAAGTCCGTGGCCCCCATTTCGCCCGCCAGCGTAAATTTTTCCGGATTCGTGTCGACAGCTAAAATACGCCCGGCTTTAGCCTGAACCGCGCCCTGAATAACCGCCAGCCCAATACCGCCTAAACCAAAAACGGCAACGGTGTCGCCCGCTTTCACTTTAGCGGTGTTATGGACGGCGCCAATACCAGTCGTCACGCCACAGCCCAACAGACACACTTTATCCAGCGGCGCCTGCGGGTTCACTTTCGCCAGAGAAATTTCCGCGCAAACGGTATATTCGCTGAACGTGCTGGTTCCCATATAGTGATAAACGGGTTCGCCGTTATAAGAAAAGCGGGTAGTGCCATCCGGCATCAGCCCTTTTCCCTGAGTGGCGCGTACGGCCTGACAAAGGTTAGTTTTACCGGACTTACAGAACTTACACTCGCCGCATTCCGCCGTATACAGTGGAATAACATGATCGCCGGGTTTCAGGCTGGTGACCCCCTCGCCGACCTCGACTACCACGCCGCCGCCTTCGTGACCCAGGACTGCCGGGAATACGCCTTCCGGATCATCGCCGGAAAGGGTAAAAGCATCGGTATGGCAAACGCCGGTATGAGTGATTTTGACCAGAACTTCGCCTTTTTTCGGCGGCGCAACGTCAATCTCGACAATTTTTAACGGCTGACCGGGACCAAAAGCAACTGCTGCACGTGATTTCATATATCTCTTCCTGTTACGGTGAGGGAAATTGTTATTTTAGATAAGCGCGAAGAAGATGGCCGATTTCCGCCATCCGAACCGCGCGCTGATCTGGCGTGGTCTCCCCGCTGACCAGCTCATCTTTCAGATGGATTTCAACCATTTCACTCATCAGGCCATTAGACGCGCCGCGCACGGCGGCAATCTGTTGCAGAATCGCCAGACAAGGTTCGCCAGACTCAAGCGCCCGCTCCAGCGCTTCGACCTGCCCGCGTATGCGACGAACACGGGTAAGGATACGTTTTTTATCTTCAGGTGAATGCGGCATTCGACCTCCATATACTATAGGGGGGTATACTATCAGAATTTTATGTTTATGTAATTGTAAAATTACACACAATATAAAAATCAATAGCTTATAGAT
The DNA here is from genome assembly GCF_017573605.1 of Salmonella sp. 32070601201500089SM. Classification (NCBI taxonomy): domain Bacteria; kingdom Pseudomonadati; phylum Pseudomonadota; class Gammaproteobacteria; order Enterobacterales; family Enterobacteriaceae; genus Salmonella; species Salmonella sp. 32070601201500089SM. The sequence continues at coordinate 114,080 of NZ_JAGETK010000008.1, forward strand.
TTCCGGCATAGACCATCAAGAATCAGTTCACATTCAGCATATTCAGCTCATGGGAACTTTTTCAGGCCACAGACAATAAACACCAAAGCTTTCTTTCTAAGCTGCAATGTTCTGCCCGACTGGGGCACAGAGGTAATGCCGGTAAATCCAGTCCCATTACCCAGAAGTAAATATTTGCTTAATAGTTTTTATTTACTCACCAGGTGGTAATGAATAAAGGTTATGATATGAAGATGTCAGTCTTGTAAGAACGTAACATCACAACTGCGATACACCGCCGACGGGTAGCGAAAATATCTCAACCCTGTGTCTTTCCAGGCTTAGTCAATGTGGACAAAAAATCAAATGAGCGTTATTTGAAAGATTTTTAATACCCAAAAGCGTCATCATTATTGTTAATTTGAAATCAATCTCAGGTAATAATCCATGCCTATTTCGATTTGTAAACATGGTGCTCCTTTTGTTGTTCAACATGAAAATCGGTACGGTTCCGGTGCAAGTCAGTCATCATCACTTTCAAAATCAATCCGCCATATTAGCAACTCTCATGAGGAAATAAAATTTATAAGTTGCTATAGTGCAAATGGAGCCTGTTTTTCCAATGCACAGATGCTAGCCAATGCCTCAGGGAGGCCTGTTATAGGTTACTATGGGAAAATAAATAAGTTAACAGCCAGTCTGGATAATAGCGGTCGTATATTCCGCCCACAGCATAAGCTTGCGGCCAATATTTGTTATGTAGGTAATCGGCTTCTGAGCGCTCCAGTTCAACTTGGGTTTGGCCTGAAACATCTGCTAACCTGTCACTCAAATGGTAATGTCAGATAAAGTGTCATGCCATGTCCTTCCCGGCATTGCTATTCCACAGCCTACAGATATGGGCGCTCAGTTCTTTCCTCAATCGTTGCTATGGGAAGTTCTGCCGTCATTTCACGCTCTTGCCAACCAGCATTTTATTAAAGCCTGACTTTTACCAGGGTAATTTCATAAGAGTGTCCATCTTCTGGTCTAAAAATAATAAATCTATTGTTATTTTTAGTAAAGGATTTCGACAAAATAAAACTATCATGATATCTGGCCAGGACGTAGTACCAGCCTCCATCATACAATATCATTTCGTATTCTTTCTTTAATTGTGGTTTATAGATCCCAACAAAAAAAGAAAATATAAAAAAATATATAATAAAACCAAGCATAACTATAGTGAAACAATGCCTTCGCACCCAACTGAGTTGCGTAAAACAAATCACTGGCATCAATTTACTATAAAAACGCATCCCCACCGATAAGCATAAAGCCACCAGTAAAATGATAAAAAAAAGCTCCCACAAAAACGATTCTGTTAAGAGAGAAAACTCGATAACAATTGGAATAAAGAACAAAACCGCTGCCAAAAAAAGACGTAAAAAGCTAAGGTCGTGGATACGTGCTTTTTGCTTTACTAGAAAAAATAATAGAATACCCACTCCCCACGCTATTATGAATATAGCCATCAGGCTAATCGCATGGAATAGACTTCGGGCAATGTTGTCAGGGCCGACGCCTACATACCACCACGGGAAACCATAGTACGCGGAGACGCCCCAGCCATAAAAATAGGCGCTTCCCCATCCCAAACCACCTAAATAGGCCAAAAGCATCGAAGAGTTTTTAATAATTGAATCATCATTCATTATAGTTAACTCACTTAAGAAATATTTAATATGAAAATAGAAATCAAAATGTCACATAAAACACTAGCACTTTAGCAATAATAGTCGGATGATAAGTTTGTCTGTTTTTCCTGAGTATCAAGCCAGCTCATACTCACGCCAGCACACTAAAATCAGGAGTGGCTTCTTTTTTAGATCTTTGCCTTAGCCAGGCGCATACTCAATAATGATAGCAGTCAGATAATATGTACCCGGTATTAACCTCACGTTGTTGATGATGTATTTACTTCGCTGAAAAATAATAAACACTGCATACATTTTATTGACGGCGACAAACTGTGAAAAAGGCGCAATTCCATATACACCATTTACCTGATTACTTTTCTTGCTAATATTTGCTAATTAATGCTTTGCTAAAGCGTGTTTAATAAAGTAAGGAGGACACCATGCCATTGAGTGTTGGACAGGGTTATTTTACATCATCTATCAGTTCTGAAAAATTTAATGCGATAAAAGAAAGCGTACGCCTTCCGGAATTAAGTTTATGGGAGAAAATCAAAGCATATTTCTTTACCACCCACCATGCAGAGGCGCTCGAATGTATCTTTAATCTTTACCACCATCAGGAACTGAATCTAACACCGGTACAGGTTCGCGGAGCCTACATCAAACTTCGAGCCTTAGCGTCTCAGGGATGTAAAGAACAGTTTATTATAGAATCACAGGAACACGCCGATAAGTTGATTATTAAAGATGATAATGGTGAAAATATTTTATCTATTGAGGTTGAATGTCATCCGGAAGCTTTTGGTCTTGCCAAAGAAATCAATAAATCACATCCCAAGCCCAAAAATATTTCTTTGGGTGATATTACCAGACTAGTATTTTTTGGCGACAGCTTGTCTGACTCCTTAGGGCGTATGTTTGAAAAAACACATCATATCTTACCCTCCTATGGTCAATACTTTGGCGGAAGGTTTACTAATGGATTTACCTGGACTGAGTTTTTATCATCTCCACACTTCTTAGGTAAAGAGATGCTTAATTTTGCTGAAGGGGGAAGTACATCGGCAAGCTATTCCTGCTTTAATTGCATCGGTGACTTTGTATCAAATACGGATAGACAAGTCGCATCTTACACCCCTTCTCACCAGGACCTGGCGATATTTTTATTGGGGGCTAATGACTATATGACACTACACAAAGATAATGTAATAATGGTCGTTGAGCAACAAATTGATGATATTGAAAAAATAATTTCCGGTGGCGTTAATAATGTTCTGGTCATGGGGATTCCCGATTTGTCTTTAACACCTTATGGCAAACATTCTGATGAAAAAAGAAAGCTTAAGGATGAAAGCATCGCTCACAATGCCCTGTTAAAAACTAATGTTGAAGAATTAAAAGAAAAATACCCCCAGCATAAAATATGCTATTACGAGACTGCCGATGCATTTAAGGTGATAATGGAGGCGGCCAGTAATATTGGTTATGATACGGAAAACCCTTATACTCACCACGGCTATGTACATGTTCCCGGGGCTAAAGACCCTCAGCTAGATATATGTCCGCAATACGTCTTCAACGACCTTGTCCATCCAACCCAGGAAGTCCATCATTGTTTTGCCATAATGTTAGAAAGTTTTATAGCTCATCATTATTCCACTGAATAAAGCTCCATCGGCTGCGGTACGTCTTGAGCAAAACACAGCTCAATATCATAGTGCCGGTGGCATGAAAATATGATGCTATCTTTGCTGCCGATTGGTAAATAAGTGATACATAGTCTATGTTCAGTAAGACAAAAATGGATAGAGTCGATAGATCGCCACCGTAACTACAATACTCACTATCACACTGACGATAAAGTATGTTTTGAATGGCTGCTTTTGCGTTTTATGACGGAAGAGTTGTTGACCAACAATCGCACCAGGCCACCCACCGACAGCCCCAAACACCAACAAAGTGGATTCCGGCACTCTGCGCCAGGTTTTACGTGCCGCCGTTTTGTCTATACCGTAGATCGCCAGCGTTAGTACATTGGCGAGCAGGAACCACATCGCGACGGGATGCGATGTAAAAATGCTTCCGACCGCAGCGGAGATCAGGAGTAAATAACAAAAGCGGTTAAGATACATATCATTATGTCATAGCAATAATTAGGGGCATCGGAGCCCATTATACGCGATACATGCGCCTATGTGATGTAGAATTTTTTTCACTCAGCCAACGAGTCATTAAGGATTCATTTTTAATTACCATGGTAATCATAAGGTAATTAACGGCTGTGAACACGATTAAAATGGGTAAAGCCACCGAAAATGTTACCACCTTAACCGTTGCCAGGATAACTTAATGAAAAACCCTCTTTATTGCTGTTTGTTATCCGGTTGGCAGTCTCAGTTTTGGATTTATTAATCGTATTTATATTTATTACATAAGATGTACGATGTTAATTTGAGAATTTTATCTCAACAACCGTATATATTCAGATATTTCTGAATTAAGATTATCATCGATTAAAACAAGTTAACGTTTTGATAAACATAACAACATCGTCAGAAATCCTGATTTGTTATCGTTTGTTCATGAGACAAATAATTTATATGCTTGCAAATATAGATAGCACGCAAATCAACTTAGCTCAAAAAATGTATTTGACAAGAAAAGATAAGTCTTTATATTGGCCCTGGATAGAGTGGTAAGATGATAATTAGAGACATGAAAGACACCGTCACTGAAGCATTTATCTGCTTATCATGTAAATATGTATGCGTAAATGGAGCATAAACTATGTCCAGTATACTAATGTCTATGGTATCTTTACATTTTCACCTTTCATGGTGTCGCTGCACTCATATCCAGTTGATATCTCATGGTATATTCAATCCATTCCCTTTGATGATTCCTGTCAAACCTCCTGATTAAATTAGTTAACAGCGATGGAATACATAACGTTAAGTACTTTACGCCTGCAAATGTCAGGCTCACGCCCTAATGCTTAATTTATAATACGCATTACCTTACTACAGGAAATAGATAGCATGTTATGCAAAAAATTTGGCTTATCGATGATAGTGTTGGGAATAATGTCGTCTTCAGCGTTTGCTGATAGCATCGTTGAAGGGAGAACACTCAATGTCGCAGTATCACCAGCCTCTCCCCCTATGTTATTTAAAAGTGCTGATGGCAAATTGCAGGGGATAGATCTGGAGCTTTTTTCGTCTTACTGTCAGTCACGGCATTGTAAGCTAAACATCACCGAATATGCCTGGGATGGAATGCTTGGCGCAGTGGCGAGTGGTCAGGCAGATGTAGCATTTTCGGGAATTTCAATCACAGATAAACGTAAGAAAGTTATTGATTTCTCTGAACCTTATTACATCAACTCTTTTTATCTGGTCAGTATGGCCAATCATAAAATAACGCTCAATAACCTCAATGAATTAAATAAATATTCTATTGGATACCCTCGAGGAATGGCTTACTCCGACCTTATCAAAAACGATCTGGAGCCCAAAGGATACTACTCGTTAAGTAAAGTAAAATTGTATCCAACCTATAATGAGACGATGGCTGATCTAAAAAATGGCAATCTTGATCTGGCTTTTATAGAAGAGCCGGTTTATTTTACCTTCAAAAATAAGAAAAAGATGCCGATAGAAAGTCGTTATGTTTTCAAGAATGTTGATCAACTTGGCATTGCCTTTAAGAAAGGCTCTCCCGTGCGCGATGATTTTAACTTATGGCTTAAAGAGCAAGGGCCACAAAAAATATCTGGCATCGTCGATAACTGGATGAAATAGTAAGCTATGTCATCAGGTAATATGCTGGCTATCTTTTATTTCCTATTGGAAGGGATTGGTAATACGCTGCTTGTAACATTTACCTGTTTTCTCTCAGCGTTTTTGACCGGGCTTACAGTCGCCGTATTACGGCGACTATCCCCTCTTCCACTACAGAAGATACTCGACGTACTGGTCTTTATTCTTCGGGGAATTCCAATACTTATTGCTGTTTTTCTTGTTTATTTTGGATTACCATCGATTGGCATATATGTTTCACCACTGGTGGCCATGAACCTCAGCGTCGGCTTAATCAGCGGGAGTTATCTTGCCGAGGTGTTCAGAGGGGCGCTTAAATTAGTTGAGCCATTCGAAATAACGGTAGCGAAAGTAGCAGGAATGCGTCAATTACAGGTTATAATAAATATTGAACTGCCACAGATGTTGCGATTTTCTGTGCCCGGTATTATCAATGAGTTTTCTTCTGTATTAAAAGCGACGCCCTTTGCTTATACTGTAGGCATCGCTGAAATAACGAAGCAGGCAATGTCACTGACAGCCATCACGCTGAACGGGTTACAGATCTATACCCTTGCCGGGGTATTATATTTCATTATTTATAAAGTATTTACTCTTCTGGCCAGAGTGTTTGAGAAAAAATATCGCATCAGTTGAACCATAAAAATAGAGGTGATACTCATGGCTTTACTGAAACTAAAAGAGATAAGTAAGGAATATTCAGGAAAAAAGGTTCTTGATACGGTTAGTCTGAAAATTCAATCGGGAGACATGAAAGTAGTCATGGGGCCATCAGGTTGTGGAAAAACGACGCTTTTACGCTGTCTGCTTCGATTAGAAGAACCTGATTATGGCAATATTTATTTTCACGGGAAAAATATTTACGACAAAGAATTTACTATTCTTGAGTTCAGAAAAAAAGTTGGTTGTGTCTTCCAGAATTACGCTTTGTATCGCCATCTTAACGTCATGGATAATATTACCCTTGCCCTATGTAAAGTGTTTGGCATGCCGGGACAACTAGCCCGGGAGAAAGCCTTACATGAGCTACAAAAACTTGATATGGCCTCGCATAGCGCGAAATACCCTTCGCAATTATCGGGCGGCCAGCAACAGCGCGTCGCCCTGGCCCGTACAATGGTCACCGACCCAGAACTCATTATTTTTGATGAGCCGACGTCTGCGCTTGATCCGCTCATGACTCGTGAAGTCGGAATGTTGATCAAGCAACTTCACGACAATGGCGTCACTATATTATGCGTCACTCATGATATTCGCCTCGCCAGATTACTAAGCGATAACGTAACGTTTCTTAATCATGGCAAGATTCGTGCAGAAGGCGCTTTTACCGATCTTGCCTTACGAGAAACGGATCCAGATATCCACTGTTTTTTTAGCGAGGCACAACGATGATCGCTGGCTGGTCTCTCTTCTTTAATGACCTGACTGAACAACTGCCACTTGTTGTGGACGGTATTAAAGAAACCTGTAAACTTGCGCTGATTGTTTCCATCACCGGTTTTTTGTGGGGAATTATTATTTTCTTTCTGAGCCTGAGCCATCGCCCCGTGGTAAAAGCCATAACTCGACTGTACATGGATTTCTTTATCGGTACGCCACTCATTCTTATTCTGTTTGTTATCTATTATGGTTTACCTCAATCTGGCATTCACCTGTCCTCTTTTACCGTGGCGGTTACAGGTTTTACCTTGAATGTCGGCGCATATAATGCCGCGTACATGACAACGGCCTATAACGCATTGAATAAGTATGAAACGGAGGCAGCAGTCGTTCAGGGGTTGAACAAACGGCAGGTCTTTTTGTGGATTATACTGCCTCAGGTATTGCTGTCTTCCATTCCAGCCTTAACGAATCAGGTGATTAATAACCTTAAAGACAGCACCATCGTTTTTCTTATCCAATATACTGAGTTTTTCGCGCGAATTCAGGAGGTTGCTGCAACCAGCTTTAAATTCTTCCATGCTTACCTTTTTGCCGCCATAGTGTATCTTATTGGCGTTACCTTTATCGTCGGTTTGACCCGGTTTTTAGAGCATAGACTGCTTCGCCATTACGGTCAGGGTTACTGAGTTGCACTGCACTATTCTGATTAATTCACCACTGACATTATCAAAGTTATTTTTATTTAGTGTTGGTTAAGATTTTAACCTTCATTATTGCGTTAGATGTCCATTCTGGTCTAAGTCTTACTCCATTGAGGATATTATGGCGCTACCACAACTATCAATATGGCAGCCCGGCGATGGGTTAAGAAAAATAAAGTATAAATATCATGTTTGTCTCATTGTCATATTCTCCGTCCTTATACGGTTGCTGTTTTTAACTGACCGCTACCTTTGGTGTGACGAAGCGTCCAGCGTGCTGATTAGTCGACATAGCGTAGATAATCTGCTATTCCATACCGCTTTTGACGTGCATCCCCCGCTTTATTATCTGTTACTGCATGACTGGATCATATTATTGGGTGATAGCATTGCAGCGGTACGCTCTCTCAGTCTACTCTTTGGGATCCTGACAGTTGTGCTGGTTATCGCGCTTACGCGATGGCTGGCAAATGAACGTACAGCCTTATTGGCGGGATGGTTCGCCGCCCTGATGCCGATGGCAGTTCATTACAGTCAAGAAACGCGCATGTACGCGTTAATGGGAATGCTAACGCTCGCTGCCGCGTTAGCATTGATGATGTGGATAAAAACACCCACCCATAATCGCTATCTTATCGCGTATGCTTTACTTATGACGTTCAGCTTTTACACCCATTATTTCACCCTATTTACACTTATTGCCCACTGGATCGCAGTAACAATATTATCCTGCCAAAGCCATAAAACGGCCTGCTACCTTAAACTTCCTGGCTGGTGGTTTGCTAACCTGGCGATTGCTGTCGCTTATCTCCCCTGGTTGCCCGTATTGTTTAATTTACTGACTCATCTGGCGCAGTTGAGAGCCGGTAATGATATCGGTTGGATTCCCCCCGTAACATGGCGTGACCTGCCTGCGATGTATTGGCATTTTTTTACCGGAAACAACGGACAGGGTTTTCCGTCGTTCATTCTGTGGCTGGCTGTGGGAGGTTTTATCGGTACTGTGGGGCGAATATCTTTATGCAACGGAGAATATGAAAGATATCAGCTGATATTATTTTGTAATCTGGTCATCCCTGTAATGCTGGTCTTCATCATTTCCTGGTGGATGCCGTTATTTATCGATCGTTATTTCTTCTTCTCATCGCTGAGCATTCCTCCCCTGCTCGCGGTATTACTTACCCGCGCAAAAAAAGCGGTTTGTGGCTTCTGGTTTATCTTATTCACCTTATTATTCGGCTATGGTTCATATCATAATAACCCTGAGCACATAGACGAGTTTAAACCACTGGTAAACTATATTAATACCCGTCACCAGCCTAATGATGCCGTGGTAGTCAGTAAAATGTTCGATTATTTAAGTTATGTGTATTATAATAAGCGAGATTATCGTACGTTTCTTTATACACCGCCTAACGCTCATGGAACATCAGGCAGACCGAATGCCTATGGCTTTGGTTCACTGTTTTATGCGCAAGCCGATCAGACATATATTGATACTCTGACAACGCTTTCAAAAAGTTACCATCGTGTCTGGTTGGTAAGCGGCGGTAACTTTAGTCAGGATTATCCCTTGCCGTCAGAATGGCAAAATATCGCAAACTTCAGAAGTGGTAGATTTCAGGTACAGTTATTTGTAATATCGACTCAACAGGCGCGTCAAATGCAATGATTACCGTTTTTTATCCAGTGCAGTGATAAACAGTACTGCCACTGCCAGACCGCCTAAAAGTAAGGTCCAGCCAAACGCTTCAAAAACCTCAATCATATCGCCTCCAGGTAGGTGATATTAAATAAAGATGGCTATCTCAGCGTAACATTTAAAATATCAATTAATGTGCAATAATCGCTTTATGTGTTTGAATAAATATTGTTCTTCCTGCATTTAATTGCATTGTTATTATCAAAGGGCTTAATACGCGTACATCAACGATTATTAATTATCAGCTTATAATAATATGACTGTTCAATCCATTTATCAGCTATTATTATCCTCTATATTCTTTAAGATAACCGCTTAATTCATAATATCGCCTTTATTCGTCGCATTAAATTACTCACTCACCTGATTAATGCTTGCCTAACGATTGCTTCGTTGTTTTAATTCCAGCGCGAAATTATTTAGTGAGAGAACAATGAAGCATACACAACAATCAGGCGCAAAAGTCTATAACCCATTCACGCTTAGCTTATATGACTGGTGGGTACTCAATATCTCAAACAAATATGCCTGGAAGTGTCCTACTGATACGCGACTACTTCCTTTCTTCCTGCATCACATGGGCGAGACTCACCTGGATATTGGCGTAGGTACAGGTTATTACCTGAAACATGCACCTGCGACTCATGCCATTTCGCTGATGGATTTAAATCCGGATAGCCTGAAAATAGCCGCCAGCCGAGTGGGTAATACAAAAATCCGCGCCACACTACAACACGATGTTTTCGACACGTTCCCGGCGGACTGGCACGGGCGCTTCGATTCCGTTTCGATGTACTATCTTCTGCACTGCTTACCTGGTGAGATGACAACAAAAGCGAAGGCAATTAAAAATGCCGGTATGGCGCTTAAACCCGGCGGCACACTTTTTGGCGCCACGATTCTGGGCAAAGAGGTTCCTCACAATGCTTTTGGTAAGAAATTAATGGCTGTTTATAACAAGAAAGGAATATTCAGTAATACCAATGATTCAGCCGATACGTTACGCAGCGTGTTGGACGAACATTTCGCTAAGGTGACTTTGGAGCAACATGGCGCCGTTGCGCTATTTTCCGCCACTACGCCACGCTCATCGTAAGTACAGGCACTTCCGAGCGGTCGGCAGCGCGATCATGTGGGTTTAACCCGTTGATTAAACATTGGATTACGGAATAGTAATTGCTTATTTTATTTGTCATACAAATAAGTATAATACCCGCTTCCGATGTAGACCCGTCCTCCTTCGCCTGCGTCACGGGTCCTGGTTAGACGCAGGCGTTTTCTGTATGGAATACGCCATCCCCTCTGATAGATGCCTTGTTTGCCTTAAGCAGTTAACCCCGCCTGAAGCAAACGTCATACAGGACGGTCAGTCACGCTTACGCGGCATCATCCGTAACAGCGTATTGTCTTTCCAGAAATAGTGATGCATCAAAGCAGCGATGGCATGAAGTCCAATAACAAAATAGCCCAGATTCGCCAGCGTGACGTGCCAGGATTTCAGCATATCTACGCGTTCAAAGTTAGCTTCGGCGGCATGGGGCATAGTAATGCCAAATGCGACCCAGGGATTACCGCGGTTATACATCATGACCAGACCAATAACAGGCAGCGCGATAAATAACAGGTAAATCACCAGATGTCCTAAATGCGCCATTCCGGTCATCATCGGTTTTGGACGAGGAACAATGGGCGGCGTGGGATATTTCAGCCGAATAAACAAGCGTGCCACCATTAAAAGCAAAATAGTGATACCACATGAAACGTGCGTCATATTAAACCAGGGCCGATAACTACGCGGCGCAAAACCGCGTAGTTCCATCGCGGCGTAAGCCACAATAACCAGAAAAAAGACTAACCAGTGAATACCAATTTGCAGGCCGGAATACTTATTGCCCATAGCGCGTCCTGAATGAAAACCGTAAAGCGACAACATAACCAGCTTTTATAAATAATTCATCAAATTTATGAGATGGTGGTCGCACTTGCCCGTTCACCCTCGCAAACGGGCGATTTTTAGCGTAACGCTCTCTGTTCTAACGCACTGCGCAGCGTCGTATCTGCCTGCAATACCTGCCATGCGTTTTCAATATCGCGTGGGATATCAACGTGAATGATAAAATCTTTACCACGCGGTCCATACCCTGTTTCATCGTCACGCAAACGTGGCAGCTCACCGGCAATCAGAGACAGATAACGCTCCACCGTCCAGATGCCCTCTTCAACATTGGCAAAACGTGTACCGTCATTAAGGTGGCGCAGTACCGGAACAAAACCAGGAAAACTCAGCCAGCGCGGCGCATCGGTGTCGTCGTTTGTCACGCGCCGAAACGCCGCGATAGTGCGCCGCTGCATGGTGGGGTCTTGCACAACGATAGCCGTGTTAATGTTTTCTTTCGCCTGACGGATCAGTGCACAGGAGAAACGGGCATTTTCGCCGCAATTAGTTGACCGATCTTCCAGCCAAATTTTCTCAGCCGGAATATGCCAGAACTGGTTCGCGATATCCGCAAGGATCGCGGCTTCAGCGCGTCCGCTTGTGCGAATAGTGTGGTAGCGCGGATGCCGGGCAATCACGGCGTACAAAAACGGCGTCGAATGACCTATACCGCCGCTAATCAGTAAAGGAACGCCTTGCGCTTTGGCGATGCGACAGGCCGCGTCGATAGTGGGGATCACCGCATTGCCCGCCAGGACGACGCAATCCGACGAATAAGGTTGTTCGCCGGAAAAATCATTTTGCGCCAGCCACTGTCCGACGGTATTCACCGCCAGCAATGTTTCCGCAGAGAGCGCCGGAAATGGCGTTGTATTCATAATTCCTCCTTTTTGTTCCGAACTTGTACCGGATCGCTTTGAAAGACATCGTCGCCTGGCTTTTTAGGCCGTAATCTGATCCATGGCCTGTAAAATACGCTTATCGGAAATAGGATAAGGCGTACCGAGCTGTTGGGCGAAATAACTGACACGCAGTTCTTCAATCATCCAACGGATCTCTTTAACATCATCATCTTCGCGACGCGCTGGAGGCAATTTATTTATCCATTGTTGCCACGCCTGCTGGACGCTTTCGACTTTCAGCATTTGCGCCCGATCGCGGTGCGGATCGACAGCCAGTTTCTCCAGCCGCTTTTCAATTGCCTGCAGATAACGCAGCGTATCGCCGAGACGTTTAAAGCCGTTGCCAGTCACAAAACCACGGTATACCAGACCGCTCATCTGCGCCTTGATATCGGAAAGCCCCAACGCCATGCTCATATCCACCCGCCCTTTCAGACGCTTATTGATATTGAATACGGTCGTCAGGATCCGCTCAACCTGCTTCGCGATATCCACCACAGTATCATTCAGCTCGGCGCGTACCTTTTCGTGCAGCGCGGTGAAACCTGCTTCGTTCCACACCGGTCCGCCGTTGGCATCTATCAGCTTATCTACCCCGCAGGCGATACAGTCATCAATCAACTCCAGTACTTTGCCGTACGGGTTAAAGTACAGCCCCAGCTTGGCTTTATTCGGCAATTTCTCATGCAGATACTTAATCGGTGAAGGAATATTGAGCAACAACAGACGGCGTAAACCGCACCACATCGCCTGTTGTTGTTCCAGCGGATTATCAAACAATTTGATAGCGACGCTGTCACGCTCATCCACTAACGCCGGCCACGCCTTCACTTTATAATTACCGCGTTTCTGTTCGTAGCTTTCCGGCAGCTCGCCGAAACTCCAGATATGCAGCCCGCTCTGCTCGATGCCGTCATCCGCCACCGCCGAGAGCGTCTCCTGCACTTTGCCTTTCAGCGCATTTTTAAGCTCGGCGAGCGAACGCCCTTCCTGCAGTTTCTTGTTTTTGTCATTCACCACGCGAAACGTGATTTTCAGATGCTCGGGCACCTGATCCCAATGCCAGTCTTCCCGATCGACCGTGACGCCGGTCATCCGGCGCAGTTCACGCTCCAGAGCGTCCAGCAGCGGCAGCTCCAGCGGCGTTACGCGACCTAAAAACGCTTCAGCATAGTTTGGCGCCGGAACAAAGTTGCGACGTACCGGTTTTGGCAACGATTTAATCAGCGCAATAACTAATTCACGGCGCAGCCCCGGGATCTGCCATTCAAAACCGCTCTCGTCAACCTGGTTAAGTAGCGGCAACGGAATATGGACGGTCACGCCGTCAGCATCCGCGCCCAGTTCAAACTGATAGCTCAAACGCAGCTTGAGATTGCCCTGGTGCCAGAAATTCGGGTAATCCAGTTTGCTGATTTTTTCCGCGCCTTCTTTAATCAGCATACTTTTTTCAAAGTTGAGCAGATCCGGCGTCTCGCGGCTGATTTTTTTCCACCAACTATCAAAGTGGCGGGCGGAAATAACGTCATGGCTAATACGCTGGTCATAAAACTCAAACAGGGTATCGTCATCCACCAGGATATCGCGGCGGCGAGATTTGTGCTCAAGTTCCTCGACTTCCGCACGCAATTTTAGATTCTCACGGAAGAAGGCATGACGGGTTTGCCAGTCCCCCTCCACCAGCGCATGGCGGATGAACAACTCGCGACACAACGCCGGGTCAATCTGGCTGTAATTCACTTTGCGCGCGGCGACAATCGGCAGACCGTAGACAGTAACCTTTTCCGTCGCCATCACCGCGCCTTGCGCCCGCTCCCAGTGCGGTTCGCTATATGAACGTTTAATCAGGTGCTGGGCTACCGGTTCCACCCATTCTGGCTCAATGCGGGCAGCGATGCGCCCCCACAAACGGCTGGTCTCCACCAGTTCTGCGACCATTGTCCATTTCGGCGGTTTTTTGAATAAACCGGAACCGGGGAAAATAGAGAATCGGGCGTTACGCGCGCCGGTGTACTCTTGTTTATCGGCATCTTTCATCCCGATATGCGACAACAGCCCCGTTAACAACGCAACGTGAATTTCCCGGTACTCTGCGGGTTCGCTGTTTACCGGAATCCCCAGTTCTTTTACCACCTGACGCAGTTGGGTATAGATATCCTGCCACTCACGCACGCGTAAATAGTTCAGATAGTCGGTGCGACACAGACGGCGGAATTGATTCGACGACAGGGCCTTTTGTTGCTCGCCGAGGTAATTCCACAGGTTAACAAACGCCAGAAAATCGGACTCCTTATCATGGAAACGCCGGTGTTTCTCATCGGAAGCCTGCTGCTTGCCCACAGGGCGCTCGCGCGGATCCTGAATAGAGAGTGCGGAAGTAATGATCATCGTTTCGCGCACACAGCCATGCTTTTGCGCTTCCAGAACCATACGCGCCAGGCGCGGGTCGACCGGCAGCTGAGATAATTGTCGGCCCAGCGGCGTCAGCTTATATGCCGTTTGCTGTTCGTCGGCGGTAATCGCCCCCAGCTCTTCCAACAAACGCACGCCATCCTGAATATTGCGCTTATCCGGCGCTTCGACAAACGGGAAGGCGGCAATGTCACCCAGCCCCAGGGCGGTCATCTGCAAAATAACCGACGCCAGGTTGGTACGTAGAATTTCCGGGTCGGTAAATTCCGGACGTGACAAAAAGTCATCTTCCGAATACAGACGAATGCAAATCCCTTCCGATACGCGTCCGCAACGCCCTTTACGCTGGTTGGCGGAAGCCTGTGAGATCGGTTCAATCGGCAGGCGCTGCACTTTAGTGCGGTAGCTGTAGCGGCTGATGCGCGCAGTGCCAGGATCGATCACATATTTGATACCCGGCACCGTCAGCGAGGTTTCCGCCACGTTAGTCGCCAGCACGATACGGCGTCCGCTGTGCGACTGGAAAACGCGGTTCTGTTCGCTGTTCGACAAGCGTGCATACAGCGGCAACACTTCGGTATGCCGTAAGTTCAGCTTGTTCAGGGCGTCGGCGGTATCGCGGATTTCCCGCTCTCCGCTCATAAAAATCAGGATATCGCCGGGACTTTCACGCCCCAGTTCATCGACAGCGTCGAAAATTGCCTGTAACTGATCGCGTTCAGTGTCGTCAGCCTCTTCCACGATGGGGCGATAACGAACTTCTACGGGATACGTTCGGCCAGATACTTCGATAATCGGCGCGTTATTAAAGTGGCGCGAGAAGCGTTCCGGGTCGATGGTCGCAGAGGTAATAATCACTTTCAGATCGGGGCGACGCGGCAGAAGCTCTTTCAGATAGCCGAGCAAGAAGTCAATATTCAGGCTGCGTTCATGCGCTTCATCAATAATGATGGTGTCATACTGCATCAATAGCCTGTCCTGCTGGATTTCCGCCAGCAGGATACCGTCCGTCATCAGTTTGACCATGGTGTTGCTACTGACATGATCGCTGAAACGAACTTTATAGCCGATGCAGCCGCCTGGCTCCGTTTGCAACTCTTCGGCAATGCGGTTAGCAACGGTGCGCGCCGCCAGGCGACGCGGCTGAGTATGTCCAATAAGTCCTTTAATTCCGCGTCCCAGCTCCATACAAATTTTCGGCAACTGGGTGGTTTTACCGGAACCGGTTTCCCCTGCCACGATCACTACCTGATGATCGCGGACCGCTTCCAGAATGTCCTGTTTCTTCTGGCTAACAGGCAGATTTTGCGGATAAGTGATTGAGGGGCGCGCCGCTTCGCGGAGGGCGACTTGCGCCGCAGCCTGTTCAATTTCTTTCGCCATCGTCTGGAAAATGGCCTGTTGCGCATCAGGATTTTTTACTTTCTTTACGCCATGCAGGCGGCGCGCAAAGCGCTGTTTGTCGCGCAGCATCAGTGCATCCAGCCGCTGCTGTAACACCTGAAGCGTCAACGTAGATTGTTCAGTCATAAAGCTCTTGGGCAGCATTCTGCCTGTTTAAAATCGTTTTAAATGATAGGTATAGAGTACCACATTGGGGCTTTTTTTGCGTTGTTCAATAATTTCGAACAAAGGGTTCGATATATTGCGCTATCCCTGCGACATATTTGTGAATAAAGTGTCAACAAGCAACGGGGCACGCCCCTTCAAACACATAAAAGGAAACACCCATGAGCAAGGTATTAGTTCTTAAATCCAGTATTCTGGCAGGGTACTCTCAGTCTGGTCAGTTGACTGACTATTTTATTGAACAATGGCGCGAAAAACACGTCGCAGATGAAATTACTGTCCGCGATCTGGCGGCCAACCCTGTTCCGGTGCTGGATGGCGAGCTGGTGGGCGCGATGCGTCCGGGCGATGCGCCTTTAACGCCACGTCAACAGGACGCTCTGGCGCTGTCTGATGAACTCATTGCTGAACTGAAAGCCCACGACGTCATCGTTATTGCGGCACCGATGTACAATTTCAATATCCCGACGCAGCTGAAAAACTACTTTGATCTGATTGCCCGCGCCGGTATCACTTTCCGCTATACCGAAAAAGGCCCGGAAGGTCTGGTAACCGGCAAACGCGCGGTGGTTCTCTCCAGCCGCGGCGGTATCCATAAAGACACCCCGACGGATTTGATTGCGCCTTACCTGAAAGTGTTCCTTGGTTTTATCGGTATCACCGACGTGAATTTTGTCTTTGCCGAAGGCATCGCCTACGGGCCGGAAGTGGCGGCTAAAGCCCAGGCCGATGCAAAAGCCGCGATTGACAGCGTAGTGGCCGCTTAAATATTTTTGCCTCCCGTTTCGACGGGAGGTGACTTCTTAGGTTCGTAGCGCAAATTTCCTACCACGCCGCTACTGCCGCCATCGCTGGGATGCGTTACCCCATCATTGACTTCAACGCAGGCGAAATCAAAAGGCGACATATTTTCGATGCACGCCACATTGACCCCATATTGATCGGGATTGGATCGACGCTGATGAAAAGTATATATCCCGCATACCGAACAGAAAAAATGCACCGCCTTGCCCGTATTGAAGCGATATTCGGTAAGCTTATCCTGCCCTTTTAGCACTTTAATACCCGACAGCGGCGCAGACACTGCCACTGCTCCGCGCATCCTGCAAAAGGAACAGTTGCAGCGCCTGGCGGTATGAAAGCCATCGCTAAGTTGAACGGTAAACACGACGCTGCCACAATGGCAGGCAGCAGATAATTTTTCAGACATCATACCTGGTTACTCTCGCGAATAGTGATACCAGCCAACAGTATAGAAATAGCCTTCCGGTTCGCCTAATGTAAATACGACCTTCGTATTCAGAAATTACCCATATAAAAATGCATTTTGCGGTAAAAAAATTGTCGGGAAGCGGTTATTTACGCATCCATTTGCCATTAATTCCCTGGACATATTCTCCCGGCCTGGCGCGCTCAACCAGTTTTTGCCCTGCCATCTTCGCCACCTCGTCCACGGGAAGATGATTGCTATCCGCTAACTGCTGATAACTGGCGCGGCGGGCATGATTAATATCAAGCACCAGTTTCTGGGTTTCGGCATCATTCTTTAAGGCCACCAGATAGCCATTCAGCGTTTCCCCGACCCGGCCCTGCGTGCGCGCTTCGTCCAGGGTTAAGGCCCACACAGAAGGTGTGAGCAAGCTCAGCGTCAGCACCCATAGTATTAAATACTTTTTCATTATGGCCTCAGAATAGATCGCTGCGTGATTTCAGGAGTTCTTCAACGTCTTTATCGACTTTGATATGTATTTCATGCTCGATCTTTACATTCATGTTGATGGTAATCGGCTGTTCCGGCGCGGCGACTTCAATACGTGGCGTGCACCCCACCACGATAAATGACGCAAGCGCTGACAGCATGGCAATACTCATTTTCATTATTTATCCTCACAGTCCTTGTCTTTCCGGCAAGGAGGTTGCGGCAACGCTGTATTTTGTTCAAGCCATGCCTGTAAATTGTCGCCAAAACGCAAACTGCGCCACAGCGTAAACACATTTTCTTCATGGGTATAGTTCAAGTTAACGATCGCGGTTTTACCATCTACCCGGCTTTTGCCGGTAATAGCCGCCTGCATCGTTAGTACGCCCAGGTTATCAACGTTAATTTTCGTCCACGAATGCGTAATCTCCATATAACGTAGCCAGTTGATCGCCGAGCCTGCCGTGACATTATCCTTCACCACCGCATCCGCAGTATCTTTATCGATACGCAACGTCATTGGCCCAGGATTCGTAAGCCAGCCATCTTTGATTATCCATTTTTCATTGTTCAGCCACAGCGGCAGCGCGCCGCTGACCGGACCAGACATGGCGAATTGCTTTGGATTTATGGCGCTAATCAATTCGCTGGATGAAATATTTTGCACCCGCAAAAGCGCCGGGTCGTGCTGCGGCATTCGCAACTGTTTCATAATGATTTGACCGCCCAGCACGTCTACGCTGACATCGCTTAGCAGTAATGGATTCGACTCGCTCCAGGGATAACCGCCCTGTAAATCAGCGGTGATATTTTTCGCCGTGACCTGGTTAACTATCCCGGCGATACGCAGCGAGATGGGCCCGCGCGTCCCCAATTGCCACGCGCCGTTGTGGAAGCGAAATGGCAGAATGAAATCGACGCCGTTGATTTTGTTATCAGGCATCCAGGCGCTGCCGCCTTTTAACACGCCGTGTCCACCTGCTTCAAACCCCTGCCCCTGTGCGGCGGAAAAAGCCACCTGCGCATACAGTGAGCCTTCGCGCAGCGTCATTTTCCAGTCCGGTGGAAGCAACGGCTGGAAAACGATAAGCGACTGCTTCGGCCACCAGGCCTGTCCACGAAGGCGTTCGCCATCCCAGCGCCCATTCAGCCGTACCGGCCCTATCGCCCCCGCCCGAAGGTCGCCTTTAAACTGGAACAGGGTTGGCTCGCGCCCTTCAACGCTAAAATTAATGGTAGAAGGCGGCAGCATGCTCCCGCTGGTAAATATGGTTTTTCCCGCCTCCAGAGACAGCGCGCCCTGTAGCGACGGCATTGTGGCGTCGCGAACCCAGACAATAGGTTTATTCAGCGCCAGTCTTGGCGATGTGACGGTCATTGCGCCATAGTGCAACTGATCAAAACCGGTGGATAAACTGGTCAACCTGATGGTGTTATCATGCCATTCGCCCTGTCCGGCAATATCCCAGTGGGCGCGCATTGGCGTAAAGCTTCCTTGCCCCCAATAGCGCCACCGCCAGCGACCAGCATCAGGGAGAAAATCATTGGCCAGGCCATCAAGATGAAGAACGAAATCGCCCATCTCATTTTCGTGCGCCCGTAAAATAGCCTGTAATCGGCCATCAACGCCGCGCGGCGTCACCTTAACGCCCGCCAGCGGCCAACGAATTTCATCAATATCTAACGCATCAATCACCCGCCCGCGCGAGCGTAGCAATGCGCCAGGTGCAAAGGTGAGCTGCGGATCGGCCAGACTGCCGCGGAACATAGCGGGCAATACGGCATAAAAGATTAAATCCTTCTGTTTAGCCTCGCCGGTAAGCTGTAGAGGCATCTCACTGCTATCCATGCTGAGTTTTCCCGGGCCGATAGTCAGTACCGCGTTCGCTTTACCGGCATCGCCCTGGGTCAGAATATTCAGGCGTCCGCTGACTTGCGCATTATCCGGCCCGGCTTGCCAGTTATCGATATTAAAAGCCAGACGTCCGCTCAAGGGGAATCCCTGATATGGCCAGTTCCAGCGGCCATCGCTGATGGTAAGCCGCTGACGCGTTACCGCCCAGGGGAGATCGAGAATCGGGTCAGGATTACCTCGCGCCATCACGATGAGCTGTCCGGCGTTATCACGCCACTCCAGTTCCGCATCCACCAGCGACGGTTCCTGCGGCAGACGCAAGGTCGCTGCCGCATGACCGCTGACCGGCAGGCCATCCGGTACCAGCGGCAACACAAATTCCCCCGCCAGGCTAACGGGAGGCTGGTTGGCCAGCGCGGCGATCTCCAGTTGGCTCACCGTCAATGCCTGACCGCGTAGCTGCCCTTGAAATTTTACTTTTTCGCCCTGATAACGTATCTGCTGAATGACCGGCGTCATGGAGATCGCCAGCTTGCCCTGCCATTCCGGCCAGGGCGCGAGAATGACATTATCGATGTTAATCCAGGTATTGGGCAGCATTGACTGCCACTGCGCCAGCGTACGCGGCGCGGCGGGAGAAGCTTCCGTAGCGGGCAGTTTCGCCAGGCATGCGGCATCCAGTTTAAGGCTTTTAATATTCAGCAACCAACGGCTGGGATGCGTCAGTTCCGCCTGGGTAATATGCGCTAACGAACAATCATTGACCAGATAGCGAAGATCGGGAATCACTAACCCATGCCGTGTCAAGCGTGGACTTTGTTCCAGAGCGATACGGGTACCGACGGGTAGCCAAATTCCCGCCAGAGTGGGAACCCACAGCCCGAGGGTCATCAGTAGCGTCAGTGGGATAAGAATCAGCAGTAACAGTAGCGCAAGGGCGGCTTTATATTTACCCTTCATGGGCCATTAATTTCCTGATTTAACGAAAAATTCAGTCGGCTATCTCTTTATTTTGGCATGATTGCCCGTACATAGCCTAATAGTTCATGTTGCAGGGGCGCCCTCCGGCTATTTGAGGCGTTGTGGAGAATGATAACCTAAAATTATTCATTATATGTATGACTATCAATTATTTTTGATTTTTTGTAAGATAATTTTAAGCATATTTGTGTGATTCAAACATCACTGGAGAAGGTCATATGAAACTCGCCGTCTATAGTACCAAACAGTATGACAAGAAATATCTACAGCAAGTGAACGAAGCGTTCGGTTTTGAACTGGAGTTTTTTGATTTTCTGCTAACCGAGAAAACGGCGAAAACCGCCAATGGATGTGAAGCAGTTTGTATCTTCGTGAATGACGACGGGAGCCGACCGGTACTGGAAGAGCTGAAAAAACACGGCGTGAAATACATCGCGCTGCGTTGCGCCGGATTTAATAATGTCGACCTGGATGCCGCAAAAGAGCTCGGTTTGCAGGTGGTGCGCGTACCGGCTTATTCTCCGGAAGCCGTCGCTGAACATGCGATTGGCATGATGATGACATTGAACCGCCGTATTCACCGCGCTTATCAACGCACCCGCGACGCTAACTTTTCCCTTGAGGGACTGACCGGCTTTACCATGCACGGAAAAACCGCTGGCGTCATTGGTACCGGTAAAATCGGCGTCGCCGCGCTGCGTATCCTGAAAGGCTTTGGAATGCGTTTACTGGCGTTTGATCCCTATCCCAGCACCGCCGCGCTTGATCTCGGCGTCGAGTATGTGGATCTGCAAACGTTGTTTGCCGAATCGGATGTCATTTCCCTGCACTGCCCGCTCACGCGGGAAAACTACCATTTGCTGAACCATGCGGCATTCGACCAAATGAAAAATGGCGTTATGGTCATTAATACCAGTCGTGGCGCGCTGATTGATTCCCAGGCGGCTATCGAAGCTCTGAAGAATCAGAAAATCGGCTCGCTGGGGATGGATGTGTATGAAAACGAACGCGACCTGTTCTTTGAAGATAAGTCAAACGATGTTATCCAGGATGATGTTTTCCGCCGTCTGTCGGCCTGCCATAACGTACTGTTTACGGGGCACCAGGCATTCCTGACCGCAGAAGCGCTGATCAGCATCTCTGAAACCACGTTACAAAACTTAAGCCAGCTTGAGAAGGGCGAAGCCTGCCCGAACGCGCTGTTCTAATCCTGTCGCTCCCCTGCGCTCAGGGGAGCATTTTCGGATAACCCCTGAAGATCTATCCGGTCATATCATTACTATAGTCAGTGTTAACTATCAGATTACAGAGAATATCAATGAAGAAAAGCGTCACGCTGGTCGCCCTGAGCATCATAATGACAGGGTGTGTGAGCAGTGGAAAAGTGTCCGTCAAACGCGAGCAACTGGAGCACCACCGCTTTGTTCTGGAAAGCGTAAACGGTAAAACGGTCACCGGCCCGGAGCTCAGCTTTGGCGAGGACATGACGGTATCCGGCAAAATGTGCAATCAATTCACCGGCGAAGGAAAACTGTCGGACGGCGAATTAAAAGTGAAAAATTTAGCGATGACCCGAATGATGTGCGCCGATCCACAGCTTAACGCGCTGGACGGCACCCTCAGCGAGCTCTTCAGCAAGGGCGCACAGGTCGATTTAACCGCGAACCAATTAACGCTGGCGACGGCAGAAACAACGCTAATGTATAAACTGGCGGATTTAGCGCACTAAGCCATTAAGTGAAAAGTTATACCCGTCAGGCGAAACGCCGCGCTTAATAACTCCCGCAGCTTCCGGCGGCAAGCGACTGTTCGCTACAACGTTTGCCGTTGGGTAGCGCGCACATACCAATTACTGAACCATCAAGCTGCCGGGCCGCTGAAAGCGAACCGCCAATCATAGCGCAATTCGCTTCGCCGGCGCTGGACATCGCCGCTTTCATCCCTGGCGAAACATGTGCCGCGGTTGCCTGCTGAACAGGTTCGCTACTGCAAGCCGACAATAATAACGCGGCACATCCCACCCAAAACGCTGCGCGCATTTCTCTCCCCTCTGTTTATTCATCCAAACGACACCGCCCTAAATAATAGGCAGCAGAAACTAACGCGTCGAGAGGCAAAGCGCGCATTTATGCGCTTCATTAACATTTATTGGCAATTTTTTACGTCTTTTCGGCAAGAAATCGCCATTCTCCTCCCGCCAGGGACACAAAAGCGAAAATGGGGCTTGAAGGGCTTTGCTAAAATAAAAGGATAACTACAGGATGCGCTCACGATTATGCGTGTCCCTCTTTTTTGCGCAATGTAAGGGTGTCATATGCAAACAATTGACGGTAATGGCGCGGTAGCGTCGGTGGCGTTCCGTACCAGCGAGGTTATCGCCATTTACCCGATTACGCCCAGTTCAACAATGGCTGAACAAGCGGATGCCTGGGCCGGTAATGGGCTTAAAAATGTCTGGGGCGATACGCCGCGTGTGGTAGAGATGCAGTCGGAAGGCGGCGCGATCGCCGCCGTTCACGGTGCGTTACAAACCGGTTCGCTTTCTACGTCATTTACATCATCGCAGGGGCTGCTGCTGATGATTCCAACACTGTATAAACTGGCGGGGCAGCTCACGCCGTTTGTACTGCACGTTGCCGCGCGCACCGTCGCCACACACGCGCTTTCTATTTTTGGCGACCATTCCGATGTGATGGCGGTCCGCCAGACAGGCTGCGCGATGTTATGCGCCGCCAGCGTTCAGGAAGCGCAGGATTTTGCGCTGATCGCGCACAGGGCTACGCTGAAAAGCCGCGTTCCGTTTATTCATTTTTTTGATGGCTTCCGTACATCGCATGAAATCAACAAAATTATACCGCTAACGGATGAAACCATTCTGAACCTGATGCCGCAGGCGGAGATCGACGCTCACCGCGCCCGCGCGCTGAATCCGGAACATCCGGTGATTCGTGGAACTTCTGCGAATCCGGACACCTACTTCCAGTCTCGCGAAGCGACCAACCCGTGGTACAACGCCGTTTATGATCATGTTGAAGAGGCGATGAAGGCATTTGGCGATGCTACAGGCCGTCAGTACCAGCCATTTGAATATTATGGCCATCCCCAGGCTGAACGGGTCATTATTATGATGGGCTCCGCCCTCGGCACCTGCGAAGAGGTCGTGGACGAGCTACTGATACGCGGAGAAAAGGTTGGCGTTCTGAAAGTCCGTCTGTTCCGTCCCTTCTCCGCCAAACATTTGTTACAGGCATTACCGGAAACCGTTCGCGCTATCGCCGTGCTGGATCGCACCAAAGAGCCTGGCGCGCAGGCCGAGCCGCTTTATCTGGACGTGATGACCGCACTGGCGGAAGCCTTTAATAATGGCGAGCGCGAAACGTTGCCGCGCACCATTGGCGGCCGTTATGGGCTATCATCCAAAGAGTTCGGCCCGGCGTGCGTACTGGCGATCTTTAATGAACTCGGCCGCGCGAAACCCAAACCACGGTTTACGGTGGGCATTTATGATGACGTCACTAATCTCTCGCTGCCATTACCGGAAAATACCCTGCCCGGCAGCGCTAAACTGGAAGCGTTATTTTACGGTCTGGGAAGCGACGGTAGCGTATCCGCCACGAAAAATAATATTAAAATTATCGGTAATTCTACGCCGTGGTATGCGCAAGGTTATTTCGTTTATGACTCTAAAAAAGCTGGCGGGCTCACGGTATCGCACCTGCGCGTCAGCGAAAAACCCATTCGTTCCGCTTACTTAATTGCTCAGGCGGATTTTGTCGGCTGCCATCAATTACAGTTTATCGATAAATATCAGATGGCGGAGCGTCTGAAGCCCGGCGGTATCTTTCTGCTTAATACGCCGTACAGCGCCGACGAGGTCTGGTCGCGTCTGCCGCAAGAAGTTCAGGCGGTGTTGAAACAGAAAAAGGCGCGTTTTTACGTGGTTAACGCGGCGAAAATCGCCCGCGAATGTGGACTTGGCGCCCGCATCAATACCGTCATGCAAATGGCTTTCTTCCACCTGACGCATATTCTTCCGGGCGATAGCGCCCTGGTTGAGTTGCAGGGCGCGATTGCCAAAAGCTATAGCAGCAAAGGTCAGGATCTGGTTGAGCGTAACTGGCAGGCATTGGCTCTGGCGCAGGAATCGCTGGCGGAAGTACCGTTGCAGGCGGTTAATCCGCACAGCGCGCATCGCCCGCCGGTCGTCTCCGACGCCGCGCCGGATTTCGTGAAAACCGTTACCGCCGCCATGTTGGCGGGCCTCGGCGACGCACTGCCTGTTTCCGCCCTGCCGCCGGACGGAACATGGCCAATGGGCACCACCCGCTGGGAAAAACGCAATATCGCCGAAGAGATTCCTGTCTGGAAAGAGGAACTGTGTACACAATGTAATCACTGCGTCGCTGCCTGCCCTCACTCGGCAATTCGTGCGAAAGTCGTTTCCCCGCAGGCGATGGAGAACGCGCCAGCCAGTCTGCATTCGCTGGACGTGAAGTCCCGCGATATGCGCGGCCAGAAATATGTGCTGCAGGTCGCGCCGGAAGACTGTACTGGCTGTAATTTATGCGTAGAGGTCTGCCCGGCTAAAGATCGGCAAAATCCACAGATCAAGGCGATTAACATGATGTCGCGCCTTGAGCATGTGGAAGAAGAGAAAGTGAATTATGACTTTTTCCTCGACTTACCGGAAATCGATCGCAGCAAACTGGAACGAATTGATATCCGCACATCGCAGCTTATTACGCCGCTGTTTGAATATTCCGGCGCCTGTTCCGGCTGCGGTGAAACGCCGTATATTAAACTGCTGACTCAGTTATATGGCGACAGAATGTTAATCGCTAACGCCACGGGGTGTTCCTCTATTTACGGCGGTAACTTACCCTCAACGCCTTATACCACCGATGCCAACGGACGCGGCCCGGCATGGGCGAATTCGTTATTTGAAGATAACGCGGAATTTGGTCTCGGTTTCCGTCTGAGCGTGGATCAGCACCGGGCGCGCGTCATGCGTTTACTGGCGCAATTCGCCGATCGCATTCCGGCGGAATTAAACAATGCGCTGCATGCCGAAGCAACGCCTGACGTTCGGCGTGAGCAGGTCGCCGCATTACGCCAACATCTGAAATCGGTTGCGGGCGCAGAGGAACTGTTAAAGGATGCTGATGCGCTGGTAGAAAAATCAATCTGGCTGATTGGCGGCGATGGTTGGGCATACGACATCGGCTTTGGCGGTTTAGACCATGTGTTAAGCCTGACGGAGAATGTCAATATTCTGGTTCTGGATACGCAGTGTTATTCCAATACTGGCGGCCAGGCGTCGAAGGCGACGCCGCTTGGCGCCGTCACTAAGTTTGGCGAACATGGCAAGCGTAAAGCCCGTAAAGATCTTGGCGTCAGCATGATGATGTATGGTCATGTTTATGTCGCGCAAATTTCGCTGGGCGCGCAGTTAAACCAGACGGTGAAAGCCATCCAGGAGGCCGAAGCCTGGCCAGGACCGTCGCTGATCATTGCCTATAGCCCCTGTGAGGAACATGGTTACGATCTGGCGCTAAGCCATGACCAGATGCGCCAGTTAACGGCGACCGGTTTCTGGCCGTTATACCGCTTTGATCCCCGCCGCGCGGATGAAGGCAAGCCGCCGCTGGCTCTGGACTCTCGGCCACCGTCTGATGCCCTGGCGGAAACGTTGCTTAATGAACAGCGTTTCCGTCGCCTGAATGCGCAACAGCCTGAAGTAGCTGAACAATTATGGCGAGATGCCGCATTGGATTTGCAAAAACGCTATGACTTTCTTGCCTTGCTGGCAGGAAAAGCGGAAAAACCCGGCGCAGATTAAAAAATATTCTAAGGATTAACCTGGAAACAAAAAAAGCCCGAACATCCGTTCGGGCTTGTCAATTTATACGCTGGAAAGCAAAGGTTAACGCAATGGCCCAGCGACAAAATGAATATGTGACAATAAAGGCATATAACAGGCGTAGAATATCGTAACCGAATGATATTGTATAATTTTTATTTCGTATAATACCCCCAAAAGCATTCGTATAAATTATATCTATTTCACTGTGAATTATTTCATTAATTATTGAATTAAACGGTAACATCTCTTTTTAGGTCTTTCCTGACAAGGCAGAAATAACGTTTTAACGTCAACTCGCTGATTATTTACGTGGAATACGCGTAATATTACGCCGTCCTCCCCTGTTGGTAGTCCCCGCAGAGTATCGTGGAGCAGCACCTAAAATGTGACGTATGTCATTGTACATAAAGTGCCTTTAGGGAGTAGAATTTCAGTGGATACTTAAACAGGAGGTTTTATGAACAGAACGATTCTTGTACCCATCGATATTTCAGATTCAGAATTAACTCAACGCGTGATTTCGCATGTTGAAGCCGAAGCAAAGATTGACGACGCTAAAGTGCACTTTTTGACTGTAATCCCGTCTTTGCCCTATTACGCTTCCCTGGGACTGGCTTATTCAGCAGAGCTTCCCGCAATGGACGATTTGAAAGCCGAAGCCAAATCTCAACTGGAAGCGATTATCAAGAAATTCAACCTTCCTGCGGACCGCGTGCAGGCTCACGTTGCAGAAGGCTCTCCTAAAGATAAGATTCTGGAAATGGCAAAAAAATTACCGGCCGATATGGTGATTATCGCCTCGCATCGCCCGGATATTACTACCTATCTGTTGGGTTCCAACGCCGCAGCCGTTGTGCGTCATGCGGAATGCTCCGTACTGGTGGTGCGCTAAATACCCGAGCCCGCATAAGAGAGTGCGGGCTCAAATCAATCATCATCATCGCCTAGTGACTGACACTTTTTGAAAACAGATTGATTACGATTACGCCGCAGATAATAAGCAACATGCCAATAATAGCCGGCATATCCAGTTTTTGGCCAAGAAATAACCATCCTATCAATCCAATAAGAACAATCCCTACCCCAGACCAAATGGCATAAATGATACCAGCAGGGATGGTTCGCATTGGGATGGTAAGACACCAGAACGCAATACAATATCCGATGATAGTAACGAGGCTCGGTACCAGACGCGTAAAACTATCTGATAATTTTAATGAGATCGTGGCGATAACTTCTACCACGATGGCGATAAATAGAAAGATTACAGCTTCTTTAGTCATACATCTCTTCGTTCCAATATTTTTCGGGTCGTGATGATATCTTAAGTAATACGGATGACAGAATAAAGACGCTTTTGAACCATTGCGTATCTTGCCATAAAAACGTGCTGGCATTCGTCGCCGTAATCCGTACCATACGCGACATACTTTTGCCTGCTGGCTGTTGACGGCAGGAGCGAACCCGGCATTTATCGCCAGCCAAATGGGGCATGAAACTGCGCAGATGGTGTATGAAATTTACGGTATGTAGATTGATGACATGAACGACGAACAAGTAGCGATGTTGAATGCGCGGTTATCGTAGTTGCAAAGTTTGCCCCCAATTTGCCCCATTTAGTACCAGAGAACTGAAATAATGCAAGAAATTCAAAAGAATACAAAGAAAGAGCAATACAACCTCAACAAGTTGCAAAAGCGCCTGCGCCGTAACGTTGGCGAAGCGATCGCCGATTTTAATATGATTGAAGAAGGCGATCGCATTATGGTTTGCCTTTCTGGCGGCAAAGATAGCTATACGATGCTGGAAATTTTACGTAATTTGCAGCAAAGCGCCCCGATCAATTTTTCACTGGTCGCCGTCAACCTCGATCAAAAGCAGCCAGGTTTCCCGGAACATATCCTGCCAGCCTACCTTGAGCAGCTGGGCGTAGAATATAAAATCGTCGAAGAAAACACCTACGGCATTGTGAAAGAAAAGATTCCGGAAGGAAAAACCACCTGCTCGCTGTGCTCGCGTTTGCGTCGGGGTATCCTGTATCGTACGGCGACTGAACTGGGCGCGACCAAAATCGCCCTGGGCCACCATCGCGACGATATTCTGCAAACCCTGTTTCTGAATATGTTCTATGGCGGAAAAATGAAAGGGATGCCGCCGAAACTGATGAGCGATGACGGCAAACATATCGTGATCCGCCCGCTGGCTTACTGCCGCGAGAAAGATATTGTCCGTTTTGCTGAGGCCAAAGCCTTCCCTATCATTCCTTGTAATCTGTGCGGTTCGCAACCAAACCTGCAACGCCAGGTGATTGCCGACATGCTACGCGACTGGGATAAGCGCTATCCTGGACGGATCGAGACGATGTTTAGCGCCATGCAGAATGTCGTGCCGTCTCACCTTTGTGACACTAACCTGTTCGATTTCAAAGGAATCACTCACGGTTCCGAGGTCGTCGACGGCGGCGATTTAGCGTTCGATCGTGAAGAGATTCCCTTGCAGCCCGCTGGCTGGCAGCCGGAAGAAGATGACACCGCCTTAGAGGCGTTGCGGCTTGATGTTATCGAAGTGAAATAATCTGCAGGCGTCTCAGCACTCCGCTGAGACGCCATGCTATCGATCATTTTAATAGCCGTACCCGGCATGACTTGCCTTTGATCTTCCCGTTTTGCAACTGCTTCCAGGCTTTTTGCGCTACTGCTTGACGTACGGCGACGTAAACGTGCATAGGATGCACGTTAATTTTGCCAATATCCGCCCCGTCTAATCCAATATCGCCGGTCAGCGCGCCTAAAATATCTCCCGGACGCATTTTCGCTTTTTTGCCGCCGTCAATGCATAGGGTAGCCATCTCTGCGGCCAGAGGGAGTAACGGCTGCCGGGCGGGCGCATTCAGCCAGTTCAGCTTGAGTTGCAGCATTTCTGAAAGAATATTCGCCCGCTGCGCCTCTTCCGGCGCGCAGAAACTGATCGCCAGGCCGCTGCTTCCCGCGCGCGCCGTACGGCCAATACGATGGACATGCACCTCCGGGTCCCAGGCCAGCTCATAGTTAACCACCAGTTCGAGCGATTTAATGTCTAACCCTCGCGCGGCAACGTCGGTGGCAACCAGAATGCGCGCGCTGCCATTTGCAAAACGCACCAACGTCTGGTCGCGGTCGCGTTGTTCCAGATCGCCGTGGAGCGCCAACGCGCTTTGTCCTACCGCATTAAGCGCATCACAAACGGCCTGACAATCTTTTTTGGTATTGCAAAACACCACGCAGGACGCTGGCTGATGCTGGCTAAGCAACGTTTGTAGCAGCGAAATTTTTTCATGCGCAGATGTTTCGAAGAACTGTTGTTCGATAGCCGGTAGCGCATCTACCGTATCGATTTCAATACGTATTGGCTGCTGCTGTACACGACCGCTAATCGCCGCAATGGCCTCAGGCCAGGTTGCTGAAAACAACAACGTCTGGCGCGTCGCAGGCGCAAAGCGGATCACCTCATCAATAGCGTCACTGAATCCCATGTCCAGCATTCGGTCTGCTTCATCCATTACCAGAATGTGCAGCGCATCCAGCGATACGGTTTCTTTTTGTAAATGATCCAGCAGGCGCCCCGGCGTCGCGACAATGATATGCGGAGCGTGCTGAAGCGAGTCGCGCTGTACGCCAAAGGGCTGCCCGCCACACAAGGTCAGAATTTTGGTATTTGGCAGAAAACGGGCCAGGCGACGTAACTCCCCGGCTACCTGATCCGCCAGCTCCCGCGTCGGGCACAGCACTAATGCCTGTGTCTGGAACAGAGTGACATCAATTCGATGCAAGAGCCCAAGACCAAACGCCGCCGTTTTGCCGCTACCGGTCCTGGCCTGCACACGCACATCATTTCCCGCCAGAATGACGGGTAATGCTGCGGCCTGAACAGGCGTCATCTCAAGATAGCCCAGCTCAGTAAGGTTATTGAGCTGGGCGGCGGGCAAAACATTCAGGGTTGAAAAAGCGGTCACAATTTACTCTCGCGGTAACGACTCATAGTCAGCAGGCGCGTATCCTCGCAGATCCGGGCGTTTGATGCGACATTTTAATCGGTTCTTCGTCCGGCGGCGGGTCGGGCATCGGCTGAGGACGGGGAAGCGGCTCAGGAATGGGAACAGGGTCAGTGGGAATCGGGTCCGACAAGGACGAGTGTAGATATAATAAGGTCAAAAGACAGCTCATATTACCCTCCAGAATGTCATTCAGACTCTTAAAGGGTAGACGCAGATAGTCTACAGGCAAAAAAAAGCCGACTAATCTAAGTCGGCGTCGTACGAATCAATTGTGCTATGCAGTAATTCAAAAAAGGAAGTAAGACAATATGGAGCGCAACGCCCATCGCTTGACGTTGCATTCACCTGCGAGAGAGATATTGCCCCGAATAGGTAGATGGTTTATTGACTTCGCTCAAATTTCTCGGCGTTTTTTCACCCGAAATGGTCTGAAAAGCGCTTTTGTTACAACCATTTACTGCGATGCAACCATAAAGTAACACCACCGATCAGGACAACTAACAGAATACAAAACAGAGAAAAGCCGAACCGCCATCCGCCGCCAGGAATACCGCCCAGGTTAACGCCAAATAACCCCGTTAAAAAGGTGCTGGGCAGAAAAACCATCGCCATAAGCGACATGGTATAAGTTCTGCGCGCCAGAGACTCCTGCATCACCTGGGCAATTTCATCCGCCATGATACCAGTACGCGCGATACAAGCGTCAATTTCATCCAACCCCCTTCCCAGCCTGTCGGCGATATCCTGCATTCTGCGCCGGTGATCGTCGCTCATCCACGGCAGCCGTTCACTCGCAAGCCGGGCATAGACGTCGCGCTGCGGCGCCATATAGCGGCGCATAACAATTAGCTGTTTACGTAGCAATGCGAGGAAACCGCGCGGTGGGATTTGCTGGTCGAGAAGATTATCTTCCAGATCGATAATTTTATCGTGTAGCTCTTCAATAAATTCACTGGCGTGATCGGTTAACGCATCGCACACATCTACTAACCAGCTGCCGCAATCTACGGGCCCGGTGCCCTCCTGCAAATCACTGACCACATCGTCCAGCGCCAGAACCTTTCGCTGACGGGTAGACACAATGAATCGCTCGTCCATATATAAACGCATTGCCACTAATTGATCCGGGCGTTCGTCAGTACTGCCATTAATACAGCGCAGCGTAATGAGCGTCCCTTCCCCCATACGACTTACGCGCGGGCGCGAGCTTTCACCAGCCAGCGCATCACGCACGTTATTGGGGAGTAAAGGCGTTGAAGCCAACCAGCGGGCGCTGTCCGGGTGGGTATAATTAAGATGTAGCCAACAGGGATGCTGACTATCGATCACATCATTATCTTCGAGCGGTTTTACTCCACCACGACCATCCAGTAGCCATGCGAAAACGGCATCCGGCACGTTCACATCCGATCCCTTAATGGCTTCCACAGCGCCTCCACGTTACAACTCTCATGCCGTTAGTCTAGCTTTCGGGAAAGGTTAAGCAATCTCTCATTTTCTCATTGCGCAAAAAGAATGACGGGAACGTGCGAAAAAAGCGCCTTAGCAACAGGCGCTTACCAAACATGTATTATCAGGCCTGGCCGCGCCTGGTGATGGTCGAAAGAGGTGATACATGAGAGCGCGACAGAGCATGTTCACTGTAACCCGGCAGGCTTAAACGAAATTTGTCGGTTTTAGTCTGTAACTCGATCACCTGCGCCTTTAAAACATCCGAAGAAGCAGATAACGCTTCAACCATTAAAACATTGCTATGGGTTGCGCTTTCCAGATCGCTCAACGCCAGGGTTATCTGGTTAATGCCTTTTTTCTGCTCCCGCGTGGTGGTGGAAATTTCACTCATCAGCACGTTTAATTGCCCGGAGCCGCCAACAATCTCCTGCATATTTTTTTCAGCCTCCTGCACTATGGCGGCCCCCTGCCGCACATTCTCATGCGTAACGTCGATCAGCGCCTTGATACTTTTTGCCGCCTCGGCGCTACGATGCGCCAGGTTACGCACTTCCCCGGCCACCACGGAGAAACCTTTTCCATGATCGCCCGCCCGCGCAGCCTCTACCGCCGCGTTAAGCGCCAGAATATTAGTCTGGAATGCGATACCGTCAATCAATGAAATAATCTCCGTCATCTGCGAGGCACAGTCGGTAATAGAACGCATATTTTCTGTAACCCGCACCATTAATTCACCGCCTTTACGGGCGCATTAGGTTGCACAATCCGCCTGTATGCTCGCCATTCGGGTATTATCCGCATTGTTTTTGGTACTCGCCGCCATTTCATCCATACTGGCGGCAGTTTGAATTAACGAGGCCGACTGCTGTTCCGTCTTTACGGATAGCGACATACTGCGCGCCGCCAGTTGTTCGGAAAGGGTCATTGCCGTTTGCGAAGAGGATCTGATTTCACGTACCAGCGCGGAAATATTCTCCGACAGACTATTAATCCCGGGGATGAGTCGCCCGGCGCAATTATTGCCAAATTCGGAGATATGAATAGACAAGTTTCCTGCTGCGACCTCTTCAATACTTTTCTTCACGGTATTAATTGGCACTACCAGATAGCAGGTCATATACCACCAAAGCAGTAATGACGAGATCAGATAAATGATATTACACGTAATTAAAATAGGGAGATCGTGCAGAAAAGCTATTTGTAAAGTATCCACCAAAAGAAACGTACATACCATGAATAGAATAATGCATGTCCTGACGCTGATATTTCTCAACATTTTTGACGGCCTACAACCAGGATAGGAGACAGGTTTTATTTTTATAGCATTTCAGATATCTATTGCCATTTGTTTCTTTGACATTCTCCATATTCAATAGCAGACCATCGCCATTTCCCTTAGTGCAACAGATAAAATCACCTATATTCGCTATGCCAGGATATTTATCCATCCATATTGACAAGTGATGTACTTATCACCATTTTCTGCTTAATAGTTAAGTCGAAAGCCAGTATATTTTAATAGATGCTTAAATAAGCGAATGACTGTTTCTCCGTGTTATTACCGTGGACAGCGTTATCGCCCGTTCTCTTGCAGAATCCTGAGCGTTTGGATGAGGCGTTATATCAGGCATAAAATCGGGTTCGCGCGAGCTTGCGCTGGCGGTCCTGTCCGCCAGCGGCAACGATTTACCGGCTACGCTT
This sequence comes from Salmonella sp. 32070601201500089SM, assembly GCF_017573605.1. Taxonomy (NCBI): domain Bacteria; kingdom Pseudomonadati; phylum Pseudomonadota; class Gammaproteobacteria; order Enterobacterales; family Enterobacteriaceae; genus Salmonella; species Salmonella sp. 32070601201500089SM. Next base: position 147,745 of record NZ_JAGETK010000008.1, read on the forward strand.
CGCATGGCGCTCCCAGTTATCCTGTTTAGCCTGCACCGTTTTACGTAACGCGACATAACATGCCCCGCCGCCGCCATGATGCGGCAGCGCCGAACAATAAGCCTGTACATCCTCAAACTCTGTCAACCAGCGGGCCACATAGCTTCGGACGATATTGGCATGCGACTTCGCCTCTCGCCCTTTACCATGAATGATCAGGACATTACGCAACCCCTCTTTCTGCGCCTCCAGGATAAAACGAAACAGCATTTTTCGGCACGTTTCGACCGGCTGGCGTAACAAATTGAGGCTGGCCTGCTGAGGGTATTTCCCACTGCGTAACTTGTCGATGACACCCTGCTGCAATCCTTCCCGACGAAATTCCAGCGGTTCATTCAGCGGCAGAATATCCAGAAAGCCCGTCGTCAGGAAATTATCAAGCTGAAGCGTGTCGATACGCTGGGGCGTTTTAAGATTACGCGTTGGCTGCCAGTGTACATCAGTATGGCGTTTCAGCGGCTGGACATCCTCCATGGCGTCAAGAAACAGCGCTTTATCGTCAAGGTTCATGGTTCATCCTCCAGCGTTTTTGCGACTGCCGTTATCATAACCGTGCCCTGTTATACCGACAACGGTTTACAGTTATTTCCAATAACAGCGACAATGTCAGGCAATTAACCGTCTCGCCAGGCTCCCTTTTTCTCCGCCAACGATATTACTGGCGCTAAATGTGTTATCCCTGACTATCTTTTAAGGAGTATGGTTGCGGGTATTCCTGGCATGATATCTTGTCTCTTACGTTAGGCTAAGACGATGTGAGAGAACGGATGCTGAGATTACTTGAAGAGAAGATAGCCACGCCATTAGGTCCGTTATGGGTGGTTTGCGATGAGCAGTTTCGACTGCGGGCCATTGAGTGGGAACAGTACCGCGATCGTATGGAGCAACTGCTAAATATCCACTACCGTCACGAAGGCTATGAACGCGTTTCTGCGACTAACCCCGGTGGACTCAGCGATAAGCTTGCAGATTATTTTGCAGGCAATCTCGCCGTAATTGATACCCTGGAAACCGCCACGGGGGGCACACCTTTTCAACGGGAAGTATGGCAGGCTTTGCGCACTATCCCCTGCGGGCAGGTGATGCACTATGGTCAACTGGCGGCGCAACTGGGACGACCGGGCGCCGCACGCGCAGTCGGTGCTGCGAATGGCGCTAACCCCATCAGTATTGTTGTTCCCTGCCATCGCGTCATCGGGCGTAACGGCACTCTGACCGGATACGCTGGCGGCGTGCAGCGAAAAGGGTGGCTATTACGCCATGAAGGCTATCTTTTATTATGAATATACAGGCAAAAAGTGCCTTATCGGTCACACTTTTATGTAAAGCAACAACAAATAAATCACGTATTTTCAAATAGATAAAAGTATTCATCAAACTTATACTTGAATTATTCCTTCTCCGGGATAGCTCAGACTTACGCGCTCACCAAAAAGATGTTAAAATTGACAAATATCAATTACGGCTTGAGCAGACCTATGATCCCGGAAAAGCGAATTATACGGCGCATTCAGTCTGGCGGTTGTGCTATCCATTGCCAGGATTGCAGTATCAGCCAGCTTTGCATCCCGTTCACACTTAACGAGCATGAGCTTGATCAGCTTGATAATATCATCGAGCGCAAAAAGCCCATTCAGAAAGGGCAAACTCTGTTTAAAGCAGGTGATGAACTGAAATCGCTCTATGCTATCCGCTCCGGAACGATTAAGAGCTACACCATTACCGAGCAAGGCGATGAGCAGATTACTGGATTCCATTTAGCAGGCGACCTGGTGGGTTTTGACGCCATTGGCAGCGGTCATCATCCGAGCTTTGCACAGGCGCTGGAAACCTCAATGGTATGTGAAATCCCCTTTGAGACGCTGGATGACCTGTCCGGCAAAATGCCTAACCTGCGTCAGCAAATGATGCGTCTGATGAGCGGTGAAATTAAAGGCGATCAGGATATGATCCTGTTATTGTCGAAGAAAAACGCCGAAGAACGTCTGGCCGCGTTTATTTACAACCTGTCCCGCCGCTTTGCGCAGCGTGGTTTTTCACCGCGTGAATTCCGCCTGACGATGACCCGTGGCGATATCGGCAACTATCTTGGCTTAACGGTCGAAACCATTAGCCGTCTGCTGGGGCGTTTCCAGAAAAGCGGCATGCTGGCGGTGAAAGGTAAGTATATTACTATTGAAAACAGCGATGCGCTGGCGGCCCTCGCCGGTCATACCCGCAACGTCGCTTAAACGTCAGCTAAACCATTGATGTTATCTTCTGCCATATCGTTAAATTTTTCTCATTTATTGATCTGGCAGAAGCGCTTCCTCTGTTTCATTCACCATATTTGAGTTACTCTTTAGTTACAAACTGCGATGACAGTTGTAAGGAGACCCTGTATGGCTATGTATCAAAATATGCTGGTGGTCATCGATCCCAATCAGGACGACCAACCCGCATTACGGCGAGCAGTTTATTTGCATCAACGGATTGGCGGCAAAATTAAAGCTTTCCTGCCTATTTACGATTTCTCGTATGAGATGACCACCCTGCTTTCTCCTGACGAACGCACCGCAATGCGTCAGGGCGTAATAAGTCAACGCACAGCCTGGATACGTGAGCAGGCGAAATATTATCTTGAAGCCGGTGTCCCCATTGAAATTAAAGTGGTCTGGCACAATCGTCCCTTTGAGGCCATCATCCAGGAGGTTATCGCCGGCAGTCACGATCTGGTGTTGAAAATGGCGCATCAGCACGATCGACTGGAAGCGGTCATTTTTACCCCTACCGACTGGCATTTGCTGCGTAAATGCCCAAGCCCTGTGTGGATGGTCAAAGATCAGCCGTGGCCAGAGGGCGGCAAAGCACTGGTCGCCGTGAACCTGGCAAGCGAAGAGCCCTATCACAATGCTCTCAACGAAAAGCTGGTAAAAGAGACCTTACAATTGGCGGAGCAGGTTAATCATACCGAAGTGCACCTGGTCGGCGCCTACCCCGTTACGCCAATCAATATCGCCATTGAGCTGCCGGAATTTGATCCCAGCGTGTATAACGACGCCATCAGAGGCCAGCATTTACTGGCGATGAAAGCGCTGCGCCAGAAATTCAGCATCGATGAAAAAGTTACGCATGTAGAAAAAGGCTTACCGGAAGAAGTTATCCCGGATCTTGCTGAACATCTCCAGGCGGGGATCGTTGTGCTTGGCACCGTTGGACGTACCGGACTCTCGGCCGCGTTTTTGGGGAACACGGCCGAACAGGTCATTGACCATCTGCGCTGCGACCTGTTAGTCATTAAGCCTGATGAGTATCAAACACCGGTTGAACTGGACGACGAGGACGATTAATCCCTCTTCCGTCCTGCCGGATGGCGCTGCCATCCGGCCAATACCCTATTCCTGTTACTCATCTCCGCCGAGGAAATAGATCCCCAAAGGAATCGCCAGCAGAATAGTGAACACCAGACTGTAAACGAAAATCATTGCCGACTGAATGGCATACATAGAGCTTGTCCACTCGGACAGTGGAATATGATACTGCTCAATCACACCGCCGATAGTCGCGCGCGTTACCACCGATGCCGCAACGATAAACACTGCCAGCAGGCATAACAGAAATTTTTTCCCCTTCGCCGATTTCAGCTTCATCATGATCATAGTATTGTCCTTTACAGATGACTTTTTTACCTGATAGCAACAATACCATGACAATCGCGCGATGTCTGCTCTATAAAACGTGACATTGTATTTACATAAAAAGTAAACCGCTGAGATTAAAGCTGATAGCACTATTTCTTCTTTTTACTTATCGATGATCTACGCGTTTATCCTGGGTAAAATACCTGTTAATCAGGTCATTCTGAGCTGTTATCGTAGGAAGGAGCGGAAAACAATAATGTTCACTGAATTTTTTCTCAAAAACGCATTTAATCTGGCGATACTTTTCAGTTGCGGTATGGCGTTGCTGGTCGTGAGATTTTGGCTCAGCCGTAACGTACAGTGGAAGAAAGGATTCACGTTCCATGCGGCACAGTTTTTTATTTACGCGATTATTATTGGGACCATCGGGAGCATACTGAATAATGCTATTGAAGATTATAATTTGCGTTTTATCTCTTCCGGGGTCATTGATTTTATCTGCACCTCGCTCATTGCGCTTATTCTGACGATAAAACTTTTCCTGATTATTAACCAATTTGAAAAAGCACAGGTCAATAAAGGTAGAGATGTCACCAGTACACGTATTCTGGCACGGGTCATAAAAATAACCATTATTGTCGCGATTGTCTTACTGTATGGCGAACATTTTGGCATGAGTCTGTCCGGTCTGCTGACCTTTGGCGGTATCGGCGGTATCGCTGTTGGTATGGCGGGCAAAGATGTCCTGAGCAATTTTTTCTCCGGTATTATGCTCTATTTCGATCGCCCCTTCAGTATCGGAGACTGGATTCGTTCTCCTGACAGAAATATCGAAGGTACGGTCGCCGAAATCGGCTGGCGAATTACACGAATTAACACATTCGACCACCGCCCGTTGTACGTGCCTAATTCCGTCTTTTCATCCATTAGCGTTGAGAATCCGGGACGGATGACCAACCGTCGAATAAAAACGGTTATTGGATTACGTTACGAAGATGCCGACAAAATTGGCCTCATTGTTGACGCTATCAGAAACATGCTGCAGGCGCACAGCGATATCGATCAGAAACAGACGCTGTTGGTCTATTTTAATGAATTCGCCGACTCTTCGCTGAATATTATGGTGTATTGCTTTACCAAAACAACAGTATGGCAGGAATGGCTTGCCGTACAGCAGGATGTTTACCTGAAAATTATTGCGATTGTCCAGGAAAACGGCGCTGACTTCGCCTTCCCAAGCCAGACGCTCTATATCGATGACCCGGAGGCCGCGCCTGCGATAAAATAAAAGATAGCCGGTGCCCGATAACGCTTATCGGGCACCGAGGCTTCCCTGTCCGGATGACGGGTTGTTAGCGCCTTAAGGTGATCAACGGCTCTTTTCATTCACCGTCATGGTAAATTCAAGCACCTCATTAGTGTCGTTAACGTAGGCATGAGGCATGTCGGTTCTGGCTACAGCGGAGCAGCCCTCCCGAATAATAAAGCGTCTACCATTAACTGTTAATGTCAGTGTTCCCTGATTAACAAACAGTAATTCACAGGTGTCTGCCGGATGCCCTGCCGATTCAAACTGTTCACCAGGATGCATTATCCATTGCCAGAGTTCCAGCATATCCGGCCCGCTGGTTCCCGCCATCAGTTTTGCGCTGCCGCCTTTCTCGCCGCGCCACAACACCGGAATAGCATCCCGGTCGATAAGATGGACCATCGGCTCGCTGGCGACGTTGACAACATCCGCCACGGACACTCCCATTGCCGCCGCGATCTTACATAACAGCGCAATGCTTGGATTGGCTTTACAGCCTTCAATTTCCACCAGCATTCCTTTACTGACGCCGGAACGCCGCGCAAGCTCATCCAGCGACATCTTTTTTTGGCTACGAAATTGTTTGATACGTTGGGAAACAGCTTCATTTATTGTGCTGACGTCGGCGCCCGCCGTGGTCGATAAGTTGACTTTTTTGGTCATTGGTCGATATCATAGAAGAAAATAGTCATTACAGGATTATGCGATGTCTTCTATGTTACCGTCAATCAGCCCGGAACTGGCCCGTATCGCTCCCGGCTTTCGTGCATTAAGTATTAATGTTATTGCCGCTCCGGTTCGCGATGCGCAGGTCGGAGAAATCGCGCTAAAAGAGGCCTGTCAGGCCGTAATTAACGGCCAACCGGCGTGGGCACAGGCGCATATAGACGCCTGGAATGCGGTGTTTAAAGCATTCGGCGCAAAACCAAAGCGCACCCCCTGCTCGGCGGAAGCGCTACGAAAACGCGTGTTGAAGGATGGAACAATGGCGGCGCTGGACCCGGTCGTTGATCTTTATAACGCCGTGAGCCTGCGCTATGCCGTACCGGTAGGCTGCGAAAATAGCGCGGCTTATTGTGGATCGCCACGGCTGGTTTTCGCAGACGGTAGTGAAACATTTGATACTCTGAAAGAAGGACAACCCGCCACCGAGTCGCCAGAACCGGGCGAAGTTATCTGGCGCGATGACAGAGGCGTCACCTGTCGGCGCTGGAACTGGCGTCAGGGAGTACGTACCCGACTAAGCGCTTCAGATAAAGCGATGTGGTTTATCCTTGAAAGCTTGCCGGAAATGCCGGTTGATGAATTGTACGCGGCAGGAAACATGCTGACTGACGGCCTTGAAAAAATGATGCCAGGTTTACGTTTTGAATCCACGTTGATAGGTGTTTGATTGATATTGCGTAACAGGAGAAATACCATGTCGCTGTTTCTGACAAGTTTTATTTTCGAAAAAAAAGAGTACGACGAAGAGTTTTATCAACTGGATGGCTGGATTGAGCGCTATACGCAGTCTATTGATGGCTATATTGGGATGGAAAGCTATACCGATGCCGCCAGCGGAAGAATAGTTAATAATTATTACTGGCAGACCCGCGAATCAATGGAGCTATTGATAAATAATTTACAGCACCAGCAGGCCAAATCACAAAGTCATAAGTGGCTTTCCGGTTACCAGACGATTATTGCAGAAATTCAGGGGTGCCATAACGTTAACCTGCCCCATCCGCTGGCATCATTTTCAGTTCCTTATGCGTGATGCAATAGTATATATATTAAATGTGGGGGCACACAAGAGAATGCCTGCGCCCCTGCATTGCCGGTTATTCGGTTCTCTGTGCAGGGGCGGTGCTGATATAAGTGATTAGTAAACAGGAAGATGAGTGATATCTCGTGGTACACTAACACGCGTAACCACATTGTTTTCATCGCACTCTATCAACGCTCTGGCAAAAATACTGAGCTCATTAATTTTCAGCCCGGAATTATCCAAAAACTGGCGGCAAGCGTAGTCAGAAACAAAGGTTATGCCGGGATGAATATCATGTTCCCGAATAAAACGGGCCTGAGCAAATGGCGTATCCATACTCAGCACATATACCGCCCGGTTTGAGTGGCTACCCGCTGATTTAAGGCGGTCACTATAGTCTTTTACCTGCCATTCACAAACCGGCGTATCCAGTGACGGGACGACAATAATCCGCTTTTTTATCCCCGGGATACAGTAACCCGGTAATAAATTATGGCTCACCAGCCCCTTTGTGCAGGGTAATGGTTCGCCTTCAGCCAGTATACCGGGTTTGAGGGTCAGTTGCGTTTTGCCAAAGGTGACAGCGTGTTCCTGACCCAATGAGATATAATCCTGTGTTGTTGTTGGCGTCATAAAAACTTCTCCTTTTAACGTTTGTATTATTTTAGCCATAATAATTATTTAGCAATCCGCTAAAAAACCAGGTGAACATCCATAATAAGATGATGGTGATAAAAAGAATTATATTAGACATAATAATTAATATAGTTTTATAGTCTTCCTCTGATGGAAATTTCTTTCGTGAAACTCATTGCATATTTAAAAGATATGTCAATACGTTCATTACTATGCCCACGATAGGTTATAACTTGTGTATATTTACCTGGAACATTTTCTTTCTTAAGAGGGCCATAATCCCATAAGCCTTTTAAATTTTCACGCGCTACAGTCTTATTAATGTGAACTTCATTTACAGGATTCCCGTCGATATCCTTAACAATAGTTGTGATGGTGGCACTTTCACCCGGCGATAATACAGACTTATCTATACTCATAACTGTTAAATCTGGGCTTGGCGTATTAGATATAGTTTCTGTTTCAATATACTGGAACTCAGATACCGATGGCACAGGCGTGTACCCTGACGCTGAAGCCATATCCGTTTCATTATAAATTTCTAGTTTAATCTTTGAACCCCGATGTTCCTTTTGGATATTAAATTTATGCTCACATGGCTTTTCTCGTTTAAGTATATGCTGAGAGTTATCTTTATTGATCTGATAATACGTACATACTGTAGTAAAAGTTTCCGCAGACTGATAGTTATTATCCGGATCTCTGATGCCTACATTTCTGGCATTCCTCGCAATAGTCATTCCCGGAAAAGGTGTATACTTTTCAATAGAAAAGCCAAGTCCATTAAACTGCAATTCGTAGGTATCACGAGGTGTTCCAGGCCTGTGCCCAACGCTCGGCGCCGTAGGAGGAGAAAACATCCCGACGGTTGCCGCGGACGTTGTCGACGAATCCGCCAAGACGCTTATCGGCGCAGCCGCCAGAAGCAGGCTATAGATAATAAGATTATGTTTCGACATACGCACTGTTGATCCTTTTTAAAACATTAATTCGCATCAGAGGTTGCGGTATTACCCTTAGCATTTTCCTTATCAGAAATAATTCTGACCCGGATATATTTATTCTGAAGCGATTCCCCATTAAGACTATAAGGAAGAAGCCAGGTGGCTTTTGTCGCCCCCGGTACGGATTGCCAGGATTTCATTTCATCCGAGATTTCCCACTGATAATTAAACGCATCAGTACAGTCCGTGTTATTTACACAAAGCGTTCTGGCTCGCATTTCTGTTCCGACGACTGGCGCAGTAACGCTTCCGTTGGCTTCTTCAGTACCCGGCGTAAAAAGCACCTCCACAGAAGTGACCTTCTGCGCAATACTGTCTGACTGCGCTTGTAGTAGTACGGTACCCTTCACCGGATGTTTATCGTCTGGTCCGCTTGCTTCAATATGTAATTTGAGCGAGCGGGCATCATCGCCGATATGGGTCACCAGAACCCGTTCAACCCAATGGCCGTCACGCTCTGTACCACCGGGCGCTTTAAATGCCAGACCCGGCGTATCTGATTGATACTTAATATGACGTGGTTTGAGCGACGCCCACTCCTCTTCAGAACGCTCGCGCACGTAGTGCCACTCAATAACCTTCCCCTCTTCTCCGGCAGGAAGCGGCGTACTGATAACAAAGTTGCCGTCCTCAACCTGAACATCGTCATTGATAACATTTATCCAGGAACGGAAACTGGTCTCATCCTGTGTCACCCTTACCGGGATACGCTCGGAGGTCACGCGAGTACCCCGGCTGTCAGTCACCGTTAAATAAAGGCTATACTCCTGACCGTCGGTCGCCGTCAGCGGAAGTTGTGGAAGGATAAGGCCGCTGCCCAGACTCCCCTGAAGCTGGAGTCCGGCGAGAAGCTCCGCATCACCCGACCACTCAACTTTCTCAATCGAGTAACGGCTATCTACCGTCGCCATTAATGTCACCAGCGTCCCGGACAGGCCTGACACCGGCATTGCCGTAATGCGGATTTTACTGGCCTGCTCCCGATACGCCATGACGATATCGTAATTACGATCGACAAAGGCACGTCGATTAGTCGTATTCGACGGCGCCCCAACGTTGCGGTAATCAAGCTGTTCATGTAACGGCGTACCGAAGGAATAGTTGACTCTCAGACCGCCCTCCGCCTGCGATCCGCCATTACCGGCGTCCCGATATCCTGCTCTGACCTCAAGTAAGGGGACAGGATTCCAGACCAGAGCCGCACCTGCGGCGCGGGGATTCTGGCTTAATGTACCGTTACCCAATAGATCAACTTTATCCCCGTAATACTGTTCATATGTCAGCTCGCCACTGAACCAGGGAAAATCGGGAAGCGTGCCTTTTGTTCGCAGATCAAAGCCATATGCCGGACGCTCATCATGTAACTCATGCGCTGCTGACGTTTTCCAGCCGGTGAGAGGGAAATAATAGTTGCCGGAAAAGGCCATACTGTCTTTATAGACTTCCCCGCCAATGCCGCCACGTAAGTGGGAATAACGGATGTCGGCATCCAGAAACGTATTGACGCCGAACAGCCATCCATTGACCTCCTGGCGGTAACCCATACCAACGTTAACATAGGTGCGGCCATCGAAACTGCTGTTGTCGTGGTCGCGAAAGCCAAGCTGACCAAAGAGTAAAGACGATGTTGTTTCCTGGACGGGAATAAACATATCGAACTCTGATGAGCGATATTTCGCGCCATCTTCAAGATTGACGCCACCACGGAAAATAATCTCCGGAAAAGCGCTCTTCATCCCCTCGTTCACCAGATGATTAGCGGCTTGCCCTGGTAATGCCTTTATTTTTCCTTTGGCATAATCCTCCAGCGTCCCCTCCTGCAGGTGCGGAGAAATAGACGATGCCGTCCCCGCAATCCACGACTGAATTTCATTATCGCTATCAGCGATAACCGGGAGTGAAAGCTGACTGCTAACAATGGCCCAGGTTATATATTTAGTAATAGGTTTTTTAGAAAAAACCACTTTATTGCCTCCTGCTATACCCACCTGCCTGGCAGGGGGAGTATTTAAATAAGATGTTTATTTAGCGATAACCATCAGCGACGGATAGCGCGTTTATTCTCCGGCGTGGCTTTCGTCGTTTTAGGCGTAACGTGGACACGGAACAGTTTATTCTGCTCGGTTCCCTTAATAATATATTTATGTTTTTCAGCGTTGTTATTATTCAGATCGGTGAACTTATCTGGTGTCCCGGCATCCGCCATCTGCCAGGTAAAGTTATAATTACTGACCTCACACTCAGCCGCCGCTGTGGCGGCACATTCCAGTACCGCTTCAAGGGTGCCGCCTACCACTGGAGTGTTGGCGTCATTGGTACCGTTGAGTTCATCAGTCGGTTTACCACTTTCATTCACCACATTGATAGTGACAGAACGTAGCTTATTAGAAATCGTACCGTCTGCGGCGGAGTCGCCGCCCACCCCAGAAGATGCAGAAGTTAATAAGACAGTGGCAGGCAAGAATGCACTATCCGGCGTCCCCGTTGCCGTCTTAATTCGGTAAACGATTTTAATTTTTTTACCGCCTGCATCAGCAGGAATGGTAAAAGCCGTCCCGGTTGCCGCCGGGGTTCCAGAAGGATCGGCGGCCTCATTATCCACCAGATACCATTTAATATCGTCGGCATTATTCATTTTATCCAGCGATAAGGGATCCCCATCCTCATCCCTAATAAAAACATCCGCTATCTGGAGGGTTGAACCGGTCGTCAGTTCCCCAGACACTTCTATTTTTTTTGCATTAGTAGTTGCCACAGGACGGTGACCAACAGAAGCAGGTGTAGCAGAAGAAGCCATATCATTGGCTCTGGTATTCGCCACCGCCTCTACTGAGACCACGGATGCACAAATTGCTAACGTTAATAAAGATCTTTTGAAGTACAAAACAATTCCCTTTTATTAAATCATTAGAAATAATTACGAGATTTATAATCTCACGGGCTAAAAATTCAGGGTTATTCAATCATTTTAACCGCCTGTGAAATTATGCCCTTCGCCATGCTAATTACTTAGCTTTACTGGCAAAATCCGATCTCCAAGTGTAAAGTTTATTCAGAAACGTCAAGCAATTTAAATCTTTCTTGTTTTGCCAGAAAAGCTAACAACCACCCACCAGTTTAATAACACAGTATGTCAAACACCTTAAATGTTTATATTTTCGGCTTCAATAAAGAGGAATGATGATGAAAAAGCCATAATAATCTCAGTATTAGAGCAAATAGAAAAAAATCTTGAAGAGAGGATTGATATTGAAAAGCTGGTTGTTATAACAGGTTATTCGCGAAGGAGTTTGCAGGATTTTTTTAAAGAAAAGTGTGGCGTCTCTATCGGAAAATATATCAGACAACGCAAGTTGAGCAGAAGCGCCACTCTGCTAAAGCTGACCTCTCAGTCGGTCACAGATATCGCGTTCAGAATGGGGTTTGATTCAGTGCAGTCCTATAGTCGAGAGTTCAAAAAAACATTTGGCGTCAATCCCAATAACTATCGCAAGGCTGATTTCTGGGATCTCAGAAACCTACGGCCTCCCTACTGGCTTGACTGTGATGAGCATTATCAGTTCGAAATTTGTCAGCTTACGTCAAAAGAAATTTTCGGATTTCAAACATCTCATCAGATCGCAACAAATGACCTTCCTAAAAAAGCGTCGCCTATAAAATGGAAAATCATTCATGAGACGCTCAGAACGTGGGGCGAAAATGTGTATTGTCTCTCGTCTTTTAAGCCGGATAATACCAAAGACCAGGTCATCGCCGTAAGCAGTTTTTTTGGTATGGAACATAATTCCGTCGATGGAGGAAAAATACCCATGTCGAGGGTAATAAAATGTGGTAAATATGCAAAATTCCATTTCGTTGGTCATAAGGAACAATATCAACAATTTTCCAATACAATATATATGTGTATATTGCCAAAACTGAATCTTATCAGGAGAGAAGGAGAAGATATTGAATACTTCCATTTGGCATCCGTCCAAAAGCAACAGAGTAATGAATCCATTGTCGATCTTTATTATTACATCCCTGTACTGTAATGACTTCGTACCATCCACGCATTTCATCTGAAAAGTCTTCTCTTTTCAGAACGGTAATAAAACTCTCAGTATTGATTCTGGTAAAATAAGTGACTATTAAATATAGTTAACGTTTTGAAAGAATTTAAAAAAAATAAATTGCGTGCACGCGACACCGGGGACAGATTTCTGACAGTACTGTACGGTGTAGTGATCAGGTAATATTGGCTACAGTTTACGGTAAAAGCAAAGTCCATACTTTAACTATTAATGGGAGTATGCTGGCCGGGCGGCTTGCGGGGCCTTCATGCTCCCACATCTATAATGTTGGTATAATTACATTCTCTCTATACTTTACTGTGCTAACCTTTTATCTCGTTGAGATAACGTTCAATTAAAATGCTCTCTTTTTGATGTACATTATAAGAGGAGACATTATTCATATTTTCGAAATCAGGGCAGACGATATGTATACAACCATCAGAAACACAACGCTAGCAATGGTAGCGTGTTTTTCGTATATCGCACATGCCAGTACCCACCCTCCTCTTATTATCACCAGGGGAGCCGGAGGAGACGCCTCCGGAGCCACAGTCATTCATGATAATTGGCGGCATGGCACTCCTGACCTGGTCAATCTTACCGATATCCCCATAGATAAAATCAGACCAGAAAAATACCGTTGCGTACTGATTATTGGGCAAGGAGCTATAAAAGAGATGCTTCTTGCGAACAATGCCTCAGCAATACTTTCCGGAAAAACGGTTGGTCTGTATAGTCATCTGATCGATCAGAACACGCTCAGATTACTTCGGCAATTGCAGAACAAAGTGAGATTCAATCTCTTTTTTACCCGCTCGCAGATAACTCTACTAAAACTAAGGAATATTTCAGAATATAATTTTTTGAGTTCTAAAGTAAATAATGTCTGGGGACAAGACTCACTAGCAATTGAAACAGTGGCACCTGACAGGGGTAATATACCGGAAAAAGCGCTTCCCCTCAAAACAACAGATTATGTGATCTGGCTGGGTGGAAACTATACTACTTCCTCTGGTACGCAGCGTATCTTCACAAACGATCAGATTGTTGTAGCCCTGAAACCACTACATAATGTTATTTCATCAAATGCATCGATTGCTATTATGCTTTCACCACGTTTTTTTGATAATAGCATGAGTAAAGAAGCAAAAGTTAAACGACTGAAGGCAGTGCTTAACACCTTTTCGCGAAACAGGGTCACATTTTATATGAATAAGGAGATGCTTGCTAATCTGAAAGAATTTGATTTACCTGTTCAACTATCCCCTTCTTACGCAGAGCTGATGCGAATGCCCTGGGCCAGCGCTACCCGGCATTTTGCCTCTGTGGATCAATATAACCTGTTTGCTGATCTCATACCCAAAGTCACGCCGTTTCTTCTTGAACCGAATGATGCCGATCAAGCTCTCTATGCGACGGATTATCTTAATACCCGGCGTGTAAGTCTGACCCAAAATATTCTTAACCATGGTTGTGACTAAATAAAACGCGCAGAATCCGGGATAGTTAGCAATCCAAAACAGACCGTTAGCCATGAGTACTGTTTATCTTCACTATACAGGGAACAACCAAATAACTGACGACACAAATCAAGCCGAGACCCGGAATTCGGCTATACAGGCGCTCTATCCAATTCTGGCCCAGAAACAGTCCGGTACCCATACTGGACACGGCCTCCCAACTGCTTTAGCGCATTACCAGTCCAGCTTCGATGCGCCTTCTGTCGTCTGCACTATTTCACTGGTTTTAATAACGCGATGATAACCATAAACATCAGCGTATTTCGTCATTCCGGTTGCGGTGTCAACCTCCGGCTTACCCTGCGTTTCAATAATCTCTCCCGTCCGGGTCGTCATGGTATAGGTCGTTGTACATCCGGCTAGCATCAACACTGATAAGCTAAGTACCGTAATAAGACTACACTTTTGCATTTCTTGTTTCCCTGACACCTCTATTTTTGATGTACTTTACCGAATACCGCAACGGCAAGATGGATGATTAGGGCTATTGCTCTCTGTTTGCCCGTATCTGATTGGCTCAGGTTTTTTGATGCGCTGCGTTAATCCGGCAGTAATCGCTCCAGCACATCCCCAGCCAGAAGCACGCTCTCCTGAAGACGCTCCAGGCTATACCCCGCTCGCGCCTTGGCGGAAAGTCCCGCCATTAGCGTCCCCATAAAGTCCGTCGTCCGGTCAGCCTCTTGCGGATACCGCATGGCGACATAAGTGCGAATCAGGTTTTCAGCAGCGATGTAAAACTCGCAGGCGGCCTCTCGTGCCGGTTTATCGTTACAATGAGCACCCTCCAGAACCAGACATCCGGTGGCATCAGGATCGGCAGCGTAACGTCTTGCCGCTTCCATCAGCACATCGATAAGACACTTCGCGGTCGGGCGATCGTGACGCAGAAGCGCCCCGAGCGGAATCGCGTCGGTCATCCTGTAACGCTTTAATACGCGAGTATACAGCCCCAGCTTGCTGCCAAACGCCGCATAGAAACTGGGAGGATAGATCCCGAACGCTTTTGTCAGATCCGCTACGCTCACCGCGTCGTATCCGCGCGAATGAAATAAGTGTTGAGCGGTTTCAATGGCTTGCTCCGGATCGAACTGACGAGGGCGACCCGGCGTTCGGCTATGTTTTGTAGTCATTACTACATAACTCCTTGACGGCATGATTTCATTACGCATATTGTAGTGGCTACTACAATATCATAAAGGACATCCTGATGATGCTATTTCGCAACAAATCTGTACTGGTTTTAGGGGGAAGTCGTGGTATCGTCGCGGCTATTGTACGACGCTTTAGCGCTGACGGCGCATCGGTCGTTTTCAGCTACGCCGGATCGCGTGAAGCCGCCGAAAAACTGGCAGCGGAAACCGGAAGCACCGCCATCCAGACGGATAGCGCCGATCGGGATGCCGTCATCAGCCTCGTGCGTGAGTACGGACCACTGGATATTCTGGTCGTCAATGCGGGCGTGGCTCTCTTCGGCGATGCGCTGGAACAAGATAGCGATGCGATAGATCGTTTGTTCCGTATTAATATCCATGCGCCTTACCATGCGTCAGTCGAAGCAGCCCGCAATATGCCGGAAGGTGGACGCATTATTATTATCGGTTCCGTGAATGGCGATCGGATGCCCGTACCGGGAATGGCCGCGTACGCCGCCAGTAAATCAGCCCTGCAAGGGCTGGCGCGCGGCCTGGCCCGTGATTTTGGCCCCCGCGGGATTACGATAAATGTGGTGCAGCCAGGCCCCATTGATACCGACATCAATCCGGAAGATGGCCCCATGAAAGAGCTGATGCACAGTTTCATGGCAATCAAACGACACGGAAGACCTGAAGAAGTGGCTGGAATGGTGGCATGGCTTGCCGGCCCGGAAGCCTCTTTCGTCACCGGCGCGATGCACACCATCGATGGTGCCTTCGGCGCCTGACGGCCAGGCGAATATCACACGGTTGCCGTCTACGCTCCGGCAACCGTGTTAGAAGCTGTTCATGCGAGAAAACATCCGCAAGCGCCGGGATCAATCGTAGATTTTAACGCCAAGACAACCGCGAACAAATTCAGGATTAAAATGCTTCACCGCTTCGCCAACGTAGCCTAAATCAAGGGCGTTGATTTGAGCCATTTCATTATCCGTTAGTGAGAAATCCCAGATGGCAAAGTTCTCTTCAATGCGTTCCTGTCGAGTGGATTTAGGAATAACCGTGACGCCACGCTGCACGTTCCAACGCAGGACAACCTGCGCGATGGTTTTTTGATGGGCATCGGCAATCCTTTGAAGCATGACATTTTCATACGGTTTATGTCTCCCGCCGCCTAACGGCGCCCACGCTTCAGGCTGAACGTTATAATGCTTCATGGTTTCCAGCGCGGCGGGTTGTGCAAAGTATGGATGCAATTCGACCTGGTTTACCATTGGCGTAATTCTGACGGTTTCACAGAAGTTGGCTAACACATGCGCATAGAAGTTGGACACGCCAATGGCTTTTAGTTTACCGGCTTCATAAGCGTCTTCCAGCGCGCGCCACGCACTAAAATAATCGCCCATTGCCTGATGCAATAAATAGAGATCAAAATAATCTAACCCGGATTTTTTCAGCGACGCTTCAATACCTGCTTTGGCCAGATCGTAGTTAGCCATATCTTGCACCCACAGTTTAGAAGTAATAAATAACTCCTCACGGGTACACAGACCTGTCGCGATAGCTTTACGAACAGCGTCACCAACGGCATCTTCATTGCCGTATACCGCAGCGGTATCGATAAGACGATAACCGCTGCGAATAGCGCTTAACACTGACTGCTGACATTCTTCTTTGTCGGTTACCTTAAAAACGCCAAAACCCACCATAGGCATTTTAAGGTTGTTACTTAATATTGAATATTCCACGCTAAAGCACCCTTTCGTCGTAAAGACGCCATGATAAGAGCAAAATACAGGTACAATGAGTATTGTTAAATCCGATTATATTTATACAAAAAGTTCATTAATAACAGTTGTACAGATTTTTTATTGCATCCAAACGTTCCGTGCTTGCTATATCCTCGCCGTGTAGCACCTGTTTGATAATGCCTTTTACTTATGCGTCAAAAACCAGTACCGTCATTTTGACCGTCTGTGAAAAAGTTTTCTGAACAGGCAATGCGATATCCGGAATAATATTTTTTAGCGAAGAGGCTCCGGCTGGCTCAGCGCCGTTTTGCACCAGTCATAAAAAGCGCGTACCGCAGGCGGCAGAAACCTGTTTTGCGGATAGACCAGCGCAAGCGGCAAATCGTAAGAATGGTTGTCCATGCAGGTCACCAGCGCCCCGCTGTGCAGATACGGCGCAACCAGATAGCTGGCGACGCGAATTAACCCCAGTCCCTGTATTCCGGCCTGAATATAAGCGTCCGTATCATCGACAACCAGCGTCTCCTGCACCCGCATCGCGTAATCCTTCCCTTCACGCGTAAAAAACCAGTCGGTGGTACGCCCGGTGCGGTGGTTCAGGTAGCCGACCGCATGGTGTTTTTGCAGATCATCTAAATTTTCAGGGCTACCGTAACGCTCAATGTAAGTGGGCGATGCTGCTATCACCCAGTTAAAACTGGCGAGCGGACGGGCAACCAGCGTGGTGGAATCATCGATCCTGCCGGCCCGAATCACGCAGTCATACCCTTGCAGGATAATATCCTCCACGCTATCGCTGGAACAAAGTATCAGCTCCAGCTCCGGATACTGGCGCAAAAAGGCCGGGAGCGTAGGAATAATGCAATGCCGGGCGAGAGATTGCGGCATCCCCACTTTAAAACGCCCTTTGGGTTGTGCTGCCCGGCCGGGAAATGACGACTCCATGGCCGCGATATCTGCCAGTACTCTTTTACACTCTTCGTAGTAACGCCGCCCCTCTGCGGTCACGCTAAGTTTGCGAGTTGTACGTTGCAAAAGTTGAATCTTAAGCCAGGATTCCAGTTCTTTAACCACCCGCGATACCGTTGAGCGCGGCACGCCCAGCACTTCGGCGGCTCTGATAAAACTATGGGTATCCACCACGCAAACATAGACCTGCATCGCTTCCAGCTTGTCCATTTTCCCCCCGCCAATTATCCCATTTATCAGAACAGTCTAACCCGTCTTCGGCGTCTTATCGAACGCAGATCCCTGACGTAATCTCTATCTACAGGTGAATCAACACAGAGAGGTGCAAATGAAACAATCCAATAATCAGGTAGGTGAAAAAGTATTGGTGCTGGGTGCGGGACAACTGGGGGCGTCAGTGCTGGCGTCGTTGGTTCCGGCGGTCACACAGCGTAATGGTTCCGTTAGCGTTATTGTGTCAGGGCGATCCAGGGATAAACAGAGCAAACGACGTTCCAGCATTCATCAACAACTGGCAGATGCCGGTGCGCGGTTTATCCCGGTCGACATCGCAGGCAGTTCGGTTGCAGCGTTAAAAGATCAATTCCACGGTTTTGATACGATCATCAATTGTATGGGGTTTGTCGCCGGTGCGGGTACCCAGATAAAAATCACCCGCGCGGTACTGGAGGCGGGCGTTAAGCGCTATTTCCCCTGGCAGTTTGGCGTGAATTACGATGTGGTCGGCAAAGGCAGTGGCCAGCCGGTGTGGGACGAACAGTATGACGTCAGGACGCTTTTGCGCGAGCAAAACGTCACAGAGTGGGTGATTGTTTCAACTGGTATATTTACCTCTTTTCTCTTCGAACCAGCCTTTGGTGTGGTCAACTTAGCCAAAAAAACCATCAATGCCCTCGGCGGATGGGAAATGCAGGTCACCGTCACGTCGCCTGCGGATATTGGTCGCCTGACCACTGAAATTTATCTGCATCAGCCGCGTATCACTAACGAAGTCGTCTTTGTCGCGGGGGAAACGACCTCTTATGCAAAACTGGCGGAAACGGTCGAACGCGTGACGCAGCAAACCTTTACCCGAGGCGTATTGACGCTACCTGACTTACAGGAGCAGCTCCGTTTACATCCGCATGATCCAATGCTGCGCTATCGCGTCGCCTTCGCGCGTGGTGACGGTATGTGGTGGCCGATGAGTGACACCTGGAATGCACAACATCATCTGCCGACACAGGATATTGCCGCCTGGCTGAAAACACAGCAATGAGAACGGCGGCATCAGGCGCTCGCTTAATCCCCATGCCTTCTGCCAGCATCAGGCGGCGGGCGTGGCTACCTTGAGTTAACAAGAAACCAGTACGCATCAGTGCTTCACGATATACATTGTACGGCTATAGGCCACATCTTCCGGGTTAGTAATGGGGTATCCCTTTACCCACGGTTTAATTAACCGGCCATTGGTATACTGATAAATAGGCGCTATAGGCGCTTGTTCCGTTAAAATTTTCTCCGCTGCATTGTAATCCGCGTTACGTGCTTCGGCGGTATTTTCCATCGTCGCTTGCGTCAGGATTTTGTCATAAGTCGGATTAGTAAAGCGTGAAATATTCCCCGTATGCGTGGACGTTAATAAGGATAAGAAAGTCGACGGTTCGTTGTAATCACCCACCCAGGAGGCGCGAATAACATCAAAATTACCGGTATTACGGCTGTCGATATACGTTTTCCACTCCTGGTTTTGCAATTTCACATCCACCCCCAGATTTTTCTTCCACATTGACGCCACCGCAATCGCGATTTTCTGATGGTTTTCTGAGGTATTGTAAAGCAGAGTTAATTTAAGCGGCTTCTGCGATCCGTAGCCTGCTGCACGCAGCAATGTTTTCGCCTGGGCGTTAAGTTCTTCCTGGCTCATTTGTTCAAACGGTGAAGGATCGGGCTTAAATCCTGCCGTGACATCCGGTGTAAAATGCCAGGCCGGTTTTTCACCGGTACCTAAGACTTTTTCCGCCATCAAACGGCGATCAATGGTCATACTTAGCGCCAGACGAACGCGGGAATCCGCCGTCGGCCCTTTCTGCGTGTTAAACGCATAATAATAAGTCCCTAATTGCGGCGGTGTATAAACTTGCCCTGGAATATCCTTCAATAATTTCTGGTACATATTTTTAGGGAAAGATTCGGTGATATCAATATCACCGGCAAGGTAACGTTTCGTCGCAGCCGATTCCTGGTTAATGGGTAAAAATGTTACTTTTTGCAGTACCGTTTTCGCGTTATCCCAGTAATGCGTATTAGGCACGACCACCAGTTTTTCATTTACCACGCGCTCTTTAAGAACATACGCGCCATTGCCAATCAGTTTTCCCGGCTTCATCCAGTCTTTGCCGCTTTCAACATTCGCTTTTTGGACCGGATAAAAGGCAAAACTGGCGGTCAGACTGGCAAACCAGGGCAACGGCTTGTCAAGCTGAACACGCAAAGTGTGCGCGTCCACGGCACTGACGCCAAGCTGATCCGGCGTGACTTTACCGTCGATAATGGCTTGCGCATTAGTGATGCCAGCCAGAGCGGCAAACCAGGCGAAGGGGGAAAGCGTTTTGGGATCAACGAGGCGTTGCCAGCTATAGACAAAATCCTGGGCGGTCACCGGCGTTCCATCGGCCCATTGCGCATCATCCCGCAACGTAAACGTCCAGATACGATTATCATTGCTCTTCCACTGGCTGGCGACGCCAGGGATAATTTCACCCTTTTCGTTCTGGTTAACCAGCCCTTCAAACAGATCGCGGATCACCTGAATTTCAGGCAGCCCAACGGCTTTCGCTGGATCTAACGAAGCGGGCTCATCTTTGATATGACGCACCAGTTCTTGTTTCTCTGCCAGTACCGTTCCGCCGGGAACATCCGCAGCATATGCCAGGGAAAAGCTGCTAACCAACAGCGCACAACAGGTTACTGAAACAGAATGCCTCATAGAAGTTCCTCAAAGATGAGTTAAATGACAACGTAATTATTTGTTTCAGCAGAAAGAAATGCAATTATCTTCCGCCAGAAAGTTGATATCGCGCCATACAAGAGGGTAAATAGAAACCATTTGATAATCGGCGGGTTTTACACAACACTACGATGATTACCCTACTGGTCTCAGCTTCGGGAAACGCGTATGACTGTCACCCGCCCCCGTGCCGAGCGCGGCGCATTTCCGCCTGGCACTGAACATTATGGACGTTCGCTACTAGGCGCGCCGCTAATCTGGTTTCCGGCGCCTGCCGCCAATCGCGAAAGCGGTCTGATACTGGCTGGCACCCACGGGGATGAAACCTCATCCGTGGTGACGCTCTCCTGTGCGTTACGCACCTTAAATCCAACCCTTCGCCGTCATCATGTCGTACTTGCCGTTAATCCTGATGGCTGTCAACTGGGGTTAAGGGCAAATGCGAATGGCATTGATCTAAACCGTAACTTTCCCGCCGCCAACTGGAAAGCGGGTGAGACAGTTTATCGCTGGAATAGCCGCGCGCAAGAGCGTGATGTCGTGCTGCTAACCGGCGACCATCCCGGCTCAGAACCGGAAACCCAGGCGCTTTGCCAGTTAATTTATCGACTCCAACCCGCCTGGGTCGTCTCTTTTCACGATCCGCTAGCCTGCATTGAAGATCCACGTCGCAGCGAGCTAGGCGAGTGGCTGGCCGATGCGTTTGCGTTGCCGCTGGTAACCAGCGTAGGTTACGAAACGCCCGGTTCGTTTGGCAGCTGGTGCGCCGACCTCAACCTGCACTGCATTACCGCCGAGTTTCCCCCTGTTTCTGCCGATGAAGCCAGCGAAAAATACTTGCTGGCGATGTCGAATCTGCTCCGCTGGCATCCTAAAGATGGAGTTGACCCGTCGTAAAGCGTAGCGCGGGCTCAACATCAACCGCCAGCCATGTTGGGCCATCAAGATCGGCGAAGCTCACCTGCGGCATAAGCGGCAGCGCGGCGCTAATCGCTCTTGATGTACAGAGCATACAGCCCAGCATCAGGCCGAATCCTTGCTCCCGCGCCTCCGTTGCCAGCGCCAGCGCCTCGGTCAGACCGCCGGTTTTATCCAGCTTAATGTTGATCATATCGTAGCGCCCCGTCAGGGCTTTCAGACTACTGCGAGTATGGCAGCTCTCATCTGCACAGATGGGCAACGGATGAATAAAATTTTCCAGGGCGGCGTCATCCTGCGCGGGCAGCGGTTGCTCCAGCATCGCGACATTCAGATCCGCCAGTAACTGGCAACGCGCCGCCAGCCCCTCCGGGCGCCACGATTCATTGGCGTCCACAATGAGCGTCGCCTCCGGCACCGCCGAGCGGATCGCCACCATACGTTCGCTAATCAGACGAGCATCGAGTTTGATTTTCAGCAACGTCGCCCCTTTTTCCCATAGTGCCGCCGCACTGGCAGCCATCTGTTCCGGCGTGCCTATCACTACCGTTTGCGCGGTAGTAAAAACCGGGGACAGCGTCACGCCGAGCAGCCCGGCAAGGCTTTGCTGCCGCTGGCGGGCCTGCAAATCCCATAAGGCGCTATCCACCGCGTTGCGCGCCGCGCCTGCCGGCAACAGTTTCTGCAATGCTTCGCGAGTCAGCCCGTTTTCCAACTGAGGCACAATACTCATGATTTGCGCCATGACCGAGGCATCACTTTCACCATAACGTGGATATGGCGTACATTCCCCGATGCCTTTTACGTCCTCTTCTTCCAGTTCGACAACGACAACATGCGCTTCGCTTCGGCTACCACGCGCAATAACAAAAGGCGTATGTAACGGCCAGGTTTCCTCATATACCTTAACAGATCTCATCTCTTCCCCTCTGATAGCGCCGGACGCGGCTTGCTACAAATAGTATTTGCCGTGTTAATGAATAATGACTTAAACTGGATTTCGACGTTAACTATAAGTAAATAGGAACATAATTATGTCACAGACTGTACATTTCCAGGGTAACCCGGTCACCGTTGCCAACGTTATTCCGCAGGCTGGTAGCAAAGCACAGGCTTTTACTCTTGTCGCAAAAGATTTGTCTGACGTTTCCCTCAGCCAATATGCAGGCAAACGCAAAGTGCTGAATATTTTCCCAAGCATTGATACTGGCGTATGCGCCGCATCAGTTCGTAAGTTTAATCAACTGGCCACAGAAGTGGAGAATACCGTCGTATTGTGCGTTTCTGCTGACCTGCCTTTTGCACAGTCGCGTTTTTGCGGCGCGGAAGGCCTGAGCAACGTTATTACGCTTTCCACTCTGCGTAATAACGAGTTTCTGAAAAACTACGGCGTCGAAATCGTTGACGGCCCGCTGAAAGGTTTGGCGGCGCGCGCAGTCATCGTGCTTGACGAAAACGACAACGTTATTTTCAGCCAGTTGGTGGATGAAATCACCCACGAGCCGGATTACGACGCCGCGCTTAATGTCCTGAAGGCATAAGCCAGCGCCTGCTGGCGCTACGTTTGTCAGTGCTACAGGCGGTGCTCTTTTGTCACAAGAAGGCCTCTATCCGGAGGCCTTCTTTTTTTCTACTCTTCACCCTTCTTCTGGCTCAGACCATATTCACGCAGCTTATTGGCAATCGCGGTATGCGATACCCCCAACCGTTTCGCCAGTTTACGCGTACTCGGATAGCTACGATAAAGCTGAGTAAGGACAGAACGTTCAAAACGACTGGTAATGTCATCCAGCGAACCTTCCATCGCATCCTCGCCGACTGCCACCGTCGCGGCATCGTAGTCAGGCAGCAGGATATCCTGCGGACGCAGCTCATACCCTTCCAGTTGCGTCAGCGCCCGGTAAATCGCATTTTTAAGCTGGCGAACGTTACCCGGCCAGCCGTAACGAGTGAGGACCGTACTCAGATCGGCAGACAGTTTCGGTCGCGGAACGCCCTGTTCGTCGGCAAAACGCGCCACGAACAGTTCGGTCAACGGCATAATATCCTGCGGACAATCGCGCAACGGCGGCAAATTAAGCGTCAGAACGTTAAGTCGATAATAGAGATCTTCGCGGAACAGTCCTTTTTGCACCAGCTCCACCAGATTTTTCTGCGTGGCGCAGATAACGCGGACATCAACATGAATTTCGTGATCTTCGCCGACGCGACGGAACGTACCATCGTTGAGAAAACGCAGCAGCTTCGCCTGCATACGCGGCGACATTTCGCCAATTTCATCCAGCAGCACCGAACCGCCATTCGCCTGTTCAAAGAAACCTTTTTTACCTTCCGGCGCATGGCCAAATAGTTCGCTTTCTACCGCATCTTCCGGGATTGAAGCGCAGTTGAGCGCCAGATACGGTTTCGCTGAACGAGGGCTTGCCTGGTGACAGGCATAGGCGAAAAGATCTTTGCCGGTTCCCGTATCGCCGGTAATCAGCAGCGGCGCGCTGAGCATCGCCAGTTTGCGCGCCTGCTCAACGACGTGCTTCATCTTTGCGCTCACGGCAATAATCTGACTAAACGCGCTCAGATCCTGCGTGGACAAATTCTGTAGCTGCTGCCCCATACGAATCGTGGAACGCAACATCACTACCGCCCCGGTCAACACGTATTCGTCATTTTCGTTTTGTAAATGTACCGGCGTAATCTCCATCAGGAAGTTTTGCCCGTTGATCACGACATGTTCGTTATGGGAGCTTTGCGGGTTACCGTCCAGCCAGCGCTGAAAATTGAAGCCGTTGATTAATTGTGCGGCGGTATGGTGCCGCATTCGCTCCTGGCTCTGGGCAAAAAGCTGACAACTCGCCGGGTTCGCCATCTCCACTTTACTCTTCATATCCAATGAGAGCACCGGCTCCGGCAACGCCTCAAGCAGCGCGCTCAGGGCCAGATGTTCACGTTCGGACGGCATCCAGGGAACGGTACGGACATCCGTTACGCCGGAAATACGGCGGATTTCGGCCATCAGGCTGCTAAAGTCGGTGAATTCCAGCTCAGCAAAATTAAGATAAATTCGCCCAATGGGATCAATCTCGATTCCGCGTAAATCAATGCTACGTAACACCAGTAAATCAAGTAATTCGCGGGTCAGACCAAGTCGGTCTTCACAAAAGACTTCCAGACGCATGGGAACCTTCACCTGAATAATGAACCATTAAATAGATGATAAGCCACTATTCGGCTGGCAGGAAGGATTCTGTCAACAAATATTGACAGCATGGCGGAAAAACGGGCGCTGCGGCGTAAAGCCAGGCAATCAGCGCCCTGTGGAAGGTCATTTCTCAGGCGACGACTTACTCTTTTGCAGCGTCTCTTTTAGCTGACCGATAAGCTGACGACGAAAATCACCGAGACGTGGTTTATCGTTGTCGATCCACGGCAATGGTCGACATAGCTCCATCGCTTTTATTCCCAGTCGAGCGGTAAGGAGGCCTGCGCCAATCCCCTGCGCCGCGCGCGTGGACAGGCGTGCGGCCAGATCCTGAGACATCCAGTCCATACCGACTTCACGCACCAGCTCACTGGCCCCCGCGAACGCGATATTCAGCAACACCAGACGGAACAGACGAAGGCGGCTGTAATAACCAAGTTCAATGCCATACAGCGTTGCGATACGGTTAATCAGGCGTAAATTACGCCAGGCAATAAACGCCATATCCACCAACGCTAACGGACTGACGGCGATCATCAGAGTCGATTCCGCGGCGAAACGGCTAATCTCACGTCGCGCCTGTGCGTCAAGTACCGGCTGTACCAGATGCGCATACAAACCGACGATTTCCCTGTCGTTTTGCGTTTCGTGAATAGCGGCATACCAACGTTGTAATGCCGGATGTGATTGATCAATCCCCGCCTGCTGCGCCAGTTTTTCGCAAAATGCGCGACCTTTCCCGACGCTATGGCTATGTAACAGTTCACGCGCTTCATCGCGTTCATGCACCCGCTGGCGCAAGCGCCATAATCGCCGCCACTCCGTGACCACCGATCCCACGCCAGCGCCAACGATCAGCGCGCCTGCGGCACAGCCGCCTAAAGCGACCCAGTCCTGAGTTTGCCAGGCATTCATTGTCCACTGTACGCCTTGCCCGACCACGCTCACGCCAAACAGCGCCAGCCCTCCCATCACCATTTTACGCCACAGGCTGCGTTTGGGGCGCAGCGCGGCATCGACCGCCGCTTCTGCCGCGCCTTCGTCTTCCGGGGGCTCATCGATAGCCGCAGGCGCAAATGTACGCGACTCCGCTTCGCTGAAAGTTTGCTGCGCTTTGAAGGCCGACGTAGGTTCCTCCTTTAGCGGTTCTGCAAAATCAATACGCGGTTTTAACGGTTCGCTCATCGCAGCTTATCTCCTATTAAAAACTCCAGCGCAGCGTCCAGACGAATATGTGGTAACGGTTTATCAACATCCATCACCTGCGGACGAAAGGCTTCGAACTGAAAGCCCTGCTTATCCCAAAACGCTTGTCCCGGCAAACGCGAAGGCACTTCGCCGGGGTACACGGTTAACGGCGCGCCGTCACTCAAACGGTTTCCACGTAAAGCCGGGATTTTTTCACCGTTGACCTCAATCACACCGCTGGTGGTCGCTTGTACCGACGCCAGCCCCAGGCAATCCATACTAATGCCTTCAAACGCGGCATTTTGCCAGGCATCCTGAATAAGCTGCTGGAGCAAGGCCACCATATTGGCATGTTGGTCGAGGGTGACATGGTCGGCTTTCGTCGCGGCGAACAGCAATTTATCAATCACCGGCGAAAACAAACGACGAAACAGAGTCCGCTGGCCATAGTGAAAACTTTGCATCAGCTGCGTTAAGGCGAGACGCATATCATTAAACGCCTGCGGCCCGCTATTAAGCGGTTGCAGACAGTCGACCAGCACAATCTGGCGATCAAAGCGTAGAAAATGATTTTTGTAGAACCCTTTGACCACTTTTTCGCAATAGTAGTTAAAGCGTTCGCGCAGCATTCCAGCGTTGGTCTGCTTATCCGCCTGCGCCAGTTTTGACTCGCCGAAGGCGTCCACATCCGGCCACGGGAAAAACTGCAACGCTGGCGCACCCGCCATATCGCCCGGCAAAACAAACCGTCCAGGTTGAATAAAATGCAATCCCTGCGATTTACACTGATGCAAATAATCCGTCCAGGCGGCGGCAATCTCCGCCAGCCGATTTTCATCGGCGGGCGCCAGCGGATCGAGTCCATCGCAAAGTTGCCGCCATTTTGCGGCCCACTCAGCGCGTTGTCCTTGTAACAAGCCGTTCATCTGACGGGACCAGCTTAAATAATCCTGAGCCAGCATGGGCAGATCGAGTAACCATTCCCCTGGATAGTCCACAATCTCCAGATACAATGTCGAGGTATCTTTAAAATGGCGCAGCAGCGAGTCGTTTGAGCGATAGCGCAACGCCAGCCGAATCTCACTGACACCGCGCGTCGGTGTGGGCCATGCGGGAGGATTGCCATAAAGCTGAAGTATCCCCTCATCGTAGGTAAAACGGGGAATACCAAAATCACGTTGAGGCACGCGCTTTACGCCAAGCAGGCGTTCTTCGCGTACCGCGCTGAGCAACGGTAAGCGCGCGCCCGCGTGGACATTAAGCAACTGGTTAACCATCGCCGTGATAAACGCTGTTTTACCGCTGCGGCTCAACCCGGTTACGGCAAGACGCAAATGCCTGTCTACCCCACGATTGACCAGCGCGTTGAGTTCAGTTTTAAGTCGCTTCATTGACATCCTGTTGAGCCTGAAGAGAAGAAAAAATAATAACGAGCCTGCGTTATAGATATGTGCAAAAACGTTATTATCAACTACCCGGAGAGATCAACAACGGCGCATTAAGCGCCGCGGTTAGTATGAGTATTGAGCAATAGATTATCTATTTTTTTACTTTCGGCATATCAAGACGACTGATGCCGCCCATATTCATCGCGTGCGTATACCCCATATCAAGCAACATTTGTTTTGCCATGCCCGACTGTCGTCCGGAGTTGCAATATAACTTTACCGTATCGTTCCTGTCTGGAACTACCGTTTCGATATGAGATTTAATCTCCTGCAATGGGATATTAATCGCGCCCTGAATATGCTCTCGCTGATATTGTTCCGGAATGCGGACATCTATCCAGTATTCTGCGGCATAAAGCGGCATGGCTATGAATAACGCTAACGCAAATATTCCTTTTTTCAACATACTTCCGTCCTGACACGTAATGTATTTCGCACACACTATACGCCAGAGCTTAACGAAATATTATGACCAGACTCGCTATTTGTAACGCTGCGAAATTTTATTCGCCGCCTTACGAAGTACTGGCTCCAGCGCAAACGCCAGCAACATTTTTAGCGGACGACGGGCGACGGATTTTACCGCCCATCCCGCCACGCCGGCAGGCCCGTAGCGTAACGCGGTCAACAGAACCAGCTTACCTGCTATTTTGAAGCCGGGCTTCACCTTCTGCCCGGCGCGTTGCCAGCGAGTATTCATCTTCACCTTCCCGATATATCAGTTACAGTTGACGGAAACGACTACGCAGTGTGAACGTATCTGACGTGACGTAGCGTTCCATTTCTCGCAAACGCTTTTCGCCTGCGGCAAGCTCTCTGTCTACGGTATCCAGCAGTTCGCCGCTGGTCGGCTGCGGTTTGCCTGCGGCCACATTATCCGGCATAGGGTCCAGTACAAAAGACAGAACGATATAGGCCACTACGGTAAAAAACGCCAGCCCAAAGAAAATCGACAGCACGACCAGAATACGCACCAGTTTTACCGGTACATCAAGGTAGTCGGCGATCCCGGCGCAAACGCCACGCACCATGCCCTTTTGCGGCATACGCCATAGTTTTTTATTCAGATTGATTCCACCCATTAGCGCTCTCTCCAGTTCGGATGCTCTGCATCAAGAATGTCTTCCAGCGCCTGAATGCGCTCGCGCATACGTTGCGCATCGTCTGTGAGTTGCAGTAAGCGTTGCTGCTCGCTTTGCGACAGTTCTCCCCGACCGGCGCGGTTGCTGTAATGCAGCCACAGCCAAATCGGTAACACAAACAACACAAAAATGGTTAACGGGATGGCCAGAAATAGCGCGCTCATGCGTTCTCCTTACACCTAAAGCTGATGAGCGACGGCGCGTACCGGCGCCGCCATTGTCATTATTGATTATCTTGCTTCATTTTGGCTTTCAACTGCGCCAGCTGCTCGCTGATTTCATCATCGGCTTTCAGGTTGGCAAACTGTTGGTCCAGCGATTGCTGCTTACCAAAACGATGGCTTTCCGCTTCCGCTTCCATTTGATCGATACGACGTTCAAAGGATTCAAACCGCGCCATGGCTTCATCCAGTTTGCCGCTGTCAAGCTGACGACGGACATCGCGGGAAGAACTTGCCGCCTGATGACGCAGCATCAGCGCCTGCTGGCGAGCGCGTGTTTCGCTGAGTTTGTTTTCCAGCTCGCCAATCTCTTTCTTCATGCGCGCCAGCGTGTCATCCACCAGCGTGACTTCCTGTTCAAGCGTAGCAATTAAATCGGTCAGCTTTTGTTTTTCAATCAATGCGGCGCGCGCCAGATCGTCTTTATCTTTGCGCAGAGCCAGTTCCGCTTTTTCCTGCCACTCGGTCTGCTGAACCGTAGCCTGTTCAATGCGACGGGATAACTGTTTCTTTTCCGCTAAAGCACGCGCGGAGTTCGAGCGAACCTCCACCAGCGTATCTTCCATCTCCTGAATCATCAGGCGCACCAGCTTCTGCGGATCTTCCGCTTTTTCCAACAACGCATTGATATTGGCGTTCACGATGTCGGCAAAACGAGAAAAAATACCCATAATTCAATCCTCACATAATGTTCTGATAACGGGCGATGCCCTGCTACATGGTTAATACAATTTGCGTGCCAACTTTTTATATCACTGATAGTAAAGGAATTATTTCGTTTTACCTCGCCAGCAAAAAAGGATAAAGTGGTGAAAAACACTAACAAGTGGCGATTTTCATCATGGCTGAATTTAAAGATAACCTGCTCGGCGAGGCAAACCGTTTTCTTGAAGTACTGGAACAAGTCTCCCGGCTCGCGCCGCTGGATAAGCCAGTGCTGATTATTGGCGAACGCGGTACGGGTAAAGAACTTATCGCCAATCGCCTGCACTATCTCTCTTCACGCTGGCAGGGGCCGCTTATCTCGCTTAACTGCGCAGCGCTTAACGAAAATCTGCTGGACTCCGAACTGTTTGGTCATGAAGCGGGTGCTTTTACCGGGGCGCAAAAACGCCATCCCGGTCGCTTTGAACGCGCCGATGGCGGCACGCTGTTTTTGGATGAACTGGCGACAGCGCCGATGCTGGTACAGGAAAAGCTGCTGCGGGTGATTGAATATGGCGAGCTAGAGCGCGTCGGCGGCAGCCAGCCGTTACAGGTTAATGTGCGATTAGTATGCGCCACTAATGCCGATTTACCCGCCATGGTGAAGGAAGGGACATTTCGTGCCGATCTGCTCGACAGGCTGGCTTTTGATGTTGTACAACTGCCGCCGCTGCGCGAACGCCAGAGCGATATCATGCTAATGGCCGAGCATTTTGCTATTCAGATGTGTCGTGAGCTACGTCTGCCCTTATTTCCCGGTTTTACCGATCGGGCAAAAGAAACGTTGTTGCATTACGCCTGGCCGGGTAATGTCCGCGAGCTGAAAAACGTAGTCGAACGTTCAGTGTATCGCCACGGCAGTAGTGAACATCCTTTGGATGAAATTGTTATCGATCCTTTTCAACGCCATCCCGCTGAACCGCCCGCGCCCGCCCTGCCAGCGGCATCCGTCACGCCTGACCTGCCGCTCAAATTACGTGAGTTTCAACTGCAACAGGAAAAAGCGCTGCTGCAACGTAGCTTACAGCAGGCGAAGTTTAACCAGAAACGAGCCGCCGATTTGCTGGCGCTCACCTACCACCAGTTTCGCGCCTTGCTTAAAAAGCATCAGCTTTAGCTATTTCTCCGGCTAATTGACGACATTTACGCCAGTTATCCACCGACATTTTTACGTGGCGGGCCGAAGTGCGATACACTTTGCAAATTGAACTTCAAAAACTTAACTATTATGCGCCTGGTTTTATCGTCTCTGATCGTGATAGCGGGTCTACTAAGTAGTCAGGCTACGGCTGCGACTGCGCCCGAACAAACTGCGAGTGCAGATATTCGCGATAGCGGCTTTGTGTATTGTGTCAGCGGGCAGGTCAACACCTTTAATCCGCAAAAAGCGAGCAGCGGCCTCATCGTCGATACCCTGGCCGCCCAGTTATATGATCGCCTGTTGGATGTCGATCCCTATACTTATCGTTTAGTCCCAGAGCTGGCAGAAAGCTGGGAAGTGCTGGATAACGGGGCAACGTACCGTTTTCACCTGCGCCGCGACGTTTCCTTTCAAAAAACCGCCTGGTTTACGCCGACCCGAAAACTCAATGCTGATGATGTCGTCTTTACCTTTCAGCGGATTTTTGATCGTCGGCATCCGTGGCATAACATCAACGGCAGTAGCTTCCCCTACTTTGATAGCCTACAGTTCGCCGACAATGTAAAAAGCGTGCGTAAGCTGGACAATAACACCGTTGAGTTTCGCCTGACGCAGCCAGACGCCTCCTTTTTATGGCATCTGGCTACACACTACGCTTCCGTCATGTCCGCTGAGTACGCCGCGCAGCTTAGCCGAAAAGATCGTCAGGAACTGCTAGACCGCCAACCGGTCGGCACCGGGCCTTTCCAGCTCTCGGAGTACCGTTCCGGGCAGTTTATTCGTCTCCAGCGCCACGATGGGTTTTGGCGCGGCAAACCGCTGATGCCGCAAGTGGTGGTGGATTTAGGCTCCGGCGGTACCGGGCGTTTATCGAAATTACTGACCGGTGAATGCGATGTTCTGGCCTGGCCCGCCGCCAGCCAGCTAACTATTTTACGCGACGATCCGCGTTTACGTCTGACGTTGCGCCCGGGGATGAATATCGCCTATCTGGCCTTTAACACCGATAAGCCGCCGTTGAATAATCCCGCAGTGCGCCATGCGCTGGCCTTATCGATCAACAACCAGCGTCTGATGCAGTCGATTTATTACGGCACGGCGGAAACCGCAGCCTCCATTTTACCGAGAGCCTCATGGGCTTACGATAACGATGCCAAAATTACGGAGTACAATCCGCAAAAATCGCGCGAACAGCTAAAAGCGCTGGGCATTGAGAATCTTACGCTGCATCTCTGGGTGCCGACCAGTTCTCAGGCCTGGAACCCAAGTCCGCTAAAAACGGCGGAGCTTATTCAGGCGGATATGGCGCAGGTTGGCGTAAAAGTGGTCATTGTGCCGGTTGAAGGTCGTTTTCAGGAGGCGCGCCTGATGGATATGAATCACGATCTGACCTTATCCGGCTGGGCCACGGACAGCAACGATCCGGATAGCTTTTTCAGACCACTGTTAAGCTGTGCGGCCATCAATTCGCAAACCAATTTCGCCCACTGGTGTAACCCTGAATTTGACAGCGTGCTGCGTAAAGCACTGTCGTCGCAGCAGTTGGCTTCGCGCATAGAAGCATATGAGGAAGCGCAGAATATCCTGGAGAAAGAGCTGCCGATACTGCCGCTGGCATCATCACTACGCCTGCAGGCTTACCGCTACGATATTAAAGGGCTGGTGTTAAGCCCGTTCGGCAATGCGTCTTTTGCCGGCGTCTCCCGCGAAAAACACGAAGAGGTGAAAAAACCATGATTATCTTCACCCTGCGTCGGTTATTGCTGTTGCTGGTGACGCTCTTCTTCCTGACCTTTATCGGCTTTAGCCTGAGCTATTTTACGCCGCATGCGCCGCTACAAGGCGCATCATTATGGAATGCCTGGGTTTTCTGGTTCAACGGTCTGCTGCACTGGGACTTTGGCGTGTCCAGCATTAACGGCCAGCTGATCTCCGAACAGCTTAAAGAGGTGTTTCCCGCCACGATGGAGCTGTGCATTCTCGCCTTTGGTTTTGCGCTGATGGTCGGCATCCCGGTCGGGATGCTGGCTGGCGTGACGCGTAGCAAATGGCCGGATCGTTTTATCAGCGCGCTGGCGCTATTAGGTTTCTCAATTCCGGTTTTCTGGCTGGCGCTTCTGCTCACACTGTTCTTTTCGCTCACGCTGGGGTGGCTGCCGGTATCCGGGCGATTTGACCTGCTTTATGAAGTTAAACCGGTTACCGGTTTCGCCATCATTGACGCCTGGATTTCAGATTCGCCATGGCGTGATGAAATGGTGATGAGCGCCATACGGCATATGGTTTTACCGGTGCTCACGCTCTCCGTCGCGCCGACCACAGAAGTGATCCGCCTGATGCGAATCAGCACTATTGAGGTCTACGATCAGAACTACGTTAAAGCGGCGGCCACGCGCGGCTTATCGCGCTTTACGATTTTACGCCGTCACGTGTTGCATAATGCGCTGCCGCCGGTCATTCCCCGTCTTGGTCTGCAGTTTTCAACCATGTTAACGCTGGCGATGATTACCGAAATGGTTTTCAGCTGGCCTGGGCTGGGACGATGGTTAATTCACGCCATTCGTCAGCAGGACTATGCCGCTATTTCCGCTGGCGTGATGGTCATTGGGTCGCTGGTTATTGTGGTCAATGTGATTTCCGATATTTTGGGTGCTATGGCTAACCCTCTGAAACATAAGGAATGGTATGCCTTACGATAGCGTATACAGCGAAAAGCGCCCGCCAGGCACCCTGCGCACTGCCTGGCGTAAATTTTATAGCGACGCGCCTGCGATGGTGGGTCTGTATGGATGCGCCGGTCTGGCGTTGCTGTGTATTTTTGGCGGCTGGATCGCGCCCTATGGTATCGATCAGCAATTTCTGGGCTATCAGCTACTGCCACCCTCCTGGTCACGCTATGGCGAAGTCTCCTTTTTTCTGGGGACTGACGATCTGGGGCGCGATGTGCTGAGCCGCCTGTTAAGCGGCGCGGCGCCCACGGTCGGCGGCGCGTTTATCGTAACGCTGGCGGCTACGCTATGTGGATTAGTCCTCGGCGTAGTGGCAGGCGCGACCCACGGTTTACGCTCTGCCGTACTGAACCATATTCTGGACACGCTGCTTTCCATCCCTTCGCTCTTGCTGGCGATTATCGTTGTGGCATTTGCCGGCCCACATCTGTCACACGCGATGTTTGCCGTCTGGCTGGCCCTGTTGCCGCGAATGGTACGTTCCGTCTATAGCATGGTGCATGATGAACTGGAAAAAGAGTACGTCATTGCCGCCCGTCTGGATGGCGCGACAACGCTGAATATTCTGTGGTTCGCCATTTTACCGAATATTACCGCCGGTCTGGTCACCGAAATTACCCGGGCGCTGTCGATGGCGATTCTGGACATCGCCGCGCTGGGATTTTTAGATCTCGGCGCGCAGCTTCCCTCTCCTGAATGGGGCGCCATGTTGGGGGATGCGCTGGAGCTAATCTATGTCGCGCCGTGGACCGTTATGCTACCCGGCGCGGCGATAACGCTCAGTGTTTTACTGGTAAACCTGCTCGGAGATGGGATTCGTCGTGCGATTATTGCGGGGGTGGAATAATGCCGTTACTGGATATCCGCAATCTCACCATTGAATTTAAAACCAGCGAAGGTTGGGTAAAAGCGGTCGATCGCGTCAGTATGACATTAAGCGAAGGTGAAATTCGCGGCCTGGTAGGTGAATCGGGTTCCGGAAAGAGCTTGATTGCTAAAGCTATTTGCGGCGTCGCGAAAGACAACTGGCGAGTCACTGCCGACCGTATGCGTTTTGATGATATCGATCTGCTGCGCCTCTCCTCACGTGAACGGCGTAAGCTGGTCGGACATAATGTGTCGATGATCTTCCAGGAGCCGCAGTCGTGCCTTGATCCTTCCGAACGCGTCGGCCGCCAGTTAATGCAAAATATTCCCGCCTGGACCTATAAAGGCCGCTGGTGGCAGCGTTTAGGCTGGCGTAAACGGCGTGCAATTGAATTACTGCACCGGGTGGGAATTAAAGATCATAAAGACGCGATGCGCAGTTTTCCCTATGAACTGACCGATGGCGAGTGTCAGAAAGTTATGATCGCTATCGCGCTGGCGAATCAACCGCGACTCCTGATCGCTGATGAACCCACCAACTCAATGGAACCGACGACGCAGGCGCAAATTTTTCGCCTGTTGACGCGACTGAATCAAAACAGTAATACCACCATTCTGTTGATTAGCCACGACCTGCAAATGCTGAGTCAGTGGGCTGATAAAATCAACGTTTTATACTGCGGCCAGACGGTAGAAACCGCGCCAAGTAAAGATCTGGTGACGACGCCACATCATCCTTATACGCAGGCGCTTATCCGCGCGATTCCGGATTTTGGCAGCGCGATGCCGCATAAAAGCCGTCTCAATACGCTGCCGGGCGCGATCCCGCTACTGGAGCAGTTACCGATAGGTTGTCGTCTGGGGCCGCGCTGCCCTTACGCGCAACGAGAATGCATTATCACGCCACGCTTAACCGGCGCGAAAAATCATCTCTATGCCTGTCATTTTCCGCTGAATATGGAGAGAGAGTGATATGGTGGAAACTCTGCTTGAAGTGCGCAACCTGAGTAAAACCTTTCGCTACCGGACAGGATGGTTTCGCCGCCAAACCGTAGACGCCGTGAAACCATTAAGCTTTACGCTTCGTGAGCGTCAGACTCTGGCCATTATCGGCGAAAACGGTTCCGGCAAATCCACGCTGGCAAAGATGCTGGCCGGCATGATTGAACCCACCAGCGGCGAGCTTCTTATTGACGATCATCCCCTGCATTACGGCGACTATTCGTTTCGAAGCCAACGTATTCGAATGATTTTTCAGGACCCCTCAACGTCACTGAATCCACGTCAACGTATTTCACAGATCCTTGACTTCCCCCTGCGCCTTAATACCGATCTGGAGCCGGAACAGCGGCGTAAACAGATTGTCGAGACGATGCGTATGGTGGGGCTATTGCCCGATCACGTGAGCTACTACCCGCATATGCTGGCGCCGGGGCAGAAACAGCGTCTGGGCCTGGCCCGCGCGCTGATTTTACGCCCTAAAGTCATTATCGCGGACGAAGCGCTGGCTTCGCTTGATATGTCCATGCGCTCGCAGCTCATCAATCTGATGCTTGAATTGCAGGAAAAGCAAGGCATCTCCTATATCTATGTCACGCAGCATATCGGCATGATGAAACATATTAGCGATCAGGTATTAGTGATGCATCAGGGGGAAGTGGTTGAACGCGGCAGCACCGCCGATGTGCTCGCCTCTCCGCTACATGAGCTTACC
Source organism: Salmonella sp. 32070601201500089SM (assembly GCF_017573605.1). Taxonomy (NCBI): domain Bacteria; kingdom Pseudomonadati; phylum Pseudomonadota; class Gammaproteobacteria; order Enterobacterales; family Enterobacteriaceae; genus Salmonella; species Salmonella sp. 32070601201500089SM. The sequence goes on from NZ_JAGETK010000008.1 coordinate 183,789, forward strand.
CGCCGTTTAATCGCAGGCCATTTTGGCGAGGCGCTGACCGCTGACGCATGGCGAAAGGATCGCTAAGCGAAACAAATACCCTCAGTTCGATTCTCTGAGGGTGTTCATGCGACTGCCCAACAGCAGTGTTTCAACCTCTTCTAACGCAACGGAAGGAAATAACGTGCCCTGGGTTGCCCAAATGCCTGCCGTTTTTAACACCGGCAAATAGCGTGTGTTTTCCTGGCCCCCCACCACGATCTGGTCACAATAACGCCGGATATGTTTGACAAGCAGCGGAAACGTCATTTTTTCAATTTGTGAGACAAAAAAGCTGCGATCAAGTTTTACGCCGCTAAAACACCCGCAAACTAATGGCGCAGCAGTTGCATTCCCTACGCCCAGGTCGCCCAGCCATAATGGATTAGGTTGCTTATGAAGCGCGTGTATTAAAGGATCGATTAAGGCGTTATCTTGACATGAAAAATGTTCAGCGACCTGCAGCTCCACAAATAGCATGGCGTGTAGTAATGCGCGAATATCTTTATCCTGAAGGACAAGCTGCGCCATACCCCGATCAATATTTACGATACAGAATAGGCCGTGGCGTAGAAACCAGCCATGTTTGGCCGCGATTGTCCGCAACAGATCAAGCAGAAAACGGCGCTTCTGCGAATTGTCCCATGACGAGATAACAAACTCAGGGTGTAGCGGACGAGCGGGCGACGATGCAAAATGGGTAATAATTTCGACGCCCAGTAAATCCCCCTCCATTGCCCTTATCGGCTCTGCCATAAAAAAATAGCGCATGTGACCACTCCACTTGATCTTAACTCCCTGATAATGCGCTTTTAACGCAAATCAATCAATAAAAACGATCAATATATAAAAAATGATCGAAAAAAACAATATATGTTAACTTCATGATAACTTGCTAATTTTATGTTTTGAGAATGTTCTTCTATTGCTATAAGGAAATTTACATACTACGCCGAACAACGCTAATACGACGGCATGAGACCATCCGTAAAGCCAGGTTTTTCTTGTCAGGCAGAGGGGAAAAATCAAGGCGAGTTAATGTTGTTACACCATTGCGAGGCATTTCACCCACTATGGCAGCGCGGCATCGCCAACCCTAATGGCGAGTTGCATCTCCGCTGCAGGCTGTCCAGATCCCCCGAACGACCTTTAAACGAATAGCAACTCTCAATAATTGATCGGTAAATCTGTAGCGAATGAGCCCCGGCGATTCGCAGAAAAGAACGGAACTAAATGCTATTTTTTTAATTCATTCTTTAATACTTTAGCCACAAGAGTCCCCTCCTCAGGTGCGGCTAGTTTAAAACGTCTTCCTGGCGCAGGTGTCTGTTCTTCCTCTCCGATTAACGCATCAAGATCCGTAATAAGTGACTTATAATATTCAACATCTTCAGTATTTCCTTCGGTCTCGGCCCGCTTTAATTTTATCATGTGATGGGCCTTAATTTGCTCTTCCAGTTGCCTTGTTGCAAGAGAAACGCTTCGCTGTTGCCGTGATTCTTGTGATAACACGATTTGATCGCCATCCACAAAGAAAAGAACCCCCTCTTTAACCAGAATATTACCTAAGATATTTATATCATGCATATAAACCCCCCGGGATTTAAGAAGCGCCTCCGCCATTCGATAGTTATCTTCATCTTCAACATCGAACTCCTGACCTTGAATATATTTTGAAACTAAAACCGTAACGTCTTTACCATTAATATTCATGATGGCCGAACGAGAAAAATTCTTGTCGCCATTGGCCATATTCAAATACTTACTGACACGCTCAGGATGACAATTATGATGTTCCTGAGAGTTAACATCCACTTTTATTCCCCGCTCATTAATTGGAATCTTAACAACAAAGTCATCATATAACCGATAGACTGTCCCATAACTTCCGCTACCTATTTTATTTTTTTCAATATCACGCATGCGAATATTTTTCTGAAACTCCGGCGAGTTAATAAACGCCTCTATTGCCGCTGGTTGTGATGCATCCGTCTGATCAATAGCGCCGCTCTCATCACCAGACGCCGTGGCGGGCGTGGTCAGGAAGTCTATCAAACGTTGCTCAAAAGCCTCATAGATTCCATTACTACCTGCCTCGCTCGGCGGTAGATTATCATTACCCAAAGCGGCAAGCGTAATTTCCCCGTTATTATAATTAAACATCGTTTCTTTTAAAAAATCGACGCAACGTTCAGAACACTCCGTCTCGGTCACTAATACTCCGTCGTAAAACATCTGTAGTAGTAACATATTTTCTTGATGTGCTAATACCTCTACAGTGTATTTATCTATTGTTTCAGGCCTGGTGACATCAATAAGTTTAATATATCCAAGAAGGGGGCGCCATCGTGTACAGTCTTCATCTCGCTTCGAAAATGGTCCTGGAGAGAAAGGCCCTTTAATATCGGGATGCTCTTTTTTTTGGCACAGTAGATTATAGATTTCTCTATAATCAGAAATTAAACTTCGCCTGGTAAATATATTCCTGAAAAAATCTATAAATTTCTCACACGTTGAAAAAACATGTTCTCTTTTATTATCGATGATATCTCTTAAATACCTTTCTGATATCTGGCAACTATGATTTCCGATATGAAATGTAAACGGCATATGTCTCATCCTCTGAAAATTTATTATAATACACATGCAAACATATAAAAACCTGATTTGTAACTACTGTAATCACCTGATTTCCAAAATTTTTCATATTCAGTATTACTCTGCATCAATAAATAGAGAAAACCTTCAGCACCTAAAAAAGAAATTATTTTTATTAAGCATTTGCTGGTTAAAATTACATGTCCATAACATCGCTAATAGGTGAGGTAAACCATTTGGATGAATATTCAGGCTTCCTACAGAACCTTTATTTGTCTGGTGGAAAGCGCATCGCTATCGTACTTGCTGTCCGTCCCGGTGTCTCTGGTTGGATGAGGCGAACCTTACACCAGCTGGTATACTGCACCGTAGGGCCTGTCCCATTAGACTCTTTGATTTGCCAGTTTGGCCCCGGGGAGTGCTCAAAATCCTCAGGGACTTCGTTACCGTGTGGTTTTAGAACGTCACCTGCCGGTGATAGCGGCGGAAAAATAGCGTGACACACGGGGCCAGGAGTGGGATATAATTTCAGACTAATTTCGAATAATGTTGAAAAGTTGCTGTTAACCATTGTTCGTAAAAGCAAAAAATAAGCAATGACTATAAGGATTAAAGCTATGGGTTTTCTTTCCGGTAAGCGCATTCTGGTCACTGGCGTGGCCAGTAAACTGTCCATCGCCTACGGTATCGCACAGGCGATGCACCGCGAAGGAGCTGAACTGGCGTTCACCTACCAGAACGACAAACTGAAAGGCCGTGTAGAAGAATTTGCTGCCCAGCTGGGTTCCAGCATCGTTTTACCGTGTGATGTCGCTGAAGATGCCAGCATTGACGCTATGTTTGCAGAGCTGGGTAACGTTTGGCCGAAATTTGACGGTTTTGTACACTCGATCGGTTTCGCGCCTGGCGATCAGCTGGACGGCGATTATGTTAATGCGGTTACCCGCGAAGGCTTTAAAATCGCTCACGATATTAGCTCTTACAGCTTTGTTGCCATGGCGAAAGCCTGCCGCACCATGCTGAATCCGGGTTCTGCGCTGTTGACCTTGTCTTATCTGGGAGCGGAGCGCGCCATCCCGAACTACAATGTCATGGGTCTGGCGAAAGCCTCTCTGGAAGCCAACGTGCGTTATATGGCAAACGCTATGGGACCGGAAGGGGTTCGCGTCAACGCCATCTCTGCGGGTCCAATCCGCACGCTGGCGGCGTCCGGTATTAAAGACTTCCGTAAAATGCTGGCGCATTGTGAAGCCGTTACGCCAATTCGTCGCACCGTGACCATTGAAGATGTGGGTAACTCAGCGGCGTTTCTGTGTTCCGATCTCTCGGCAGGCATTTCTGGCGAAGTCGTCCATGTTGACGGCGGGTTCAGCATTGCGGCAATGAATGAACTGGAACTGAAGTAAGCGCATTAAGTTTATTAGCGGGCGGCACGGCTGTGCTGCCCCATTCCCCTCACTCACCGCTCATCTCGTTATATAGCGTTCTGATATTTGTTATCACCTAACAATCTTTCATCCCTTTCCCGCATACGCCAGGATAATCCAGCATAAACGATCCGACGCCGAATCATTATCGATCGCCATTTCATCCTCGGGAAACCCTATGGAACAATGCCGAAAAGCGGGTAAAAGCCACTGGTATCATGAAACACAATCCACTATGTCGTCACAACCCCCGCTTTCGCTGATGCCGGAAGCCGCGTATGTTAACGATCGTTTTTTACTGGATTTAACGGTATCAGAAACCGCGTTGACGCCTTTTGAGTCATGGTTAAAGCCCGCTCGCCAGTTGGCGGATGTCTTATTTCCCCGCACGGTTCTCAACGACCGGCTTCATACGTTTAGCACCTATGAACGTATGAGCACCGCGCTGACCGCCGCTCAGGTATTTGGGGTTCAGCGTTTGTGCCGCCATTATGCCGCGCGTCTGGCGCCGCTACCTGGCCCTGACGCCTCAAGAGAGAGCAATCAACGGCTGGCGCAAATTACGCAATACGCTCGTCAGCTTGCCGGCTCCCCCTCCGTTATCAATACGCGAGCCCGCGAACAGCTTGCAGAGGTGGGATTAACCGCCCGGGATACCGTACTCATCAATCAGATCATTGGGTTTATCGGTTTTCAGGCGCGGGTAGCGGCGATATTTCAGGCGTTTTGCCGTCTGCCCGTGCGCGAACTGCCCGGCCAGGAGATGCAGCGCTTTGCCAGGGCCGCGCGGTTTCAAAACCCCCAGACGATATGGCGGCCCGTCGCCAGTCTGGTAGAATATCCTCCAGCCCATACCAAAGTTCGGCGGCAATATTCGTCTTCACAATGCCAAATGATGGCGCCGGTACTCATGCGCGATCCGTCTTCATTCGCGTTACTCGAACGCATACTGACCAGCACATTACACACTGCATCGCCCCCTTCTTTACTTCCACTTATCACGCTCCTCACATCACGTATCAACGGCAGCGCCGCCTGCTTTAACGAACAGGCAACCCAACCTGGCGCGTGGCGTCGCGCTGTCATCACGTTACGCCAGGAAGACGACGACATCGCTCGTTGGGAACTTGAGCCTGCGCTGACACAGGCGATACAATGGCTCACCAGAGCGCCCGATCGCTTTAGCGCCGCGCATTTTTTCCCGCTACTCACCAGGGGAGTTTCATCGGAGCAGGCCATTAATATGTTAGGCTGGTGCGGCGTGTGCGGATGGTTAAATCGTTTAAAAATCGCGTTGGGCGAAACCTATTAACTCATCCATTACTGAAAGAGCGCTTGCTGCGCCAGGCAGAATCGCGTAAAACTGTCAGCCGCTCTTTTGGCTACGAAAATAGACGAATATGTTTCAGGACAACCCGCTGCTAGCGCAGCTTAAACAGCAACTGCATTCCCAGACGCCGCGCGCTGAAGGGGTCGTAAAAGCCACGGAAAAAGGCTTTGGCTTCCTTGAGGTTGACGCGCAAAAAAGCTACTTCATTCCTCCGCCGCAGATGAAAAAAGTGATGCATGGCGATCGTATCGTCGCGGTCATCCACACGGAAAAAGAACGTGAGTCTGCCGAGCCGGAAGAACTGATCGAACCGTTCCTGACGCGTTTTGTGGGAAAAGTTCAGGGTAAAAATGACCGCCTGTCCATCGTGCCGGATCATCCGTTGCTGAAAGACGCGATTCCCTGCCGCGCCGCGCGCGGCGTTCAGCATGAGTTCAAAGAAGGTGACTGGGCGGTTGCCGAAATGCGCCGCCATCCGCTTAAAGGCGACCGTTCGTTTTACGCCGATTTAACGCAGTACATCACCTTTGCCGACGATCACTTTGTTCCCTGGTGGGTTACGCTTGCCCGCCACAACCTGGAAAAAGAAGCGCCGAACGGCGTAGCGACGGAGATGCTGGACGAAGGGCTGGAGCGCCAGGATCTGACCGCGCTGAATTTCGTCACTATCGATAGCGCCAGCACTGAAGATATGGATGACGCGCTTTATGCTGAGGAATTAGCGGACGGCAGACTCCAGCTTACGGTGGCTATCGCCGATCCTACCGCCTGGATTGCCGAAGGCAGTAAGCTGGATAACACAGCGAAAATTCGCGCCTTCACCAACTACCTGCCGGGCTTCAATATTCCTATGCTGCCGCGTGAGCTGTCTGACGATCTGTGTTCGCTGCGCGCCAACGAAGTGCGTCCGGCGCTCGCCTGTCGCATGATAATCGCCGCGGACGGCACCATTGACGATGATATCGCCTTTTTTGCGGCCACCATCGAATCGAAGGCCAAGCTGGCGTACGACAATGTCTCCGACTGGCTGGAAAATAACGGCACCTGGCAGCCGGATAACGAAGGCATTGCCCAGCAGATTCGTCTGTTGCACCGTATTTGTCTAAGCCGCAGTGAGTGGCGTCATCATCATGCGTTAGTCTTTAAAGACCGCCCGGATTACCGCTTTGTGCTTGGCGAAAAAGGCGAAGTACTGGATATTGTGGCGGAACCGCGCCGTATCGCTAACCGTATCGTAGAAGAGTCGATGATCGCCGCTAACCTTTGCGCCGCGCGCGTACTGCGCGATAAGCTCGGTTTCGGTATTTACAACGTACATACGGGCTTCGATCCCGCGAATGCCGACGCGCTGGCCGCGCTGCTGAAAACGCATGGTCTGCATGTCGATGCCGAAGAGGTGCTGACGCTGGAAGGCTTCTGTAAACTGCGTCGCGAACTGGATGCGCAGCCCTCCGGTTTCCTTGACAGCCGCATTCGTCGCTTCCAGTCTTTTGCGGAAATCAGCACCGAGCCGGGGCCGCATTTCGGTCTTGGTCTTGAGGCTTATGCCACCTGGACCTCTCCCATCCGTAAGTATGGCGATATGATTAACCATCGCCTGCTGAAAGCGGTCATCAAGGGGGAGGCTATTGCGCGTCCGCAGGAAGATATCACCCAGCAAATGGCGGAACGCCGTCGCCTGAACCGCATGGCGGAGCGCGATGTCGGCGACTGGTTATATGCACGCTTCCTTAACGATAAGGCGGGGACAAATACCCGTTTCGCGGCAGAAATTATTGACGTCAGCCGCGGTGGTATGCGTGTGCGACTGGTCGATAACGGCGCTATCGCCTTTATCCCTGCCCCGTTCCTGCACGCCGTTCGCGATGAACTGGTATGCAGCCAGGAAAACGGTACGGTACAGATTAAAGGTGAGACGGTTTATAAAGTGACGGATGTCATTGATGTCACTATTGCGGAAGTTCGCATGGAAACCCGCAGCATTATTGCCCGACCGGCAGCGTAACCACGCTTAGCTCGCTCAACGGCCTTTGCTGAGAAGGCAAAGGCCGTTTCTTTTCTTCTTCTCCCTTCCGTCATGCTCTAAGTTTAATCTTATTCAAGCGCCCCATTTCTTGTTATTTTTAGCTGGCGACTATGCTTTTTCCAGAATCTGGATTACATATGAATACATAGATAAAACAATACGTTCAGCCATAATTACCCTTATTTATAACATGGCTAACCTTTCTTTTCGGGCACCTGGCGCTTAAATGGGATGGTACGCATGATGAAACAGATTCAGGAACAAACGGCGCTAAATCCCCTTCACTCTCACTGGCGTCTGGCTGATGACCGCAACGTGCTGTATCTCTCCCCGACAGGTGAAACGGATGCAGAAAAAACGGTTGAGCTATCGCCGGAACAAGCCGGGCGTATCCGGGAAATAACGGCGATTACGTCCAGTCTGCTGATAACGTTGTTGATAGAAAAACAGGTTACCGCAGTGCACCTGGTAGGCCGTAAGATTAATAACCGTGAATGGGCTGGCAACCTGGCAACCTGGCCTGATACGCCTGCCGTCGCGCCAACGCAGGCGCAGGAGCTCTCTTTTGCCGAGCAAATCGTATCAGAAGCCAACTCAGTCATTGCGATACTGGATAGTCGGGGAAAAATCTGTCGATTTAATCGGTTATGCGAAGAGTACACGGGCTTAAAAGAGCAAGATGTAATTGGTCAAAGCGTCTTTAAATTATTTATGAGCCGCCGGGAGGCGGTTGCCTCCCGACACTACATTGAGAATTTTTTTCGCAATGGGAATGCCTATGAAATCGAACGCTGGATAAAGACCCGTAAAGGCCAACGCTTGTTCTTATTTCGTAATAAATTTGTCCATAACGGTAGCGGAAAAAACGAAATTTTCCTGATCTGCGCAGGCACGGATATCACCGAAGAAAGGCGGGCTCAGGAGCGTTTACGCATACTGGCGAATACAGACACCGTCACCGGCCTGCCCAATCGCAATGCTATTCATGAATTTATTAATCATGCTATTGCCTCGGCTGGCGAGTCGCAGGTGGGTATCGTTTATCTCGATCTGGATAACTTCAAGAAAATTAATGATGCCTATGGGCATATGTTTGGCGATCAGCTCTTACAGGCCGTTTCACTGGCGCTGTTGAGTTGTCTGGAGGAAGATCAATTGCTGGCCAGACTGGGGGGAGATGAATTCATTGTCCTCGCTGCCCATACGTCTCAGGCCGCGCTGGAAGCAGTAGCCTCACGAATCCTTACCCGTCTGCGGCAACCGTTTCGTATTGGACTCATCGAAGTTTACACGGGATGCGCCATTGGCATTTCGTTGGCCCCCCGGCACGGACAGGACAGCGAAAGTCTCATTCGCACTGCCGATACCGCAATGTATAACGCCAAAGAAGGCGGCCGCGGTCAGTTCTGCGTTTTTTCACCGGAAATGAATCAGCGCGTATTTGACTATCACTGGCTGGATACAAACCTGCGAAAAGCGCTGGAAAACGATCAGTTACTTATTCACTATCAGCCCAAAATTACCTGGCGCGGTGAAGTACGTAGCCTGGAAGCGCTGGTACGCTGGCAATCGCCGGAACGCGGATTAATTCCGCCGCTGGAGTTCATCTCATACGCCGAAGAGTCAGGACTCATCGTGCCGCTGGGCCGCTGGGTGATTCTGGATGTGGTTCGCCAGATTGCGAAATGGCGCGATAAAGGGATTAACTTGCGCGTCGCCGTTAACTTTTCGGCGCGACAACTGGCCGACCAGACGCTTTTTACTGCGCTTAAACAGGCTTTGTACGATCTGAATTTTGAGTATTGCCCGATCGATGTCGAGCTAACGGAAAGCTGCCTGATCGAAAACGACACGCTGGCGCTATCGGTTATCCAGCAATTTAGTCAGCTCGGCGCTCAGATTCATCTGGATGATTTTGGCACCGGGTATTCTTCGCTTTCTCAACTCGCCCGGTTCCCTATTGATGCCGTTAAACTGGATCAGGCTTTCGTCAGAGATATCCATAAGCAACCGCTGTCGCAATCTCTGGTTCGGGCTATTGTCGCGGTGGCTCAGGCGCTAAATTTACAAGTGATTGCCGAAGGTGTAGAAAATGCTAAAGAAGATGCCTTCCTGACAAAAAACGGCGTCAATGAACGACAGGGCTTTTTATTCGCCAAACCTATGCCCGCCGTTTCTTTTGAACGCTGGTACAAACGTTATCAGACGAAAAAAATGCGTTAATGGCGACGATAATAGGGATAACAGCCTGTGCAGACAGGCATAGCCCTATTTTTCCCTTCTCTTTTCAGATTAATTTCTGCATCATGAATTGAAAGCTTTTCTGACATTAAGGATGACAAACATGTCTGATATCGAAGCACAACGAATTGCCGCACGCATTGATACCGTGCTGGATATCCTTGTTGCTGGCGATTACCACTCGGCCATCAATAACCTTGAAATATTGAGAGCAGAGCTGTTAGATCAGGTTAAAGACGGTATCTCGCCATCCCAGGCTCCCGGGTCGCCCTGGGAAATCTGATAGCGATTATTTGTCCGGGATGGCCGTTAGCCCTTCCCGGCTCTCTGACTGTCTGTTGACTCCTCTTAACGAATAAAATTAATACTATGAACTCCCGACAACAATCAATTTTGCAAATGGTGGTTGATAAAGGCCAGATGAGCGTTGCTGAACTGGCGAAAATTACCGGCGTATCTGAAGTCACGATTCGTCAGGATCTGAATACCCTGGAAAAACAGAGCTATTTACGCCGTGCGCACGGTTTCGCCGTTTCGCTTGAGAGCGATGACGTAGAGACTCGCATGATGACGAACTACACGCTAAAACGCCGACTGGCGGAGTTCGCCGCCTCGCTGGTCAGTCCTGGGGAATCCGTTTTTATTGAAAATGGCAGTAGCAATGCGCTATTGGCCCGGACGCTGGCGGAACAAAAAGATGTCACGATCATCACCGTGAGCAGTTATATCGCGCATCTGCTCAAAGAAACCCCTTGCGAAGTCATTCTCCTCGGTGGAATCTATCAGAAAAAAAGTGAAAGCATGGTAGGGCCGTTGACGCGACAGTTTATCCATCAAGTGCATTTCAGCAAAGCATTTATCGGTATTGATGGCTGGCAGGCTGATACCGGCTTCACCGGACGCGATATGATGCGATCGGATGTGGTTAACGCTGTTCTGGAAAAAGGCTCAGAAGCGATTGTCCTCACCGACAGCTCCAAATTTGGCTGTGTGCATCCCTATCCCCTGGGCCCGCTCTCTCGCTTCCATCGTGTCATTACGGATTCCAAAATTTCCGCCAGCGATCAAATGCAGTTAGAACATGCGGGGCTGCTAGTCAATGTTATTGGCTCATCCGTTTAAAATATTTCCCGATGGTTTGCCCTATGGCAAATCATCCTCTCTCTAAGACTTTTCTGACATCCCAATTAAGACTATTTACCTGTTGTAACGAGCGTAACGTCGTAAAATTAATATTAGCGAAATAACAGGAAGTGACTATCACCTGCGTGATATACCCCTGCGCAATCAGGTTTTACGGAAAATCTCTTAACAGGTTTTATTTTAACTATAGTTATAGTGAGCTTAATTCCGTGAATCGTTAATTCAGGAGAGAGTATTATGTTTATGACGAGCAAAAAAATGGCCGCTGCTGTGCTGGCAATCACCGTAGCAATGTCTCTGAGCGCCTGCTCAAACTGGTCCAAGCGCGATCGCAACACGGCTATTGGCGCAGGTGCGGGGGCGTTAGGCGGCGCAGTGTTAACGGACGGCAGTACATTAGGCACCCTGGGCGGCGCGGCGGTCGGCGGCGTGATTGGTCACCAGGTTGGAAAATAATCCAGACGTTTAAATATTGAACGGCTCAAAATAATACGTTTATTCTTTTCAGGTCTGGATTACAAAAATAGACAAAGTTGACTTTTACGCCACGGTAATTTACAACCGTGGCGTTTTCATTAGCCGCCAGCTAATTTTACTTTCATTCCTTTAGCTTCCAGCAATGATTTTATCAAGTCGCGTTTATCACCCTGAATTTCAATAATCCCTTCTTTTACTGCCCCGCCACAGCCGCATTTTTTCTTCAGTTCAGCCGCCAGTTTGGTTAATTCCGCATCATTCATCTCGATACCGGTAATCAAACATACGCCTTTACCCTTACGGCCACTGGTTTGACGCTGAATGCGAACGATACCATCCCCTTTGGGACGAACCGGCGCCGTTTTAGGTTCTTCAATGCGCCCCGTCTGTGTTGAATAAACCAGACGACTATTGGAATCGCTCATTATGCCTCCCGTTTCAGTGACGCGTTAATATCCTTCAGCGTTTGCGCCGGATCTACCGATTGCGTAACCGGGCGGCCAATCACCATATAGTCGACGCCAGCGGATAATGCCTGTTCGGGCGTCATAATGCGTCGCTGGTCGCCTGCCTCGCTGCCTGCGGGCCGAATGCCCGGCGTCACCAGCTTAAATGCAGCGCCAAAGGCCTGTTTAAATCTGACAGCTTCCTGAGCGGAACAGACCACGCCATCCAGCCCGCATTGCTGCGTCAGGCGCGCCAGCCGCTCCGCATGTTCCGCCGGTGACAACGTCACGCCCAGATCGTGTAGATCGCTGGTTTCCATACTGGTCAACACGGTCACGGCAATGAGCAACGGCGCATCTTTACCGAATGGCGCCAGCGCGTCGCGCGCTGCGGCCATCATTCTCGCCCCACCAGACGCGTGAACGTTTACCATCCAGACGCCCAGGTCTGCCGCTGCGGCGACTGCCCGGGCCGTGGTGTTGGGAATATCATGAAATTTTAGATCAAGAAAGACATCAAACCCACGTTGCTGGAGATCCCGAACGAGTTGTGGACCAAACAGCGTGAACATCTCTTTGCCCACTTTTAAGCGACAATCGCGAGGATCGATTTTGTCGACAAACGCCAGGGCTTTATCGCGTTCATGGTAATCCAACGCCACAACGACAGGCGATTCAGTAATAGCGCAGGAAGAAGATGAAGCAGTAAACGTCATGACCAGACCTTCTTGATGATGGGCACCGGAAGTGGCGCAAATTGGATAAACGGCGTGCATTCTACCTGCGGCGCAGGGAAATTAACAGGTTCGATTGACAACCTGATAAGCCCTGGCCGCCGATGCCAGCGTCGTTTCTAGCTTTACGTCATCAAGTATGTTGTAACTAAATTGAAGCTTTTTTTATATACTACTGCCCATCAAGTCCGCGAATAGGTTTAATGGTCGACCATGCCCGGCAGGACGGACAGTGCCAGTACAAGGTATAGGCGGTAAAACCGCATTTCTGACAACGATACCGCGGTTTACTGCGCACCTGCTCGCCAACCATATCACGCAGTACCATCAGGCTTTCTTTCGCTCGCCCTTCTTCCGCCTCGTTGAGATGGTAATCCATCAGCTTATGGAACACCCGCATGGTAGGATGTCGCTGTAGCTGACGCGTGATATAGACTTGAGCTGCGTCACTACCTTCACGTGCTTCCAGAATATCGGCAAGCATTAACTCAGCGCCAGCACCGGTATTCTCCTCAACGGCGCGACGTAAAAACTCCGCCCACTCGGCATTTTTACCGAGCTGTTGATAACAGGTTTGCAGCATCTCCAGCGTTTCGCTGACCAGCTCTTTATCCTGAACGATCACACGTTGCAGGCTTTCGACCGCTTTGGCGTAATCCCCTCTCGCCATATAAACGCGCCCCATCATGATAGACACCCGGGCGCTATTTTTATCTGCGGCGGCACCTTTTTTCAGCAACGCCATCGCGCGATCCATATCGTCGTTGCCCATCTGCTGTAACGCTAACTCACAGTAAAAATGGGCGATTTCGATACGTTGTTTATCTTTGCCCAGCTTCACCAGCCGTTCTGCTACTTCGATCGCCTTTTGCCAGTCGCTGGTTAGCTGATAGATTTGCAAGAGCTGTTGTAACGCGCCTACGCGAAATTCCGTTTCGTCGGTAAGTTGGTTAAACATATCTTCCGCGCGGTCATATAAACCGGCGGCCATATAGTCGCGCCCCAGTTGCTGAACAGCCAGTAAACGCTGTTCATAAGTCAATGAAGCGCTTTCCATGAGCGTTTGATGAATACGAATGGCGCGATCGACTTCGCCGCGTGAGCGAAACAGATTACCGAGAGTGAGATGAGCCTCAACGGTGCCCGTATCCTCTTTAAGCATATCGAGGAACAGATCCACCGCTTTATCTTGTTGGTTACTCAGCAGGAAGTTAACCCCTGCGACATAATCGCGCGACAGGCGGTTAGCTTCATCCTGTTTTGTTTGTTGCGCACTTCTGCGACCCATATACCACCCATAGGCAGCGGCTACAGGCAACAGCAGAAATAACAACTCCAACATAAATGATTATTCCTTAACAACCGACGAATCGGCAGGGACCGCAACGTCGGTTGCTGGCGAAAGCTTGTTTTCCAGTCGTTTAATTTTACGTTCAGCGCGGGCAAGGGAAACGCGGACCCGCAGCCAGAACAGGCCGCAAATCAGCCAGCCAATCGCAAAACCGACGGCGAACAGCACAGCAAGCAACGTGGAGATACGATACTCCCCTTGCGCCAGCAGGTAGTTAAACGTCACCTGTTGATCATTCTGCGCGCCCAGCGTCACCGAAATAACAAAAATCGCCAATACCAGTAAGAAAATGAGTAAATATTTCACATTACTTCCCGTTATGTGGTTTGCGCGAATAAATCGTGTCCAACTTACCGCATCCAGCCTTCTAAATTACCATTTTCCCGCCTCGCGCGAAATGGAAATGCGCCCGCCATCAGATGATTTAAGGGCAATAGTCAGAAAATCAACCGTTGTCAGCTTTCCTGCCCGCGTTCAGCAATTTCTTGCGCTTCTTCACGAGGCGGCATAAGCGGCCCGCAAATTCGCTGCGCCAGCCAGGTCGCCAGGGTAACTAATAGCCAGGAGATGAGCGTGGCGACCACTAAATCTCGCGGCCAGTGCATTCCCAGAAGCAAACGGCTGCCCATTACGCCGGTCGCCCAGACTAACAAAAACGCGATGGTGAAAGTCCGTCTGCGCGGCCATAACAGACCCACGGCCAAAAGCGCCCAGCTCGCTGCAAACATGGTGTGTCCGGAGGGAAACGCAAAGCCCGTCTCTTTTTGCCAGTGCTGACGCAGGAAAACGGGGATGTTCTGTTGCCCGGCCAACTGCTCTTTCACTAAATGTCCGCGTTCTGTACGCTTTAAAGTGTAGAACTCATCGACGGGAATATGGTGCGTTTTTTCAAGCCAGACCACAAATGGCCGCGGCTCCTGTACGCGCTCCTTTACCCATGACTTCACGCCCTGCCCGACGATAATCGCCCCGCCGAGAATCGCAAACAGCATAATGGCGGCGCGCAGGCGAAATCGCAGGCACCATAAGAACCATCCACAAAGAATCACATGCGTGATAACGCCCCAGGGTTTGGTCACGGTTTCCGTTATCCAGAATAGCGTTTTTAGCCACCAGACCTGATGTCCTGGCTGCCACTGCCAGCCTGATACCCATACGGCAAGCGGCATGATAAGCAACAGGGCGGCTCCTGCCGCGGTGCGCTTCGCAATTGAAAGCATGGATGCTCCTTTTATAAGTAAGTATCACAATCATAACTGAAAATTCTCGCCGGACTGGAAAATTGACAAATTTGTGCCATTCCTGAGCAATTACGTGGTAGTGATTAGGTGATGACCGCCGCCTTATGGCAAAATAGCAGGATACAAGCCAACAGGCGACGACACCGCAGGCGTCAGCATAATCTGGAGAAATACATGCAGCTTAAACGTGTGGCAGAAGCCAAACTGCCAACCCCATTGGGTGACTTTCTGATGGTGGGATTTGAAGAACTGGCAACCGGACACGACCATGCCGCGCTGGTTTTTGGCGATATTTCAGGTAAAACGCCGGTACTGGCTCGCGTTCATTCCGAATGTCTTACCGGGGACGCGCTTTTTAGTCTGCGCTGTGATTGTGGTTTTCAACTGGAAGCCGCGCTGACGCATATTGCGGAAGAAGGACGCGGTATTCTGATTTACCACCGTCAGGAAGGCCGCAATATCGGCCTGCTTAATAAAATTCGCGCTTATGCGTTACAGGATCAAGGCTATGACACGGTGGAGGCCAATCATCAGCTCGGCTTTGCCGCCGATGAGCGTGATTTCACCCTGTGCGCGGATATGTTCAAATTACTGGGCGTGGATGAAGTTCGCCTGCTGACCAATAATCCGAAGAAAGTCGAAATACTGACCGAGGCGGGAATTAATATCGTGGAACGCGTTCCGCTCATTGTGGGTCGTAATCCAAATAATGAGCATTATCTCGATACTAAAGCGGCCAAAATGGGCCACCTGCTAAGCAAGTAAGCCACCGGTATTAAAGCGCGGGCCTGCCTGTTTACGGCAGGCCCGATAAACGGCTTTAGTTCAGCATATTTCTAATGACATAGTGCAATATGCCGTCATTCTGGTAGTAAGTCAGCTCGGTGGCGGTATCAATGCGACAGCGGCAAGGCACCGTTTCTTTGCTGCCGTCCGATCTCGTTAACGTCACCGGAATGGTCGCGCCAGGGCGTAGGTTTTGCAGATCCGCGATATCAATCACCTCTTCCCCGGTCAGTCCCAGCGTTTTACGCGTTACGCCCTGTGGAAACTCCAGCGGCAGGATCCCCATCCCAATCAGGTTTGAGCGGTGGATACGTTCGAACGACTCGGCGATCACCACGCGGATACCTAACAGCCGCGGACCTTTTGCCGCCCAGTCACGGCTCGATCCCGACCCATACTCTTTCCCGGCAATTACCGCCAGCGGCGTTTTTTCCTGCTGGTAGAGCATCGCAGCATCATAAATCGACATCGCTTCCGTACCCGGCAAATGCCGCGTCATCCCACCTTCGACGCCGGGCAGCATTTCGTTGCGAATACGAATATTGGCGAACGTACCGCGCATCATCACTTCATGGTTGCCGCGCCGTGATCCATAGGAGTTAAAATCCTTCCGCTCAACGCCGTGGTTTTGCAGATAGCGTCCGGCGGGACTGTCCGGCTTGATACTGCCGGCCGGAGAAATATGGTCGGTCGTTACCGAATCCCCCAGCATCGCCAGGATACGCGCGCCGTGGATATCTTTGACTGGCGCAGGCTGGGCCTGCATTTCATCAAAGAAAGGCGACAGGCGAATATAGGTTGAATCCGACTGCCAGCCGTAGGTATCGGACGATTCAACCTGAATCGATTTCCATTCTTCCGTGCCCTCAAACACTTCCGCATACTCTTTACGGAACATATCTGATGATACCAGTTCAACGGCGCGGGCAATTTCCTGCGCCGAAGGCCAGATATCCTTCAGGTATACCGGATCGCCTTTACGATCGTACCCCAGCTGGTCTGTCGCGAGGTTAATATTCATGTTTCCGGCCAGCGCATACGCGACCACCAGCGGCGGCGACGCCAGCCAGTTCGTTTTCACCAGCGGATGGATACGCCCTTCAAAATTTCGGTTACCGGAAAGCACGGCCCCTACCGTCAGATCGCCTTTTTTAATCGCGGTCTCAATAGGCTCCGGCAACGGACCGGAGTTCCCGATACAGGTCGTACAGCCATAACCGACCAGGTTAAAACCGAGCTCATCCAGATAAGGCGTAAGTTTGGCCTGCGCCAGATAGTCAGATACCACTTTTGACCCCGGCGCCAGAGAAGCCTTGACCCACGGTTGACGCTTCAACCCCAGCGTTACTGCCTTTTTCGCCAGTAATCCCGCCGCCATCAGCACGCTGGGGTTCGAGGTATTCGTACAGGAGGTGATGGCGGCAATGACGACAGCGCCATCCGGAAGCTGATATGGCTGTCCGTTCATCGTATAGTCAACCGGCTGGCGATCTCTTTGCGCGGTATTCAGCTCCAGCTCGGCGCTAGCGGCAAAGGCTTTCGGCACATCGCCTAACGCCACGCGATCCTGCGGGCGTTTCGGCCCGGCCAGGCTGGCCTCGACATCGCCCATATCCAGTTCCAGCGTACTGGTAAATACCGGTTCGTCACCGGGATTACGCCACATTCCCTGCGCCTTCGCGTAGGTTTCAACCAGCTCGACCAGATCGTCGCTACGTCCGCTTAATCGCATATATTCCAGGGTGATGGCGTCAATGGGGAAGAAACCACAGGTGGCGCCATATTCCGGCGACATATTAGCGATAGTCGCGCGATCCGCCAACGGCAGCGAATCCAGACCGTCACCATAAAATTCAACAAATTTACCCACGACGCCATGCTTACGCAGCATTTGCGTGACGGTGAGCACCAGGTCAGTGGCGGTGATCCCCTCCCGAAGCTTACCGGTTAACTTAAAGCCGACGACATCCGGGATAAGCATCGACACGGGCTGACCAAGCATCGCCGCTTCCGCTTCAATACCACCCACACCCCACCCCAATACGCCCAGACCATTAATCATGGTCGTATGGGAGTCAGTCCCCACCAGCGAGTCCGGGTAAGCAATCCACTCCCCGTCCTGTAATTCGCTCCAGACGGCTTTACCCAGGTATTCTAGGTTAACCTGATGGCAAATGCCGGTGCCGGGCGGCACCACGCTGAAACGGCTGAATGCCTGCTTTCCCCATTTCAGGAACATATAACGCTCATGGTTACGTTCCATTTCCAGCCGCACGTTTTCTTCAAACGCATCATCATCGCCGAAATGATCGACCATCACAGAGTGGTCAATAACCAGATCAACCGGCGATAACGGGTTCACTTTCGACGTATCGCCGCCGAGGCGTTTAACGGCTTCACGCATCGCTGCCAGGTCGACAACGGCAGGCACGCCGGTAAAGTCCTGCATCAGGACACGGGCGGGCCGCCAGGCAATTTCACGATCGGCATGGGCATTTTTAAGCCAACCGGCCAGCGCCTGAATATCTTCATCAGTCACAGACTCGCCGTCCTGCCAGCGCAACAGGTTTTCCAGTAACACTTTAAGTGATTTGGGCAAACGGGCGATATCGCCCAGGGATTTGGCAGCCAGCGGCAGACTGTAGTAATGATACGTTTTATCTTTGGCCTGCAATGTATCCTTACTGGCTTCTCGTAGGGTTGACGACATAGCTCCTCCTTAAATGACAGGGTTGCGTTACCCTGATTCTCCACAGGGTTGTATTAAAGATAACACAAACAAAATGTAACGTTTTGATAACAACCCAAATTGCTAAAAGAGGAGAAACCTAACAGGCGAGGAACGAAGATGAAAAAGCCCGATAAATAACGCATTATCGGGCTTTGACGAGATTAGACGGCAATCCAGATTAACTCGGCCCAGAACAGTAGCGATAATATAAACGCGCCAGTCCATGACCAATACTTTATATTTGACGTTAACATAGGCGACACCAACTGTGTTTAATCAATACTGAGAAGCGCTCAGCACACGGTTGCTGCGGTGTAATAAGACAGCGTTAATAAAACAGTAACGCCAATAAAAAGACGAATATTATTTTTGTGACACCTCGTCAGCAAAAGCATCAATAAATGCCCGCTGCTGCGGTGTGAGCGTCCAGTGTTGCGGAACAGACCGAAAAACGGTCGTATCCGGGGTGTTATCATCGTCACCAGATTGAATCGGGGGCGCGACCACGCGCTCGCGTTCCGACGTAATGCTCACTTAGCCCCACCAATGCCAGATAACAAGCGCTACCACTACCCAGAACAACGCAGAACCCACAAAAACCGCCAGCCATGCTTTACGTTTGAGCTCAGGGTCGCGGCGCGGTTCCTGGTTTTCAGAAGGCATTACTAACCTCATTCTATCGGTATCACTTATCATTTCAGCACCAAACAATCGGTACAATTAATCATCAGATGAGACAAATCCTAAATAAACTTTAGTCAAAAATCCAGTCAATTTACGAATCGTTGCCAGTGAATAAATCAATCTTTTGACTCAAGATAACTATTTGGAAAAAGAAACTGGCGGGACGGGTAATTCAACACTATTTTGCTGATCATTACCCGTAATACTTCGAGGGATATTGCAAAAGGCGGCTTTGTCTGCCATGCCACTACGACACAAACCGACGATGCTATTACTTTTCAGGCAGCTTTATATCCTGAAACATCGCTTCAATTTCTTCATTAGAACGCAACGCCACCGCCGTATCCACCACATCACGCGTCAGATGCGGCGCAAAACGCTGGATAAAATCATACATATAGCTGCGTAAAAAAGTACTACGGCGAAAACCAATTTTTGTGGTGCTGTGGCTAAAAATATCGTGCGCGTCAATCCGCACTAAATCAGGATCGGCAAGCGGATCGACCGCCATGCTGGCAATGACGCCAACGCCCAGTCCCAACCTGACATACGTTTTAATCACATCCGCATCGGTTGCAGTAAAGACGATCCGCGGCGTTAACCCTGCGCGATTAAAAGCGGTATCCAGTTCGGAACGCCCGGTAAAGCCGAAGGTATATGTCACCAGCGGATACTGCGCCAGCGCTTCAATCGTTATGGAAGACGTTGCCGCCAATGGATGATCCGGCGTCACCACTATCGAACGGTTCCAGTGATAGCATGGCAACATCACCAGATCGTCATATAAATGCAGCGCTTCCGTGGCAATCGCGAAATCGGCGTTCCCTTTCGATACCGCTTCCGCAATCTGCGTTGGCGACCCCTGGTGCATATGCAGCGAAACGCGCGGATAACGCTCGATGAAGCCTTTAATCACGCCTGGCAATGCGTAACGCGCCTGAGTATGGGTAGTGGCAATATAGAGCGAGCCTTTATCCGGCCAGGTGTGCTCGCCGGCGACCGACTTAATGGCATCGACTTTGGAAAGCACCTCACGCGCAATACGAATAATCTCCTGACCTGCGGGCGTCACCTGAGTCAGATGCTTACCGCTGCGGGCGAAAATCTGGATGCCAAGCTCATCTTCCAGCATCCGAACCTGCTTGCTGATCCCCGGCTGGGAAGTATACAACCCCTCAGCGGTAGAGGAGACGTTAAGGTTATGATTAACCACTTCAACAATGTAACGAAGCTGCTGCAATTTCATAATACATCATCCAGATTAGCGCCATCAGGCCATCGTTTATCTGCAGACATCATTGGGCTGCTAATACGATTTAATAATAAAAAAGGTGTTAACTATAACCACTATATCATTTATATCTGAACTGTATAGCCAGCGCGATAAAATAATAAGCCCGCTATACCCAAAATAATTCGAGTGATTAAAGGCAACAAGCGAGTGAGTTCCCTAGAGCATAGATAACCAGGGGACTGGGGTGAGCGACAAATCAGCCGGGAGCAGATTTGAACGTCGCGTGCGACGGCCCGTCAGGGCGAGGCCCATAGATGGGCCGAGTAATCCGTAGCCAACACATAAGCCACTTGAGATATGAAGGGGATATAAAAAAGGGCCGCTTACGCGGCCCGCTTGACTACAGTGGCGACAGGCCGGGGTTATTTCTTGCCTTCAACCCACTTGCCGTCGACGAAGAACGCTGACCATCCCGTCGCCTTCCCGTCTTTTTCCGCCGCAACGTACTGCTGTTTTGTTTTGCGGCTAAAGCGAACAACGGTTTTATTACCTTCCGGGTCCTGCTGCGGCGCATCCGACAGATAACGCAGTTTTTCCGGCAGGCGATCGCGGAACCGGTAAAGCTCCTCGACTAATGGCGCGCGCGTTTCGCGTGATTTCGGGAACGTATTGGCCGCCAGGAATATCCCTGCGGCGCCGTCGCGTAGCACAAAGTACGCGTCCGATTTTTCACACGGCAGTTCCGGTAATGGAACAGGATCTTCCTTCGGCGGCGCAACTTCGCCGTTACGCAAGATCTTACGGGTATTTTTACATTCGTCGTTAGTACAGGCCATGTACTTACCAAAACGCCCCATTTTCAGGTGCATTTCGGAACCACATTTCTCACACTCAACGATCGGGCCGTCATACCCTTTGATGCGGAACTCGCCTTCTTCAATCTCGTAGCCGTCACAGGTCGGGTTATTACCACACACATGCAATTTACGCTTCGGATCGATCAGATAGCTGTCCATCGCCGTACCGCACTTCTGACAGCGACGCTTGGCGCGCAGGGCGTTGGTTTCGGCGTCGTCGCCTTCCAGCACGTTCAGAACTTCATTTTCCGGCACCAGGTTAATGGTCGTTTTACAACGCTCTTTCGGCGAAAGCGCATAACCTGAACATCCAAGGAAAACCCCCGTACTGGCAGTACGAATTCCCATTTTACGGCCACAGGTTGGACAGTCGATGCTGGTCAGCACCATCTGGTTAGGACGCATCCCCCCTTCTTCCGGATCTTTCTCGGCTTTATCGAGCTGCTGAGTAAAATCGCTGAAGAAGTTATCCAGCACCGCTTTCCACTCGGCCTGGTGATTTGCAACCTGATCCAGACTATCTTCCATCTGCGCGGTAAAATCGTAGTTCATCAATTCGCGGAAGTTTTCTTCCAGCCGGTCGGTGACGATTTCACCCATTTTTTCCGCATAGAAGCGACGGTTTTCAACGCGAACATAGCCGCGATCCTGAATGGTCGAGATAATCGACGCATAGGTAGACGGACGACCAATACCGCGCTTCTCAAGCTCTTTAACCAGAGAAGCCTCGCTAAACCGGGCTGGCGGTTTAGTAAAGTGCTGAGCAGGCGTCAATTCAAGTAGCGTCAGCACATCGCCCTTATTCACGGCAGGCAATGTGCGATCTTCATCGCCTTTACGCAGCGCCGGCATCACTTTTGTCCAGCCGTCAAAGCGCAAAATACGCCCACGCGCTTTCAGACGGAATTCGCCTGCGCCAACGGTAAGCGTAGTAGAGTCATATTGTGCTGGCGTCATCTGACAGGCGACAAACTGACGCCAAATTAGCTGATACAACTTCTGCGCGTCAGCCTCCATGTCTTTCAGCGACTCCGCCATGACAGCAACGTCGGAAGGACGGATCGCTTCGTGCGCTTCCTGAGAGTTTTCTTTGCTGGCGTACTGGTTCGGGTTATCCGGCAGGTATTTCTTGCCGAAATTATCGCCAATATAACCACGCACCATGTTGACCGCATCCTGACTCAGGTTGGTGGAGTCTGTACGCATATAGGTGATGTAACCCGCCTCATACAGACGCTGCGCCATCATCATGGTTTTCTTCACGCCAAAGCCCAGCCGGGTGCTGGCCGCCTGTTGTAGCGTGGAGGTGATAAACGGCGCGCCAGGTTTGCTGCTGGTCGGTTTGTCTTCACGCTCCAGTACGCTATAGCGCGCTTTTTCCAGCAAGCTGACGGCGGCAAGCGTCTGCTCGCGATTTACCGGCCGGAATGGCTTGTCGTTCTGATGCGTCACCTGTAGCGGTAGCGCCTCGCCAGACGGCGTCGTCGTATTGGCGTCAATTTCCCAGAACTCTTCCGGAACAAACGCTTTAATCTCGCGCTCGCGTTCAACGACCAGACGGACCGCGACAGACTGAACGCGACCTGCCGACAAACCACGGGCGATCTTTTTCCACAGCAGCGGCGAGACCATATAGCCTACCACGCGATCCATAAAGCGGCGCGCTTGCTGGGCGTTGACCCTGTTAATGTTCAGCTCGCCCGGCTGTTCAAACGCCTGGCGAATGGCATTTTTGGTTATTTCGTTAAAGACTACGCGACTGTAGCGCGCGTCATCGCCGCCGATCACTTCCCGCAGGTGCCATGCAATGGCTTCCCCTTCGCGGTCAAGGTCGGTTGCGAGATAGATGTGGTCGGCTTTTTCCGCCAACTGTTTCAGTTCAGAGACGACCTTCTCTTTACCGGGCAGCACTTCATAGTGCGCATCCCAGTTGTGCCACGGGTCAACCCCCATACGGTTGACGAGAGCGCCACGTTCATCCTTTTTGGGCTTTTTAGCCGTTTTGGTGGAGGTAGAGTCGGCGCTCTTTTTAGCTGCTGAGCCACTGGTCGGCAAATCACGGATATGACCCACGCTGGATTTCACCACGTAGTCATTACCCAGATACTTGTTGATCGTTTTGGCTTTTGCCGGGGACTCAACGATGACAAGAGCTTTACCCATATTCACCTTTACCTAAGTTGATTCTTCCAGGAATGCGTCGCACGTTGATTCACCTTCCACTGGCGACGAGACAACGATATATGGTCTCTGCGTCTGCGGATATCAACCCCTTGTACTGGCTTTGTGTACGAAATGTAACCCTCAGGTGACTGAGTTAACAGGCTTTTTTGCACACACGCGCTATAGCACGACGGAATTTTGGTCGAATGTCAAGCAATTCTGTTGCCAGATTGACGAAAGCGTCACACTGTACCTGATAAAATTCGATACGCAACTTTATTAGCATGCAAAAACAAATCTTGCCAGTGAACGCAACATGACAAATCCATCAATTTCCTGTGAGAATATTTGCCCATCAGAAGTGCTCAGCGTAGACTAATCTCCTTGTTTAAGGAGTAAAAAATGCATAAAGAGACGCAACCTATCGATCGCGAAACACTGTTGCTTGAAGCCAACAAAATTATTCGGGAACATGAAGACACGATGGCAGGTATTGTCGCCACCGGCGTAACGCAGAGAAATGGCGTGCTGGTTTTCAGCGGCGATTACTTTTTAGACGAGCAAGGGTTACCGACCCCTAAAAGCACCGCGGTGTTTAACATGTTTAAACACCTGGCGCATGTGCTGTCTGAGAAGTATCACCTGGTGGATTAATCCATGCCGGATGGCGCTGAATGCCATCCGGCAATAGCGGTTTACATCAATGGCTTTTGTCCACGCTGCCACCAGCGCAGCAGCAGCCGATCCGCGCTTTCCGCCGCGCTGCCGGTAACACGATCGATCAGTTTTTTACGCTGCATATAGCGCACATTCAGCACCTCGCGCCCTTCCATCAGGCCGAGGATAACCTCATCGCTGGTGTTAATCTCATCAACCAGTCCTTTCTCCAGCGCCTGCTGACCGTACCAGTGTTCGCCCGTGGCGACCTGTTCAATGTCCAGAGCCGGACGCATCCGCTGCACAAACTCTTTGAACAGATGGTGCGTTTCGTTGAGATCTTCACGAAACTTCTGCCGCCCTTCTTCCGTATTCTCGCCTAACAAGGTCAGGGTACGTTTGTACTGCCCTGCGGTATGCAGTTCAATATCAATGTCTTTACTTTTGAGAAAGCGGTTAAAGTTCGGAATTTGCGCGACAACACCAATTGACCCCACAATAGCGAACGGCGCCGCGATAATTTTTTCCGCCACGCAGGCCATCATGTAACCTCCGCTTGCCGCGACTTTATCCACCGTCACGGTCAGCGGAATATTTTTATCGCGCAGGCGCTGCAATTGCGATGCCGCCAGGCCATAGCCATGCACAACGCCACCGGGGCTTTCCAGACGCACAACCGCCCGATCGCCGGGTTTCGCCACTGCCAGCACCGCCGTGACCTCTTCGCGTAACGCATTAACTTCGTGAGCATCCATACTGCCTTTGAAATCTATCACCCATACACGCGGTTTGTCCGATGTCGCAATGTCCCCCAGCTTCGCTTTCGCTTTGGCGGCTTTCGCCTCCTGCTTATGCTTTTTTTTCTGCGCTTTATGCCACAGTTTTTGCTGATGGCCATCCATCAACGCCGCAGCAAGGTCATCCTTCATCTCCTGATACTGCTCGCTCAAATTGGTCACGCGCAGCTCGCCGCGCTGACGTTTGCGTTGCGTAGCATTCACGATCAGCAGCACAATGACGGCAATGGCCACCACAACGGTGACGATTTTTGCCAAAAATAAGCCATATTCAGACAACAATTCCACGACTCCCACCTTGATTAAATAACGCGACTTGCGCTCAGTGTACAACAGGCATCGAAGTCAGTCTCTCTTCATCCGTATGCCTGTTGAGGAAGAAAAAGTATGACAAGACGTTCATTTTACGGCGTTATCGCCCCTGTCTGATTGAAAAAAAAGGCGCTTTCAGGCATAAACCCGAAAAGTTAACGCGAAGATAAGACAACCTGGCAGGACGGTGCACCACACCGTTGAGGAGTAGCCATGCATTACCAACCGAAACAAGATCTATTGCAAAACCGCATTATTCTGGTCACTGGCGCCAGCGATGGCATTGGGCGGGAAGCCGCGCTTACGTATGCGCGTTACGGCGCAACGGTGATTCTGCTGGGACGCAACGAAGAGAAACTGCGTCGGGTCGCGCAGCACATTGCTGACGAGCAACATGTTCAACCACAGTGGTTTACGCTCGATCTGCTGACCTGCACCGCTGAAGAGTGCCGGCAAGTGGCCGACCGCATCGCCGCGCACTATCCCCGCCTGGATGGCGTCCTGCACAATGCCGGGTTACTGGGGGAAATCGGCCCAATGAGCGAACAAGATCCGCAGATCTGGCAGGATGTCATGCAGGTAAACGTTAACGCCACCTTTATGCTCACCCAGGCGCTGTTACCGTTATTATTGAAGTCCGATGCCGGCTCGCTGGTCTTTACGTCATCAAGCGTTGGCCGCCAGGGACGCGCCAACTGGGGCGCCTATGCCACCTCGAAGTTTGCTACTGAAGGAATGATGCAGGTGCTGGCGGACGAATACCAGAACCGTTCTCTGCGTGTTAACTGCATTAACCCGGGCGGCACGCGCACCAGTATGCGCGCCAGCGCCTTTCCGACGGAAGATCCACAGAAATTAAAAACGCCTGCCGATATTATGCCGCTTTACCTGTGGCTTATGGGCGACGACAGTCGCCGTAAAACCGGTATGACCTTTGACGCCCAACCGGGCCGTAAACCAGGAATCGCCCAATGAGTGATGAACGTTATCAGCAGCGCCAGCAGAAGGTAAAAGATCGGGTTGACGCCCGTGTCGCCCAGGCACAGGAAGAGCGCGGTATTATTATCGTGTTTACTGGCAATGGTAAGGGCAAAACCACGGCGGCTTTCGGGACTGCCGCCCGCGCCGTAGGACACGGTAAAAACGTAGGCGTGGTGCAATTTATTAAGGGCACCTGGCCCAACGGCGAGCGTAATCTGCTGGAACCGCATGGCGTCGAATTTCAGGTGATGGCAACGGGATTTACCTGGGAGACGCAAAATCGCGAGGCAGACACTGCAGCATGTATGGCCGTTTGGCAGCATGGGAAACGGATGCTGGCCGATCCGCTGCTTGATATGGTGGTACTGGATGAGCTGACCTATATGGTGGCGTATGACTATTTGCCGCTGGAAGAGGTCATAAGCGCGCTAAACGCGCGCCCTGGTCACCAGACGGTGATTATTACAGGTCGCGGCTGTCACCGGGATATTCTTGATCTTGCGGATACCGTCAGCGAACTGCGTCCGGTTAAACATGCTTTCGACGCGGGCGTAAAAGCCCAGATGGGAATTGATTATTAACCGTAGGCCGGATTAAGGCGTTTGCGCCGCCATCCGGCACAAACCCTCTTGTCTGATGATTCTCGGCCTATAGACCGCGGTAGAGATTACCCGTTGTTATTACGCCCACCGGAGCGGCGTCCGCCAGCTATCTGGCTGTGGCGTTTTACCGCCCGACGGATCTGGTTCGCTTTCATACGACGACGGTCTTTTTCGACGGCAACCTTCGACGAGGTTTCCGGCGGGAGCTCTACCAGACCACGCAGATAGTTCGTTTGCGCGAGGTCGAGCTCAGTCCAGCCGCCGCGCGGCAGGCCTTTCGGCAGCGGGATATCGCCGTAACGAACGCGGATCAGACGGCTGACCTGAACGCCTACCGCTTCCCACAGTCGGCGAACTTCGCGGTTGCGCCCTTCCGTCAGCGTCACGTTGTACCACTGGTTAATGCCTTCGCCGCCGCTGAATTTAATGGTCTTAAATGCCGCCGGGCCATCTTCCAACTGTACGCCACGGCTTAAATCACGCAGTTTCGATTCATCCACCTGACCGAACACGCGCACGGCATATTCACGTTCAACTTCACGACTAGGGTGCATCAGGCGGTTCGCCAGTTCACCGTCGGTGGTAAATAACAATAGCCCGCAGGTGTTGACATCCAGACGTCCTACCGCAATCCACCGCGCGCCGCGCAGTTTCGGTAAGCGATCAAAAACGGTTGGTCGCCC
This sequence comes from Salmonella sp. 32070601201500089SM, assembly GCF_017573605.1. Classification (NCBI taxonomy): domain Bacteria; kingdom Pseudomonadati; phylum Pseudomonadota; class Gammaproteobacteria; order Enterobacterales; family Enterobacteriaceae; genus Salmonella; species Salmonella sp. 32070601201500089SM. The sequence continues at coordinate 211,308 of NZ_JAGETK010000008.1, forward strand.
TTCAGGGTCATTGCGGGTACACAGTTCACCTTCTGGTTTGTAATAGGCCAGAACGCGGCAAATTTGTTCCGCCGACTCTTTCACCGAAATCAGGTGACCGTCAATACGGATTTTCAAACCGGGAGTGACTTCAACACGATCGCCAAGCGTGGCGATTTTACCGTCAACGCTGACACGTCCCGCTTCAATAATGGATTCGATTTCACGGCGAGAGCCGTGGCCAGCGCGCGCCAGCACTTTTTGTAACTTTTCGCTCATAGAGCTTCCTTCAGGTGTCGCCTTCACAGGCGTCGAACAGGAGAATGAACGGCGCGTTGCCGCGCCATTTTAAGGCCGCGTAGTATACAGGCTAACGCCCTTATAAGAAAGGTGTAACGTCGCCGACGCCTTCGCGCAGCACCACCGGGGAGTCATTGGTCAAATCAATTACCGTGGTAGGCTGTTGACCGAGGTAACCGCCGTGGATGATCAGATCCACCTGCTTCTCCAGCCGATCTTTAATCTCCTCCGGGTCCGACTCGGTAAAGTCGCTGCCAGGCAGCATCAACGACGTCGAGAGCATCGGTTCGCCCAGCGTATCCAATAACGCCAGCGCAATCGGGTTTGACGGTACGCGCAGGCCGATAGTTTTACGCTTTTCCTGCAACAGACGGCGCGGCACCTCTTTTGTCCCCTTCAGGATAAAGGTGTAATTACCCGGCGTATTGTTTTTCATCAGACGAAATGCCACGTTGTCGACGTAGGAGTAGGTCGACAACTCGGACAAATCGCGGCACATCAGCGTGAAGTTGTGGCCGTCCGGCAGATGACGGATGCGGCAAATGCGCTCCATTGCGCCTTTGTCTTCAATTTTACAACCAAGGGCATAGCCGGAATCGGTTGGATAAACAATAACACCGCCTTTACGCACAATGTCGACGGCCTGATTAATCAGCCGTTGCTGTGGGTTATCCGGATGGATATAAAAAAACTGGCTCATACTTCCCTCACTGTGATATTTGCGGCTGTTCCCATGTCTGCCATACGCCTTCAACGCCAGCGGGCAGCCAGAGTTTACGCCCCAACTCAATCCACGGGCAGGGCTGATGGAAATCAGATCCAAGCGATGCCCATAAATGATGCTGACGCGCAAGCGTCGCCAGTTGGGTGCGTTCATTGGGCGATTGTTGGCACTGCGCCACTTCCATCGCGTCGCCGTGATGGTCGGCAAAATGCGCCACTAATCTTTTCAGCCACTTAGCGCTAAGGTCGTAGCGTCCCGGATGGGCCAACACCGCCTTACCGCCAGAATGATGAATGACATCAATAGCTTGTTCTATTGTACACCACTGCGGCGGAACGTAACCGGTTTTCCCACGCGCGAGATATTTTTTAAAAACATCCGCCATGGTCGCGGCTTTGCCGCACTCCACCAGAAAGCGGGCGAAGTGGCCGCGCGTCACCGCGCCGCCATTGGCCAGTCTCAATGCCCCTTCCCACGCGCCGGGAATATGGGCTTTTTCCAGACGCTCCGCAATGAGCCGACCGCGTGCCTGACGCCGCTCTGTCTGCTGCGCCAGAAAATCGCGCATTGCCGGGTGCGCAATATCAATATTCAGACCCACAATGTGAATCTCATGATTCTCCCAGACCGTTGAAATCTCCACGCCGGGAATAAGATTCAGGGCCAGTCCGGAACGTGAAATTTCTTCTCTTGCCGCAGGAATCGCGGCTGTGGTGTCATGATCGGTAATCGCCAGCGTGCCGACTCGCATCTCTACCGCACGGTGTACTAATGTTTCTGGCGTCAACAGTCCATCGGACGCCGTGGTATGACTGTGCAGATCGTAAATCACTGCGTAATTCGTGTCGCTCAAGGCGGCTCCCATAGAGATAAAGTTATGTCATGTACATCATAACGGTTCCGGCAAATATACTGAAATAGGTGTTGACATTATTCCATCGAACTAGTTAACTAGTACGAAAGTTCACATGAAGAGGGTATCTAAAATGGCAGCGACATTTGCATTACACGGTTGGTGGCGCACTTCCTGATAGCGGGCGGTGTATGAACAGCTGTAATCAGCCAAACGATACCCGGCCCGCCTGTTAAGCGGGCTTTTTTTTGAACAAAATAATGAGAATAACCATGCAAACACCAAAACCCACGCTCGAACTGTTGACCTGCGATGCCGCCTATCGGGAAAACCCAACGGCGCTTTTTCACCAGGTCTGCGGCGATCGCCCGGCAACGCTGCTGCTGGAATCCGCGGATATCGACAGTAAAGATGATTTAAAAAGCCTGCTGCTGGTAGATAGCGCGCTGCGCATTACCGCTTTAGGTGACACTGTCACCATTCAGGCGTTATCTGATAATGGCGCCTCGTTATTGCCGCTACTGGATACCGCCCTGCCCGCTGGCGTGGAGAACGAAGTCCTGCCTGCCGGTCGCGTTCTACGCTTCCCGCCCGTCAGCCCATTATTAGATGAAGACGCCCGTTTATGCTCTCTGTCGGTATTTGATGCGTTCCGTCTGTTACAGGGAGTGGTGAACATACCGACGCAAGAGCGGGAGGCTATGTTTTTCGGCGGTCTGTTTGCCTACGACCTGGTCGCTGGCTTTGAAGCGCTGCCACACCTTGAGGCTGGCAATAACTGCCCGGACTACTGCTTTTATTTAGCGGAAACGCTGATGGTGATAGATCATCAGAAAAAAAGCACCCGTATTCAGGCCAGTCTGTTCACCGCCAGCGACCGGGAAAAACAGCGCCTGAACGCCCGCCTGGCGTACCTTAGCCAACAGTTAACCCAGCCTGCGCCACCGTTGCCGGTGACGCCGGTGCCGGACATGCGCTGTGAATGCAATCAGAGCGATGACGCGTTCGGCGCGGTGGTACGCCAGTTGCAAAAAGCCATCCGCGCGGGCGAGATATTTCAGGTGGTGCCGTCGCGCCGCTTTTCACTGCCCTGCCCGTCGCCGTTGGCTGCCTACTACGTGCTGAAAAAGAGCAACCCCAGCCCATATATGTTCTTTATGCAGGATAATGATTTCACGCTTTTCGGCGCGTCGCCGGAAAGCTCGCTGAAATATGACGCCGCCAGCCGTCAGATTGAGATTTACCCCATCGCGGGTACCCGTCCACGCGGTCGCCGCGCCGATGGTACGCTGGACAGAGATCTCGACAGCCGTATTGAGCTGGACATGCGTACCGACCATAAAGAGCTTTCCGAACATCTGATGCTGGTCGATCTGGCGCGCAATGACCTGGCGCGCATCTGTACGCCGGGCAGTCGCTACGTTGCCGATCTGACAAAAGTTGACCGCTATTCGTACGTGATGCATCTGGTTTCCCGGGTAGTGGGCGAACTGCGTCACGATCTCGACGCGCTGCACGCCTATCGCGCCTGCATGAACATGGGCACCCTGAGCGGCGCGCCGAAAGTACGCGCCATGCAGTTGATTGCCGATGCGGAAGGACAGCGCCGCGGCAGCTATGGCGGCGCGGTCGGTTACTTCACCGCCCACGGCGATCTGGACACCTGTATTGTTATCCGCTCCGCGCTGGTGGAAAACGGTATCGCCACCGTACAGGCGGGCGCCGGAATTGTGCTGGACTCGGTTCCGCAGTCTGAAGCCGATGAAACCCGTAATAAAGCGCGCGCCGTATTGCGTGCTATCGCCACCGCGCATCATGCACAGGAGACCTTCTGATGGCTGATATTCTGCTGCTCGATAACATCGACTCGTTTACCTGGAACCTGGCAGATCAGCTACGGACCAACGGTCATAACGTGGTGATTTACCGTAACCATATTCCGGCGCAGACGCTTATCGATCGCCTGGCGACAATGAAAAATCCGGTGCTAATGCTCTCCCCCGGTCCGGGCGTTCCCAGCGAGGCAGGCTGTATGCCGGAGCTGCTGACCCGACTACGCGGCAAGTTGCCGATCATCGGCATTTGTCTGGGGCATCAGGCGATTGTCGAAGCTTACGGCGGTTATGTCGGTCAGGCGGGAGAAATCCTGCATGGCAAAGCCTCCAGCATTGAGCATGACGGTCAGGCGATGTTCGCCGGGCTGGCGAATCCGCTACCGGTCGCGCGTTATCATTCGCTGGTCGGCAGTAATGTTCCTGCCGGGCTGACCATTAACGCCCATTTCAACGGCATGGTGATGGCGGTACGTCATGATGCGGATCGCGTTTGCGGTTTTCAATTTCATCCTGAGTCCATCCTGACGACACAGGGCGCGCGTCTACTGGAGCAAACATTAGCCTGGGCGCAGCAAAAGCTGGAACCGACCAACACCCTACAGCCGATTCTGGAGAAACTCTATCAGGCGCAAACACTGACGCAACAAGAGAGCCATCAGTTGTTTTCGGCGGTCGTCCGCGGCGAACTTAAGCCTGAACAGCTCGCCGCCGCGCTGGTGAGCATGAAAATTCGCGGCGAGCATCCCAATGAAATTGCCGGCGCCGCCACTGCGTTGCTGGAAAATGCCGCCCCGTTCCCGCGCCCGGAGTATCTGTTTGCGGATATCGTTGGTACCGGCGGCGATGGCAGCAACAGTATCAATATCTCTACCGCCAGCGCCTTTGTCGCGGCGGCCTGTGGACTGAAAGTGGCGAAACACGGCAACCGCAGCGTGTCCAGCAAATCGGGGTCATCCGATCTGCTGGCGGCGTTCGGTATTAATCTGGATATGAACGCCGATAAATCACGTCAGGCGTTAGATGAACTGGGCGTCTGTTTCCTGTTTGCGCCGAAATATCACACCGGATTCCGTCACGCGATGCCGGTTCGCCAACAGTTAAAAACGCGAACCCTGTTCAACGTACTCGGCCCGCTGATCAACCCTGCGCATCCGCCGCTGGCGTTGATTGGCGTCTATAGCCCGGAACTGGTGCTGCCGATTGCGGAAACCTTACGGGTACTGGGCTATCAGCGCGCGGCGGTGGTACATAGCGGCGGCATGGATGAGGTTTCGCTCCATGCGCCGACGATTGTCGCGGAGCTGCATGACGGCGAAATTAAAAGCTATCAACTGACGGCGGAGGATTTTGGCCTGACGCCTTACCATCAGGATCAGTTGGCTGGCGGCACGCCGGAAGAAAACCGTGACATTCTGACGCGGTTATTACAAGGTAAAGGCGATGCCGCGCATGAGGCCGCCGTCGCCGCCAACGTGGCGATGCTGATGCGTCTGCATGGTCAGGAAGATCTCAAGGCCAACGCGCAAACCGTGCTTGATGTTCTGCGCAACGGCACCGCATATGACAGAGTCACCGCACTGGCGGCAAGAGGGTAAATAATGCAAACCGTTTTAGCGAAAATCGTCGCAGACAAGGCGATTTGGGTAGAAGCCCGCAAACAGCAACAGCCGCTGGCCAGTTTTCAAAATGAGATCCAGCCAAGTACACGCCATTTTTATGATGCGCTCCAGGGCGCGCGTACCGCCTTTATTCTGGAGTGTAAGAAAGCATCGCCATCAAAAGGCGTGATTCGCGACGATTTCGATCCGGCGCGTATTGCCAGTATTTATCAACATTACGCCTCGGCGATCTCGGTGCTCACCGACGAAAAATATTTTCAGGGGAGCTTCGATTTTCTGCCGGTCGTTAGCCAAAGCGCGCCGCAGCCGATTCTGTGTAAGGATTTTATTATCGATCCCTATCAGATCTACCTTGCCCGTTACTATCAGGCCGATGCCTGTTTACTGATGCTCTCGGTTCTGGATGACGAACAGTATCGCCAACTCTCCGCCGTCGCGCACAGTCTGAAAATGGGCGTGCTCACGGAGGTCAGTAATGACGAAGAACGGGAGCGCGCGATAGCGTTAGGCGCAAAAGTGGTAGGTATCAACAATCGCGATCTGCGCGATCTGTCGATTGATTTGAATCGCACCCGCCAGCTGGCGCCAAAACTGGGCCACGGCGTGACTGTCATCAGCGAGTCCGGGATTAACACCTATGGTCAGGTACGCGAACTGAGCCACTTCGCCAACGGTTTTTTAATTGGCTCCGCGTTAATGGCGCATGACGATCTTAACGCCGCCGTCCGTCGCGTGCTGCTTGGCGAAAATAAAGTCTGCGGCCTGACCCGCGCCCAGGACGCTAAAGCGGCCTGTGACGCTGGCGCAATATATGGCGGGTTGATTTTTGTGCCCTCATCTCCGCGCGCGGTTAGCGTTGAGCAGGCGCGAGAAGTGATAAGCGGCGCGCCATTGCAGTATGTCGGCGTTTTCAAGAACGCTGATATCGCCGATGTTTGCCAGAAAGCCGCCGTCCTGTCGCTTTCTGCCGTACAGCTACATGGCAGCGAAGACCAGGCGTATGTCAACGCGCTGCGCGAGGCGTTGCCGAAACAGGTGCAAATCTGGAAGGCGCTGAGCGTTAGCGATGCCCTTCCCGCACGCGATTATCACCATGTCGATAAATACATTTTCGACAATGGGCAAGGCGGCAGCGGGCAGCGCTTCGACTGGTCACTGCTACAGGGGCAACCGCTGGATAATGTGTTACTGGCGGGCGGGCTGGCGGCCGATAACTGCGTCCAGGCGGCGCAAGTCGGCTGTGCCGGTCTCGATTTTAATTCAGGTGTGGAGTCACAGCCGGGCATCAAAGATGCTCGTCTTCTGGCCTCAGTTTTTCAGACACTGCGCGCATATTAAGGAAAAAACATGACAACACTTCTCAACCCCTACTTTGGTGAATTCGGCGGCATGTATGTGCCGCAGATCCTGATGCCTGCGCTGAACCAGCTTGAAGAGGCCTTCGTCAGCGCGCAAAAAGATCCTGAATTTCAGGCGCAATTCGCCGATCTGCTAAAAAACTACGCGGGACGCCCCACCGCGCTGACGAAATGCCAGAACATTACCGCCGGTACGCGTACCACGTTGTATTTAAAGCGCGAAGATTTACTGCACGGCGGCGCGCACAAAACCAATCAGGTACTGGGTCAGGCGCTGCTGGCCAAACGGATGGGTAAAAGCGAGATTATCGCTGAAACCGGCGCCGGTCAGCACGGCGTCGCCTCTGCGCTCGCCAGCGCCCTGCTGGGTCTGAAATGCCGTATCTATATGGGCGCCAAAGACGTTGAGCGCCAGTCGCCGAACGTCTTCCGTATGCGTCTGATGGGCGCTGAGGTCATCCCGGTTCATAGCGGCTCCGCTACGCTAAAAGATGCCTGTAACGAGGCGCTGCGCGACTGGTCCGGTAGTTACGAAACCGCGCACTATATGCTCGGCACGGCGGCAGGACCGCATCCCTATCCCACCATCGTTCGCGAGTTCCAGCGCATGATTGGCGAAGAGACGAAAGCGCAAATCCTCGACAAAGAGGGCCGTCTGCCAGATGCCGTTATCGCTTGCGTCGGTGGCGGCTCAAACGCTATCGGGATGTTTGCCGATTTTATTAATGATACCAGCGTCGGGCTAATAGGCGTTGAACCTGGTGGTCATGGTATTGAAACCGGCGAGCATGGCGCGCCGCTTAAACATGGTCGCGTTGGCATCTATTTCGGGATGAAAGCGCCGATGATGCAAACAGCAGACGGGCAAATTGAAGAGTCCTATTCCATTTCCGCCGGGCTCGATTTCCCGTCCGTTGGGCCGCAACATGCGTACCTGAACAGCATCGGACGCGCGGATTATGTCTCCATTACCGATGATGAGGCGCTGGAAGCCTTCAAAACGTTGTGCCGCCATGAGGGAATTATCCCGGCGCTGGAGTCCTCCCACGCGTTGGCGCACGCTCTGAAAATGATGCGCGAGCAGCCGGAAAAAGAGCAACTGCTGGTGGTCAATCTCTCTGGCCGCGGAGATAAAGACATCTTTACCGTACACGATATCCTGAAAGCGCGAGGGGAAATCTGATGGAACGCTACGAAAATTTATTTGCCCAACTCAACGATCGCCGGGAAGGCGCTTTTGTCCCCTTCGTGACCCTGGGCGACCCTGGCATTGAACAGTCACTGAAAATTATTGACACACTGATTGACGCTGGCGCCGACGCTCTGGAGCTGGGGGTTCCCTTCTCCGATCCTCTGGCCGATGGCCCTACCATCCAGAATGCGAACTTACGCGCCTTCGCCGCTGGCGTCACGCCGGCTCAGTGTTTTGAAATGCTGGCGCTGATTCGTGAAAAACACCCGACCATTCCGATTGGCCTGCTAATGTACGCGAATCTGGTGTTCAATAACGGCATAGATGCGTTCTATGCCCGTTGTGAACAGGTTGGCGTAGATTCCGTGCTGGTCGCAGATGTCCCGGTTGAAGAATCGGCCCCCTTCCGCCAGGCGGCGTTACGGCATAATATCGCGCCGATCTTCATCTGCCCGCCAAATGCGGATGACGATCTTCTGCGCCAGGTCGCATCTTACGGCCGCGGTTATACCTACCTGCTTTCGCGTTCGGGCGTCACCGGCGCGGAAAACCGTGGCGCATTGCCGTTGCATCATCTCATTGAGAAGCTTAAAGAGTACCACGCCGCGCCTGCGTTACAGGGCTTCGGTATCTCCTCGCCGGAACAGGTGTCTGCGGCCGTGCGTGCCGGGGCGGCTGGCGCTATCTCCGGCTCAGCCATTGTCAAGATTATCGAGAAAAACCTCGCGTCTCCCGAACAGATGTTGGCGGAGCTCAGGTCCTTTGTCTCAGCGATGAAAGCCGCCAGCCGCGCATAACGGGTTAAGCCGTCAGCATAACGCTGGCGGCTTAATGAGAGGTTGGCGCCAAACCAGAATCACGATTCAGGCGTACATCATCAATCTTTTTGGTGTTATTCCCCGTCCAGCTTTCAAAAAGTCTGAAGTCAATTTTTGCTAAGAAAACTCCTAATCACGCCGAAAAATTTAGCGTTTTCACGTCAATTTCCCCCGCCTTTATGTAAAGAAATGTCAACAAACAATGCATTAACGTTTCCAGGGCCGCAGATAGTGACTCTTGTTATTAATAACAATGCAAAGTATTTTCTGTTAAATCGCTTATTCTAAAAGAAAATATAGAATATATTATCTCTAAACCATTTTTTGTGCGTTATTTACGCGGTAAATCACAACTATTTCCGTCAATTTGACTAATCGGTTTAACCAACTAATTTTAATAGGGTGTCGACACGATTAAAACCGATTTTTTCAGCAAGCAACGAGACAGGAGAAATAATATGGCCGAACATCGTGGTGGTTCAGGAAATTTCGCCGAGAATCGTGAAAAAGCATCTGAAGCGGGCCGCAAAGGCGGTCAGCATAGCGGCGGGAATTTCAAAAACGATCCGCAACGAGCTTCTGAAGCCGGTAAAAAAGGTGGTCAGAATAGTCACGGCGGACGTAAATCCGATAATTCCTGATTTACTGTAATGTAAATATAACACATGCTTTTATCAAGCAATCTGCGAGTCTTCTGGCTCGCAGTATTTTGCCCAGGAGAATTAGATTTATGAATATCAAAACCGTTGAAGACCTTTTTATCCATCTACTTTCAGATACCTATAGTGCAGAAAAACAATTAACCAAGGCTCTTCCTAAACTTGCCAGAGCCACGTCCAATGAAAAATTAAGCCAGGCCTTTCAATCTCATCTTGAAGAAACCCAGGGTCAGATTGAACGTATTGATCAGATCGTCGAATCTGAATCTGGCATTAAACTGAAAAGAATGAAATGCGTCGCTATGGAAGGGCTGATTGAAGAAGCCAATGAAGTCATCGAAAGTACGGAGAAAAACGAAGTACGCGATGCAGCGCTTATCGCCGCGGCGCAAAAAGTCGAGCATTACGAAATCGCCAGCTACGGCACGCTAGCCACCCTGGCCGAGCAGCTCGGCTATAGCAAGGCATTAAAACTGCTCAAAGAAACCCTCGACGAGGAAAAACAAACTGATTTAAAACTTACCGATTTAGCAGTCAGCAATGTTAATAAAAGTGCTGAACGCAAATCGAAATAATATTTTTAATTATCAGCTTGCATGATTCCGATTTTATTATCGGAGCAGATTATCACGCATTGAGGAATGTAAAATGAATTATACTGAACATTATCATGACTGGCTTCGTGACGCCCATGCCATGGAAAAACAGGCAGAATCGATGCTTGAATCTATGGCCAGCCGTATTGAAAATTATCCTGATATAAAAGCCAGAATTGAACAACATATTAGTGAAACCAAACATCAAATTACCATGCTCGAAGAAGTGTTGGACCGTAATGGCATTTCCCGTTCGGTGTTGAAAGACTCCATGAGTAAAATGGCAGCAATGGGGCAATCTATCGGTGGCATGTTCCCTTCCGATGAAATTGTCAAAGGTTCAATTAGCGGTTATGTTTTCGAGCAGTTCGAAATTGCTTGTTATACCTCCCTGCTGGCGGCGGCAAAAAAAGCTGGCGACACTGCCTCAATTCCGACGATTGAAGCCATTCTGAAAGAAGAAATGCAAATGGCTGACTGGCTGATCAAACATATTCCGCAGACAACGGAACAATTTTTACTGCGATCTGAAGCAGATGGCGTTGAAGCCAAAAAATAAATAATAAGCAGGAGGCAATATGTTTCGACACGTAAAACAACTTCAATATACTGTGCGAGTGAGCGAACCTAATCCTGGATTAGCGAACCTGCTGCTGGAACAGTTTGGCGGCCCGCAGGGCGAACTGGCGGCCGCCTGCCGCTACTTCACGCAAGGTTTAAGCGATGATGATGCCGGTCGTAGAGAGATGTTAATGGACATCGCCACCGAGGAGCTGAGTCATCTGGAAATTATCGGCTCACTGGTAGGAATGCTTAATAAAGGCGCTAAAGGCGAGCTGGCGGAAGGCACCGAAAACGAAGCGGAACTTTATCGCTCGCTGACGCAGAATGGTAATGACAGCCATATCACCTCTCTGCTGTATGGCGGCGGCCCGGCGTTGACGAACTCCGGCGGCGTACCGTGGACCGCGGCTTATATTGATACTATCGGCGAAGTCACAGCCGATCTACGCTCAAACATCGCGGCAGAGGCGCGAGCGAAGATCATTTATGAACGCCTGATTAATCTGACCGACGATCCCGGCGTAAAAGACACGCTCAGTTTCTTAATGACCCGTGAAGTCGCGCACCAGCTCTCTTTTGAAAAGGCGCTGTATTCGATTCGTAACAACTTCCCGCCGGGTAAATTACCGCCGGTAGAACAGTATACCGACGTGTACTACAACATGTCGCAAGGCGACGATCCGCGAGGTAGCTGGAATAGCGATGAGAACTTCAACTATGTCGCAGAACCGATGCCTGCTGTTGATGGCGGCGATGGCCTGGCGACAGTGAAATTGCCGCGCGAGCAGATGGCGCTGCTCAAAGCGATGGCAGAAAGAACGAAATCGGACCCCACCGTTGATCCTCTCACTGGCGCAGAACTAGGCTGCGGCGAACCGAAAGAAGACAAGTGAGTTCCGACAAGTAAAATCCGTGTGTCATGTCCTTTTTTGACCCCGCCTGGCGGGGTCTTTTTTCGTCACAACATCACGCGATTAGAAACGATAGCCTGCCGAGAACATAAATACCCATGGGTCCAGACGCACGCTGTCATGATGCTGCACGCCGCCCATTTTATAATTGGCGGTAGTATCAATATCCATGTACCAGACAGAGGCGCCAATTAACCAGTCGCGGTTAATCAGGTAATCTACCCCAACTTGCCCTGCCGCGCCCCAGGAATCCTTAAAGCTCAGATCGGACAGCCCGGCATTTTTACCATTATCGTTAAAGTCGTTATCGAAGAAGGTGGTGTAGTTCACCCCCACGCCGACATAAGGACGCACTTTGCTGCTGGAATCGCCGAAGTACCACTGCGCCATTAACGTTGGCGGTAACAGGTGGACCGTGGCGATATCGCCCGTCGCGCCCGTACCCACCTTATGGCGGAACGGCGTAGCCGCCAGCAATTCAACCCCGATATTGTCCGTCGCCATGTAAGTGAATGTCAGGCCGAGTTGCGTGTTATTACTCACATCAAACCCGTTTAAATGCCCCAGCGTACCACCCGCCCCTTCTGTAGGTCTGACGGTTGCCGGACCTGCACGCATAAAGAATTCTCCGGCTTCGTGCGCGAACGCGCTGCCTGAGAGAAGAGTTGTTAACGCCAGTGCCGCCACTGTAAATTTTTTCATACCCGCTCCATCGTTATGGTTATAAAAGCGTGATGAATATACCCACAATGAAGTAATAAGTGATCTAACACAGATCACATTTGTTCTTATAATTTAACATTTATTGATCCAGATTAATTTAGAACTTGTATTGAAAATCCTGGTTATAGGAATTCAGATCAATTTTGACATATTCACGCTATGCAAATATTTGTCTGCTCCTGTTGCCCTGGCGATAAAGGCTGGCTAAGGTAATCAATGTCCCGCAATGGCGCGTGGCGTTAAGATTCGCGAACACTGCGGGACAGATTAATTTCCGTTGTAATCTATTGATACGTGAGTTTTTTGCAGGTGAATCATGAGCGTTCTTAACCCATGCATGACATGCGGTGCCTGTTGTGCCTATTTTCGTGTCTCCTTTTATTGGGCGGAAGGCGACGACGCCAGCGGACGCGTTCCGGCGTCATTAACCGAGCCTGTTACCCCTTTTTTACGTTGTATGGCCGGCACCAACCAAAAACAGCCGCACTGTAAAGCGCTAATTGGCACGCCGGGTGAAAACGTCAGTTGCGCTATTTATGAAAACCGCCCTTCAACCTGTCGCGAATTTTCGATATCGGGCGAAGGAGGCGAAGTGAATGAGGCGTGTAATCGCGCCCGCGCGCGATACGGATTACCGCCGCTTTACAAAGATATGCTTTTCCATACAACTGCTGATGCTGCCACTGTAGAGTTATCCAGGGTACAATTGCCCGCAAATTAACACCTGCAAAACTCAAGGAGAGTGCATGTCTATCACGGCGAAGTCCGTTTACCGTGACGCCGGAAATTTTTTCCGAAATCAATTTATTACTATCTTGCTGGTTTCGTTGCTGTGCGCATTTATCACGGTGGTCTTAGGTCATGCCTTTTCACCCAGCGATGCGCAAATCGCGCAACTCAGTGAAGGAGAACATCTGGCAGGCAGCGCTGGCCTGTTTGAGCTGGTACAAAATATGACGCCGGAGCAGCAACAGATCCTGTTGCGCGCCTCTGCCGCCTCGACGTTTTCCGGGCTTATCGGCAACGCTATTCTGGCCGGCGGTATCATCCTGATGATTCAGTTAGTTTCAGCGGGACATCGGGTTAGCGCGCTGCGCGCTATCGGCGCCAGCGCCCCTGCATTGCCTAAACTGTTTATTCTTATTTTTCTGACTACCCTGTTAGTGCAAATCGGTATAATGCTGATTGTCGTTCCGGGGATTATTATGGCCATTGTGCTGGCGCTTGCGCCAGTGATGTTGGTTGAAGAGAAAATGGGCGTGTTTGCCGCAATGCGCAGCAGTATGCGTTTAGCCTGGGCTAACATGAGACTGGTCGCGCCTGCGGTGATAGGCTGGTTACTGGCTAAAACATTGCTATTGCTGTTCGCGCCCAGCTTCGCTGTACTGACCCCAAATGTAGGCGCTGTACTGGCGAATACGTTGAGCAATCTGATTTCCGCAGTATTGCTTATCTACTTATTCCGCCTGTATATGTTGATTCGCCAATAATCCGCAATGCGCCGTTACGCGGCGCATTCGACGCTCGTTGATGATGGAATCGAAGAATGAAGCAGTTTCTGGATTTTTTACCGCTGGTTGTCTTTTTTGCGTTTTATAAACTTTATGACATCTATGCGGCGACCTCCGCACTGATTGTCGCGACGGCAATCGTGCTGATTTATAGCTGGGTGCGCTATCGGAAAATAGAGAAGATGGCGCTGATTACCTTTGTTCTGGTTGCCGTCTTCGGCGGTCTGACGCTCTTCTTCCATAACGATGAATTTATTAAATGGAAGGTGACGGTTATTTATGCGCTGTTCGCCGGCGCGCTGTTAATAAGCCAGTGGGTGATGAAAAAACCGTTAATCCAACGTATGTTAGGTAAAGAACTGGCGTTGCCGCAGCAGGTCTGGTCAAAGCTGAACCTGGCGTGGGCGCTGTTTTTTATTGCGTGCGGTCTGGCTAACATTTATATCGCCTTCTGGTTGCCGCAAAATATCTGGGTCAACTTTAAGGTCTTTGGACTCACGGCGCTGACGCTCATTTTTACCCTGCTGAGCGGCGTCTATATCTACCGGCATCTGCCACAGGAAGATAAATCATAACCCTCCCGTGACTTATCATCGCCAGACTGCGAACGCCTGGCGATATTTTCTTCGCCTTTACGCCCTGCGCTTTCCCGTCAGTACCTTTATTCCCACTATTCTCCACACAAAATTCATAGTAGCATCGCGGCTGTAATTTTTTCTGATAGTCGGTTTTACAATGACAACAATGGATAATACTCCTCAGGGCGAGCTGGTTTTACGTACATTGGCCATGCCTGCCGATACCAATGCGAACGGCGATATTTTTGGCGGCTGGCTGATGTCGCAAATGGATATTGGCGGCGCGATACTGGCCAAAGAGATCGCGCACGGTCGGGTTGTAACCGTACGCGTGGAAGGAATGACATTTCTGCGCCCCGTCGCGGTTGGCGATGTCGTATGTTGCTACGCGCGCTGCGTTAAACGCGGTACGACGTCTATTAGCATCAATATTGAAGTCTGGGTGAAAAAAGTCGCGTCAGAACCGATTGGACAGCGCTACAAGGCCACCGAGGCGCTGTTTATTTATGTTGCCGTCGATCCGGACGGTAAACCTCGCCCGCTCCCGGTTCAGGGTTAAGTATACCCACTTACGCCGCCAGCAGGTGATGGTATATTCCTGGCTGGCGGCGCCAGAGATTACTCAATCTGCGCCGTACCGTTCAGACGGAAGATAATATTGACCACCAGCCCGGAACCCGGCTTGCCTGCTTCATAGCGCCATTTTCGCATCGCATTCTTAACTTCACGCTCAAACATATTGGCTGGCTGCGCGGATAGAATCTGTACATTTTCCACTCGCCCAGCAGCGGTCACGTCAAACTTCACCTTTACGCGGCCTTCAATACGTAACGCCTGTGCTCGCGCCGGATACTGCGGCTGGTTACGGCTCAGAGCGCGAGGTCCAGTGGGCACGCTCACCGCCGGCTTGCTGGTCGCCGATGCGGTGCTGCTTGTTGGCCGCATCGGGGCGCTATTTTCAAACGGTGAGGCAGGACGCGGTGCGGCTGGTTTGACTTCGCGCTTCGGCTGCTCTTCAACCTTTTTCACCGGTTTCGGTTTCGGCTTGGGTTTTGGTTTAGGTTTGGGTTTCTCAATCACCACGGGCGCTTCTTTAGGCGGTTCAGGGATCGGCTCTGGCTCCGGTTCGGGTTCAACCACCGGCTCCGGCGGCGGCTGAACCGCCTGGGGCGGCTCCAGGTCGGCGGGTGAAACCATTGTCACCGTGATAGGCTGCGCTGGCGCAGGCAATTCAATAACCTGATGTACCGAGGTATAGAGCAAACCTGCCACTACAGCACCATGAATGCCTACGGAAAGGAGTGTCGGCCAGGGAAAGCGACGAGGTAAATCAAGGGTCATTGAAGTCATAATCGTTTCAGTTGAAAAACCAGAGCTGAATTTTAAATGCAAATAGCAATCATATTCAATAAGGCATTGCCGATAGCGGCATTTAAAAGATGATATCGCGCAAAAACACCACACAAAATGTGCATGTTTAACAAAGTCGGTATCTTTACATTGCAGTTAAATGCCCTTTCCAATAACGTAATCAGCAACTTTTACCGATTAAGGAGCTCTACCCGTGCTGTATGTTATTTACGCTCAGGATAATGCCAACTCGCTTGAAAAACGCCTCTCGGTACGGCCCGCGCATCTGGCGCGCCTGCAACTTCTGCATGATGAAGGGCGATTATTAACTGCCGGGCCGATGCCCGCAGTGGACAGTAACGATCCTGGGGTAGCCGGATTTACCGGGTCAACGGTGATTGCTGAATTTGAATCTTTAGAAGCGGCGCAATCCTGGGCTGATGCGGATCCCTACGTCGCAGCGGGCGTCTATGCACAGGTTTCGGTCAAACCGTATAAGAAGATCTTTTGAAAAGGATGGCCTGTTGGGCACCGCATACGGTGCCCTTTCTGGCTCACACACCATGAATCGCAAAGAGTAATGAATTACGCTGACGATTAAAGATGCATTTCCTGATAGTATGGATACGCATATTACGGCGTGATTGCCCTTCAAGCCAACGCGCTTTACGGCGGCTCGCCTGACGTAGCATTCGCCAGCGCCCCACTTCCGTTCTACTACGCTTCATGTTTACGACTCTCACTGTAACAGAAGCGCCATTATACCCCCTCGCCGGATGCAGACCAGCGCTTTTCCCGTGTTTTTATTTGCCATGTGAATCCTGACGCGTAAACTCTTAACAACACGCTTTCTAAAGGATTTTTAAAGTTATGACAACCTTCTACACCGTGGTGAGTTGGCTGGTCATTTTGGGATACTGGGTTCTCATTGCCGGCGTCACATTACGTATTCTAATGAAACGGCGCGCAGTTCCCTCCGCAATGGCCTGGTTGTTAATCATCTATATCCTTCCGCTGGTCGGGATCATCGCCTATTTGTCCGTGGGCGAATTGCATTTAGGCAAACGTCGCGCCGAGCGTGCCCGCGCCATGTGGCCGTCTACCGCCAAATGGTTGAATGACCTCAAAGCCTGCAAACACATTTTCGCGCAAGAAAACAGTAGCGTCGCATCGTCCTTGTTTAAGCTGTGCGAACGACGTCAGGGGATTGCGGGCGTCAAAGGCAACCAGTTGCAATTGCTTACCGACTCCGATGATGTCATGCAGGCGCTTATTCGCGATATCCAACTGGCGCGGCATAATATCGAAATGGTGTTTTACATCTGGCAGCCAGGCGGCATGGCGGATCAGGTCGCTGAATCGCTAATGGCCGCCGCCCGCCGCGGCATCCATTGCCGGCTTATGCTGGACTCCGCGGGTAGCGTCGCTTTCTTCCGCAGCCCCTGGGCGGCCATGATGCGTAACGCTGGCATTGAAGTCGTAGAGGCGCTGAAGGTGAATCTGATGCGCGTCTTTTTACGCCGTATGGATCTTCGCCAGCACCGTAAAATGGTGATGATTGACAATTACATCGCCTATACCGGCAGTATGAATATGGTGGATCCGCGTTTTTTCAAACAGGATGCCGGCGTTGGACAATGGGTCGATTTGATGGCGCGGATGGAGGGTCCCGTGGCGACAGCAATGGGGATTGTTTACTCCTGCGATTGGGAAATCGAGACGGGTAAACGCATTCTGCCTCCCCCGCCGGACGTGAATATTATGCCGTTTGAGCAGGCCAGCGGGCATACCATTCATACCATTGCTTCCGGTCCTGGTTTTCCGGAAGATCTCATTCACCAGGCACTATTAACCGCCACCTATGCTGCGCGCGAATATTTAATTATGACCACGCCATATTTCGTCCCCAGCGACGATCTGCTGCACGCTATTTGTACCGCTGCACAGCGCGGCGTGGATGTCAGTATTATCCTGCCTCGCAAAAACGATTCACTGCTCGTCGGCTGGGCCAGTCGCGCCTTTTTTAGCGAGTTACTGGCGGCGGGCGTGAAAATCTATCAGTTCGAAGGCGGGCTGTTACATACCAAAAGCGTGCTGGTCGATGGCGAACTGAGCCTGGTCGGTACCGTGAATCTCGACATGCGTAGCCTGTGGCTTAATTTCGAGATTACGCTGGTCATTGATGATACGGGTTTCGGCGCCGATCTGGCTGCGGTACAGGACGATTATATTTCGCGCTCCCGCCTGTTAGATGCGCGTTTGTGGGTAAAACGTCCGTTATGGCAGCGTATTACCGAGCGATTGTTTTACTTCTTTAGTCCATTGCTGTAAAACGTGACCAACATGAGTAAACAGGTAGTCACTATGGAAATGGATCTGAACAATCGCCTGACTGAAGACGAAACGCTTGAGCAGGCTTACGATATTTTTCTTGAGCTGGCGGCGGATAATCTTGATCCGGCTGATATCATTCTGTTCAATTTGCAATTCGAGGAGCGCGGCGGCGCGGAGTTGTTTGATCCCGCTGAAGACTGGCAAGAGCACGTCGATTTTGACCTGAATCCAGACTTTTTTGCCGAGGTGGTAATTGGCCTGGCGGATACCGAAGACGGCGAAATTAACGACATTTTCGCCCGCGTTCTGCTGTGCCGGGAAAAGGACCACAAGCTGTGCCATATTCTCTGGCGCGAATAAGCGGTTCAGGCCGGATGGCGTCTGATTGCGCCCTCCGGCAAGCCTGTTTAATCCGGTAGCTTACTGCCGCATCGGTTACAATATTGCGCGCTATATTCATGCTGGCTTTGCTGGCACTGCGGACATTTTCGCTGCCAGTGACGTTTTTGAAACGCGCTGCTCATGTGCGTGGTAATCAGTCCTGTAGGAATCGCAATCACCGAATAGCCAATCAAAATAAGCACCGACGCGACAATACGTCCCAGCGGCGTATGCGGCGTAATATCACCGTACCCCACGGTTGTGACTGTCACTATCGCCCAATACACCGAGGCATTAAGCGTCGTAAAGCCATATTTCGGTCCTTCAATAAGATACATCAGGGCACCGAAAATAATCATCACGATCGCAATAAATGAATAGAACAGAATAAGCTGATGACGCGCGCTAATAATGGCGCTCCAGAATACCCGCAGCGATGGCATAAAGCGTAGCAGTTTAAGAATACGCAGCACGCGAATCGCTCGCATAGCGCGCCAGGCAAACATATAGTTCAGGCTAATTTCCGGCCACAGCCACATGACGTACAGCGGCAAAATCGTCACCAGATCAATAAATCCCCAGAAACTAAAAACGTATTTTGCCGGTTCGGGCCAGCTAAACAGTCTGAGCAAGTATTCACCGGTAAATATCAGGGTAACGCACAGCTCCAGCCAGACAAAAATATGCCATTCATCAAATGTCAGGTGATATTCCGTTCCTACGCCTGATTCAACAAAAATGACCAGTACGCTAAGCAGCGCAAACAGCGCGCATAACCCTTCAAAACGGCGACCTGAGCGCGTAGTCAAATCGAACAGATTATGATAAAGACGACGGCGAACCGACGACAAAGAAAGTGACACGGTAACCTCACCTAAAAGAAGGGCTGACGAATTGTCAGCCCTTGCGATTATAACGGGTCTACTTTAAGGCAGGAAACGGCATGGCGAAAACTTCCTTCCAGCACCGGTCGCGTTTGCGCGCATTCTGGCCCGGCTAGCGGACAGCGTGTACGGAACACGCAGCCGGAAGGCGGGTTAATGGGCGAAGGTAATTCGCCCTCCAGCAATTGTATCTTCTTATTTCGCTCCAGATCGGGATCGGGAATCGGTACCGCCGACATCAGCGCTTTGGTATAAGGATGCAGTGGATTATGGTACACCTCATCATAGGTGCCCAATTCTACTGCATGACCGAGATACATCACCAGGACACGATCGGATATGTGCTTTACGACCGCCAGGTCGTGCGCAATAAAAATCAACGACAGCCCCATCTCTCGCTGTAACTGCTGGAGCAAATTCACCACCTGCGCCTGAATAGAAACGTCCAGCGCCGACACCGGCTCATCGCAAATAATGAGCTTAGGTTCCAGGATCAACGCCCGGGCGATACCGATGCGCTGGCACTGCCCCCCGGAAAATTCATGGGGATAACGGTTGATGAGATTCGGCAGCAGCCCCACTTTCAGCATCATGGCTTTCACGCGGTCACGCACGTCCTGGCGCGAAAGTTTAGGATGATAAGTGCGCAGCGGTTCCGCGATAATTTCGCCAATCGTCATTCGCGGGTTGAGTGACGCCAGCGGGTCCTGGAAAATCATCTGGATATCGCTGCGCACTTCGCGCCACTCATCCGCTTTCATGCCCAACAGATCTTTTCCCAGCCAGGCGACTTTACCGTCTGTCGCCTTCACCAGACCAATAATGGCGCGCGCAAACGTCGACTTGCCGCAGCCGGATTCGCCCACCACGCCCAGCGTTTCGCCTTCATACAGGCGTAGCGTAACGCCGTCCACCGCTTTCAGAGTTTTCGGCGGTTGCCAGAACCACTGCTTCCCTTCTTTGATATCAAAATGTACTTTCAGATCGGCGATTTCGAGGAGAACTTTACGTTGTTCAATCACAGCATTCATAGCAGTTCCTCCACCGGTTTAAAACAGGCGCGCAAGCGACCAGGACTAAACGCTTCAAGTGGCGGCGCATTATTGCAGATCTCCATCGCATGAGGACAACGCGGCTGGAACGGACAACCTTTAGGCAAACGCAATAAATTGGGAGGATTGCCCGGAATCGTCAACATTTCCGCCCCCTCGCTATCCAGACGCGGCACCGCATTAAGCAAGCCTATCGAATACGGATGAACGGGCTGATAAAAGACATCGCGCGCCTTACCGTATTCCATGGTACGCCCGGCATACATTACCAGGACCTTATCGCAAATACCCGCGACCACGCCCAGATCGTGGGTAATCATGATAACGGCGGTATTAAATTCGCGCTTTAGCTCATTAAGCAAGGTCATAATCTGCGCCTGCACGGTAACATCAAGCGCGGTGGTAGGCTCATCGGCAATAAGCAGTTTCGGCCTGCACAACAGCGCCATCGCAATCATCACACGTTGACGCATTCCGCCGGAAAATTCGTGCGGGTACATTTTCATCCGTTTGCGCGCTTCCGGCATTTTTACGGCATCCAGCATTCTGACGGACTCTTCAAAAGCTTCCGCTTTGCTCATCCCTTTATGCAGCATCAGGACTTCCATTAACTGCTCCCCAACGCGCATATAAGGATTTAGCGAGGTCATCGGGTCCTGAAAAATCATCGAAATCTGTTCTGCGCGCAGCGTATTCAGTTCGCGCTCAGGTAGATTAAGAATTTCACGTCCGTTGAAGGTCGCGGAACCGCCGATTCGACCATTCGTCGCCAGCAGTCCCATTAATGCGAACGCCGTTTGCGATTTCCCCGATCCAGACTCGCCAACAATACCTAACGTTTCTCCAGCGCGAAGCGTAAAGTTCAGATCGTTGACCGCCGTCACATCGCCATCAGGCGTAGCGAACGTAACACGAAGATCGTTTACCTCCAGCAGTACATTCGCCGGTTGCGGCGCCTGAGTCGCGGTTTCTGATAAGCTCATGGCTGTACTCCTTAACGATCTTTCGGGTCGAGGGCATCACGCAGGCCATCGCCAATAAAGTTAAAACAGAATAACGTCACCACGAGAAAGCCAGCCGGAAACAGCAGCAGCCACGGTGAGACTTCCATTGAATTTGCGCCATCGCTCAATAACGCTCCCCAACTGCTTAACGGTTCCTGCGTCCCAAGCCCCAGGAAACTGAGGAAAGACTCAAACAGAATCATGCTGGGCACCAGCAACGATGCATACACTACCACTACGCCCAGGACGTTAGGCACAATATGGCGGATCACAATGCTGGCAGTCGACACACCACCCACCTGCGCGGCTTCGATGAATTCTTTACGTTTAAGACTTAGGGTTTGGCCACGCACGATACGCGCCATATCAAGCCAGGAGACCATGCCGATGGCGACGAAAATCAACAGAATGTTCTGCCCAAAAAACGTCACCAGCAAAATCACAAAGAACATAAACGGGAACGAGTTGAGGATCTCCAACAAACGCATCATCACAGAATCAATTTTGCCGCCCAGATAGCCGGACAGCGAGCCATACAGCGTTCCGACAATGACCGCCACCAGCGCGGCGGCAATCCCGACCATTAATGAGATACGCCCGCCGATGGCAACGCGCACCAACAGATCGCGCCCGGAAGAGTCAGTGCCGAAATAGTGACCGGACGCCATATCCGGCGCACTGGACATCATGCCCCAGTCGGTATCGAAATAGGTAAATTGCGACAGCATAGGCGCCACTGTCACGAACAGGGCTATCAGAAACAGGACAATAAGACTGGCCACCGCCGCACGGTTATGCATAAAGCGCCGACGGGCATCTTGCCAAAGGCTGCGACCTTCCACCTCCAGCTTTTCACTGAAATTTTCCAGCGTCTCGCTGTTTTTCTTACTTAACATCATCGCGAGCTCCAGTATCAATAGCGAATTTTCGGGTCGATAACGGCATAGAGCACATCGACAATGGCGTTAAATAATATGGTCAGCGCCCCGACTAGAATGGTCAAACTTAACACCAGCGAGTAATCGCGGTTGAGCGCGCCATTAACGAAAAGCTGCCCAATGCCCGGTAAGCCATAAATAGTTTCAATCACCATTGAGCCGGTAATAATGCCGACAAAGGCTGGCCCCATATAGGATAAAACCGGCAGCAGCGCAGGTTTTAACGCATGGCGGAAGATGATTCTGCGCATCGGTAATCCTTTTGCCCGCGCGGTACGAATAAAGTTCGAATGCAGAACTTCAATCATTGAGCCGCGCGTAATACGAGCGATGCTGGCAATATAGGCCAGTGAAAGCGCGACCATCGGCAGGATCATAAATTTTAACGCCCCGCCGTTCCAGCCGCCGCCAGGCAGCCATTGCAAGGTTATTGCAAAGACCATCACCAGTAGCGGCGCTACCACAAAACTGGGGATAACGACGCCGGTCATGGCAAATCCCATCACCGTATAATCCCATCGCGTATTTTGCTTTAGCGCGGCAATCACTCCAGCACTGACACCAATAATGACCGCCAGCAAAAAAGCGGCAGCGCCAAGTTTCGCCGAAACGGGGAAGCTGGCGGCAACCAGATCGTTGACCGTGTAATCTTTGTATTTAAACGATGGTCCAAAATCGCCATGCGCCAGCTGCTTCAGGTAGCTGAAGTACTGCGTCATGATGGGATCGTTCAGATGATATTTTGCTTCAATATTGGCCAGCACTTCCGGCGGCAATGCGCGCTCGCCAGTAAAAGGGCTACCCGGCGCGAGGCGCATCATAAAGAAAGAGATGGTAATAAGAATAAACAGCGTCGGAATCGCTTCCAGACAGCGGCGTAAAATAAATTTCAACATTGCCCGTACCTTCTGGCCTGTGCCTTTACTTCCCGGACGTGACAAAAGATCCGCCAGGGAAAGTTATAGTGCGATGAAAAAAGACACCATGGGACAACCGCAGTTGTCCCATGTCTTGCCATTAATGTTTGATAATATATAAGTTTTTCACATAAATATTATCCAGCGGGTCTTTACCGGTATACCCGCCCACCCAGGGTTTCACCAGGCGCGCGTTAACGTAGTAATACACCGGCACAATAGCCGAGTCTTTATCTAACTGCTGCTCCGCTTTAGCGTAGAGTTCGCTGCGCTGCGTATCGTCCGCCACTTTCAGCGTGTCGGCAATCAGCTTATCAAACGCCGGGCTCTTATAATGCGCGGTGTTATTTGAACTGTCGGACAACATGGTATTCAGGAACGAGGTCGGTTCATTATAATCTGCGCACCACCCGGCTCTGGCAACATCAAAGGTGCCCTGATGACGGGTATCCAGGAAGGTTTTCCATTCCTGATTCTCCAGATTCACATTGACGCCCAGATTTTTCTTCCAGATAGACGCCACGGCAATGGCCAGTTTTTTATGCAGATCGGAGGTGTTATACAGCAGGTCGAATGTTAAGGGCTTATCCGCCGTAAAGCCGGCTTCAGCCAACAATTTCTTCGCTTCTTCATTACGCTTTTGCTGGGACCATTTGAACCACTCAGGCTCTACCAGTTTTGCGCCATCGGTATACGGCGGCGTGTAGCTATAAGCGGGTAAATCGCCCTGATTTTTAACCTTATTAACAATAATGTCGCGATCTAACGCCAGTTTCAGCGCGGTACGCACGCGGACATCGTTAAACGGCGCTTTTTGATTATTAATTTCGTAATAATAGGTACACAAATAAGGGTCTACGCGGACTTCATTCGGGATCTCTTTCTTCAGTTTCTGGAATAATTCGATCGGCATATTGTTATAAGTCATATCGATCTCGCCGCTGCGGTAGCGGTTGACATCCGTCACCTCCGAAGAGATAGGCAAATAAGTTACCTGATTGATGACGGTTTTGGCGTTATCCCAGTATTGCGGGTTACGCTCCAGCACGATACGTTCGTTCACCACCCAGTTTTTTAACTTATAAGCGCCGTTAGTGACAATATTGGCCGGTTGCGTCCATTTATCGCCAAATTTTTCGACCGCTGATTTCGGTACAGGAGACACTGAAGGGTGGACCAACAATTTGTAGAAATAAGGCACCGGCTCACTTAAGGTCACTTCAAAGGTGTGATCATCAAGCGCTTTTACCCCCAGATCGGTGGCGGGTTTTTTACCGGCGATAATGTCATCGATATTAGCGATATGACCGTATTGCAGATAGCTGGCGTACGGCGATGCCGTATTAGGATCGGCCAGGCGTTGCCAACTATAAACGAAATCATGGGCGGTGACGGGCGTACCATCTGACCATTTCGCATTTTCACGTAGATGGAATGTCCAGACTTTAAAATCTTTATTTTCCCATTTTTCCGCGACGCCCGGTGAAGGATGCCCCTCAACATCACTAATTAATAAGCCTTCGAAGAGGTCACGGCTGACGTTCGATTCCGGCACGCCTTCAATTTTATGCGGGTCGAGAGACTGCACTTCTGATCCGTTATTACGTACCAACGTTTGCTTGTCGGCTAACTGAACGCCGGCGGGCACGTCTGCCGCAGTCGCGGCGCTGGCGGCGATGAGCGCAGTGAGTATTCCCGCTGCAATCAAACTTTTTTTCGTGATGTTAGACATTGTGTTTGTACTCCACTCATTATAATTACTGGTTTTTACCAGCCTGTTTAATCCCGTCAGGGTTCCTGTGCAGCACTGGTGGTGTACTGCCAGGTCTGTCACTGCTTTTGCTATCACCGACTTTATTTATTCTGACGATTCGTTCGATCGCCTTTCGTCGATTCGCTATACGACGTACCTGCCCACGTCGCACGTTATTTCTGACAACCATGTAAATGAAAATAGTTATCAACAATGTGAAATCTTCTGCAAAATGTTTGGCCGAAAAGTATCAAATGCGTTTCTGAACCGCCAATTCATTTTACAATTTTGTTAACCAATTCTCTTTTATGGAAAATTTCCTGCCCAGAAAAACAGTTAAAGAATGTTAAAAATCTTTAATTTATTCCTTACAATCAATAAGTTGAAAGAAAATCGCCTCGCTATCACATCGTAGGATATGCCTGCGCCAGAAAAGACACACAAATTTAACAAATGCTCATTATTTAGCACATTCATCTACAGTAGAGCTGAAACAACTAATAACATTTCAATAATCCTTCATCAAGCCCCAGAGTATGGTGTGAATAAAATAACAGACCTACCGCTTCTCACGGTCTCAGTAATGTTGATAATAGTTTGATTAATAAAAATAAATAGCGTTAGATTATATTAGTATTTTTTATCATTTAAACGCTGAATGCTTATCAAAGTAAGAAGTGTTACGTGGGAATGTCACAAGGCGGCCCCTTAGGGCGCCGCCTGTAAATCAGCAGGTGGGAGTTTAGTTGAGCAAGCCGGGGAAAATGCCTTTTATTCCTGTGACAATAAATTCGATGCCGAGCGCCATTAACAACAACCCCATGATTCGGGTAATAACGTTGATACCGGTTTGCCCCAGCAAACGAACCAGCCACGGCGCCATACGGAACACGCCCCAGCAGCAAAGCGCAAAAAGCGCAATGGCAACTGAAAAACCAAGCAAATGCGCGATGCTGTGATAACGCGTCCCCCAGACGATAGTGGAGCTGATCGCCCCTGGCCCCGCCATTAACGGCAGCGCTAACGGCACAACGCCAATGCTCTCGCGTATGGCCGTCTCTGACTTTTCTTGCTTGTTTTGTTTATCTTCCCCCAGCTTCCCGCTGATCATCGACATTGCAATGGTGACAACCAGGATACCGCCCGCAATTCTGAACGAATCAATAGAAATACCAAAGAGTTGCAGGATGCCATCGCCGAGGAATAAGGAACTCCACAAGATAATCGCGACCGACAGATTCGCGGTGAGGTTAGTTTTATTACGCGCCGTGGCCGTCTGGTAGCTGGTCATGCTGATGAAAACGGGAATAATCCCCACCGGGTTAACCAGCGCAAAGAGCCCGATAAAGAACTTAAAGTAAACAGGAAAATCAAAAAGCGGTTGAATCACGGTTAGCTCCGAAGCGTTAGCCGGATGAAGTCAATTTTCGTTAATGATCAAAACGCGCAGAAGATACGCCTTTTATTCGCATAGTTCACCTCTTATCTACACCTAATTTCATCCATTCATCGCTGTTATTTATATGTACTCGTTATGCTAAACCACTCACTCTTCATGACAACGATTTCTTAACAATTTACATAAAAGGCTAAAATGGCCTGCTGAAAGGTGTCAGCTTTGCGTAATCTTGATTTAGATCACACAATCGCTACTCAGAAGTGAGTAATCTTGCTTACGCCACCTGGACGTAACGCGTTAGAGTTAAATGATACTAACGCAGAAGCTCTTTTAGTAAATCAGAGCGAAACGGACGTTAAGTAACCACCTGAATTTCAGGCATTTATACAAAGTATCGTCGATCTGTCTATACTCACGTATCGCGCAGATGATTTACTAAAAAAGTTTAACATTATCAGGAGAGCATTATGGCTGTTACTAATGTCGCTGAACTTAACGCACTCGTAGAGCGTGTAAAAAAAGCCCAGCGTGAATATGCCAGTTTCACTCAAGAACAGGTCGACAAAATCTTCCGCGCCGCCGCTCTGGCAGCCGCTGATGCCCGCATTCCGCTGGCCAAAATGGCCGTCGCCGAATCCGGTATGGGTATCGTGGAAGACAAAGTGATTAAAAACCACTTCGCTTCTGAATATATTTACAATGCCTATAAAGATGAAAAAACCTGCGGCGTGCTGTCTGAAGACGACACCTTCGGGACCATCACCATTGCTGAACCTATCGGCATTATTTGCGGTATCGTTCCAACCACTAACCCGACCTCTACCGCGATCTTCAAATCGCTGATTAGCCTGAAGACCCGTAACGCCATCATCTTTTCTCCGCATCCGCGCGCTAAAGAAGCAACCAACAAAGCGGCAGACATCGTTCTGCAAGCGGCTATCGCTGCCGGCGCGCCGAAAGATCTGATTGGCTGGATCGATCAACCTTCCGTAGAACTGTCTAACGCGTTGATGCACCACCCGGATATTAACCTGATCCTCGCCACTGGCGGTCCAGGCATGGTTAAAGCTGCATACAGCTCCGGTAAACCGGCTATCGGCGTAGGTGCAGGCAACACTCCGGTTGTCATTGATGAAACCGCTGATATCAAACGCGCTGTGGCGTCTGTTCTGATGTCTAAAACCTTCGATAACGGCGTAATCTGTGCTTCTGAACAGTCTGTTGTCGTTGTTGATTCCGTCTATGATGCCGTTCGCGAACGTTTCGCCAGCCACGGCGGCTACATGCTGCAGGGCCAGGAGCTGAAAGCGGTTCAAAACGTTATCCTGAAAAATGGCGCTCTGAACGCCGCTATCGTCGGTCAGCCAGCCTACAAAATCGCTGAACTGGCAGGCTTCTCCGTACCAGAAACCACCAAGATTCTGATCGGTGAAGTTACAGTCGTTGACGAAAGCGAACCGTTCGCACACGAAAAACTGTCTCCGACTCTGGCGATGTATCGTGCGAAAGATTTCGAAGAAGCGGTAGAAAAAGCAGAAAAACTGGTCGCTATGGGCGGTATCGGTCACACCTCCTGCCTGTACACTGACCAGGATAACCAGCCAGAACGCGTTGCTTACTTCGGTC